>JBBROU010000007.1:0-67428 GCA_038229055.1 Bryobacterales bacterium | reverse complement strand
GCCAAAAGCCCGGACCAACCCGGGACGTCCGTTTTTCGCAGCCACGGCCTGGGATCTTTCGATCATCTGTCCCAAAATGGCTTTGAACAGATCTTCGTCGGGCATCCCATCCACCATAAACGCGGGCAGCATCTGCTCGGCGATGGCGTAGATGCCTCTCCGTCCTTCAGCCCCGCACTGCTGTAAAGCGCCACGGCTTCGGCCACCAGCGTGTCGTCCGTGTACTGGTAAACAACCTGCTCGCAAGGGTGCGGGTTAGACAAAATCGATACTCCCTTGGGGGTCATACGGGGCTCCTCGGTCCGAATGGCGCGGACTTCATTCGAATTAAACACGCGCCCCTCCAAACGCTGCGCTGGCGTGCCGCATTCGATAGAATCAAAGATCACCGATTGTTCCATGACGACCAAACCGGCCAAAGTTGTCGCAATCTACCCGGGTTCGTTCGATCCAATCACCAACGGGCATCTGGATCTGATCGAACGCGGATCCCGGTTATTCGACCGGCTGATCGTCTCGATTTTGCGCAACGAGGCCAAACAGCCGCTTTTTTCAGTCGCCGAGCGCATGGAGATGCTCAGCGAGGTGGTGCGCGAGTTCCCGAACGTGGAAGTCGACTGCTTTGACGGCCTGCTGGTTCATTACGCCGTGGAGAAGCAGGCCACCGTGGTGCTGCGCGGCATCCGGGCAATTTCGGACTACGAAAACGAATGGCAGATGGCGTTGATGAACCGGAGGCTGCGGCCGGATATCGAGACCGTGTTTCTAATCGCCGGGGAAGCCCACTCCTTCATCAGTTCGAGGTTGGTAAAAGAGGTGATCGGGCTGGGCGGAAGCATCGCCGGGCTGGTCCCGCACTCGGTTGAACTGCGTCTTAGGAATCGCTTGCAACGCGTGGCCATACAAGCGGGTTAGAAGCACGCGATAAACAATATATGACACCCACACTCAAGACAACCATCGCCGAGCGGATCTCGGCTATTAGCGTTTCGTCCACCATGAAAGTCGCGGCGGACGCGGACAAACTGCGCACTCAAGGCATCGACGTGGTCGATTTCGGCGCGGGCGAGCCGGATTTTCCGACGCCGGACAACATCAAGCAGGCCGCTGTGCGCGCCATCGAACAGAACTTCACCAAGTACACGGCGGCGGGCGGCACCATGGAGCTGAAGCAGGCCGTATGCGAGCGCCACAAGGCGGAGTTCGGCACGTCGTATACCCCCGCCGAATGCATCATCTCCGTAGGCGGTAAGCACGTGATCTTCGGGATCACGCAAGCGGTCATCAATCCCGGTGACGAAGTGATTATTCCAGTTCCTTATTGGGTGACTTACAAGGATGTGGTGAATTTCGCGGGCGGCAAGTGCGTCTTCGTCGAGACTGACGAGGGGGCGGGATTTGCGCTCACGGCGGCGATGATTGAAAAGCATCTGACCGACCGGACACGCCTGATCATGATCAATTCGCCATCGAACCCGAGCGGTGCGGTCGTCGCGCGCGGCGAGTTCGAGAAGATTCTGAAACTTGCGGCGGATCGCGGCGTGTACTTGATGACGGACGAATGCTACAGCCACTTCTTGTATGAAGGTGAGCCGTTTTCCATCGCGTCCATTCCGGGTTATAAGGAAACGGTTCTGGTCGCGGGTACCGTTTCGAAAACATACTCCATGACGGGATGGCGCATCGGTTATGGATTGCTGCCGCCACCCGTCGCGCAGGCCATGACCAAGCTGCAGAGCCATTCAACATCGAACCCGACGTCGATCGCGCAAAAAGCCGCGGTTGAGGCGTTGCGAGGGCCGCAGGATTCGGTGAAGACCATGCTCGCCGAGTACCGGAAGCGCCGCGATTTCGTTATCGCGCGCCTGCGGAAAATCCCAGGTGTCGAGTGCTCCATTCCCCAAGGCGCGTTCTATGCGTACCCGAACCTCGGCAAGGTTTTGGGCCGGGGCGGTGTAGCGACTCCGCTGGAATTTTCAGAGAAGCTGCTGAAACAGGCGCACGTGGCGGTGGTTCCGGGCGAGGCGTTCGGAACCGACAAGCACGTTCGGATTTCCTACGCGACCTCCATGCGCGAGTTGGAACGCGGGCTCGATCGCATGGACAAATTCATCACGGGCCTGCAGTGAAACCGGAACCGATCAATCCGGTCTTCCACGAAAGAGTTTGGGGCGCAAGCCATCTGGAACCATGGTTTCGGGATACGCCGGAGTTGACCGGCGAGGTGTGGTTTCCCACGCCCCAAGTGCTGGTAAAGTTCCTCTTCACCACGGGAGACCTTTCGGTGCAGGTGCATCCCGAAGATGATTATGCGCGGGAGCACGAGGGTTCCGCCGGCAAGACCGAGATGTGGCACATTCTCACGGCGGAAGCGGGCGCGCGGATTGCGCTCGGTCTGGTGCGCCCCGTCAGTGAAGACGAGTTGCGCGATGCGGCGCTCAGTGGCGCCATTATGGATCTGCTGCTCTGGATTCCGGTCCGCGCGGGGGACACTTTTTATATCCCTGCCGGCGTAATCCACGCGATCGGTGCGGGCATCAGCCTCTGTGAGATCCAGCAGAATTCCGACGTGACGTACCGGCTGTTCGATTACGGGCGTGGGCGTGAACTGCACATCGAGAAATCGCTTGACGTGGCATTACTCCGTCGGGAGCATCCCGGTGCGATTACGCCAGTGCCGCTGGAGCCGGGGCGGGAGTTGCTGGTGGAGTCGCCTTATTTCCGTACCGAGCGTCTGACGTTTAGCGGCGAATTCCGGGTAGCCGGGGAGTTGTTAATTGTGCTGTCAGGTTGCGGCGCGATTGAGGACCAGGAGTATCTGCAAGGGCAGGTGTGGAAGATTGATCCCGCGTCGGAAGTGCAGGTCCTCCCTCAACGGGCCAGCACGTTTCTGCGTGTAGTTTGGCCGGCGAGTCACGTGGAAGCGACAGTTTGAAAGACCGCGTTCGCAAGTTGAACGACGCGCCCGAGCGCGAAGGGGCTTCCTACGTTCTTTATTGGTCGCAGATGAACCGGCGCGTGGATTCCAATCATGCGCTCGAATATGCGATTCAACTTGCCAATGAGCGTGCACTGCCGGTGCTTTTCTATGAGGGTCTGACTTGCACTTACCCGTACGCCAATGACCGGCTGCATACTTTCATTCTGCAGGGCGTGCCGGAGACGCGGAAGCGTCTGGCGGCGCGCGGCATTGGGTATGCGTTCTACTTGCGCCGGCGAAAATCTGACGCGAATGACGTGCTCTATCGATTGGCCGGGCACGCCGCGATAGTGGTCACGGACGATTATCCGGCGTTCATAGCCGCCGCGCACAACGCGCGAGTGCCGGGCAAAATCGGCGTGGCTTACTTCGCCGTGGACTCCAGTTGCATCGTTCCGATGAGCCGGTATGAGAAGCGAGAGTACGCGGCATATACCATCCGTCCGAAAATTCGCAAGATGCTGCCCGCGTATTTGATCCCGCTGGAGCGAACCGCCGCCACGGTGCGCTGGCGCGGAAAGCCTCCGGAGTTTCACACCGAGGTCACCCCAGAGAATGTTCCCGAACTGGTGGCTAGCTGCGACATCGACCATTCCGTCCGGCCATCGATCGCCTACGAAGGTGGCAGACTTGCAGCGGAGAAACTGCTCGCGCATTTTCTGGAACACGGCTTAAAGAACTACGATGACGGTCGCAACGAACCCAGCAATCACGTCACTTCGAACCTAAGCCCGTATCTGCACTTCGGGCAGATCTCGTCTCTCGAGATCGCGTTGCGTGCCAAGGATTACGCGGCCGAGCACGACTTGAATGCCGGCGCATTCCTGGAAGAATTGATTGTGCGGCGCGAGCTGGCCTTCAATTTTACGCGATGGGTTGCAGATCCGGAAGCGCTGGACGTGCTTCCCGATTGGGCGAAGGCGACCATGCGGCAGCATGCGGGCGATGCGCGCGATCCGGTCTATGCGCGCGAGCAACTCGAGCGTGCCGAGACCTATGACGCACTCTGGAACGCCACCCAGAAAGAACTGCTGCTGCGCGGCAAGATCCACGGCTATTACCGCATGTATTGGGGCAAGAAGATTATCGAGTGGACGGCCAGTTACGAAGAAGCCCTGGCGACCATGATCTATCTGCATGACCGCTACGCCCTCGATGGCCGCGATCCGAATACCTACACGAACATCCTCTGGTGCTTCGGACTGCACGACCGGCCATGGGGAACGCGTCCGATTTTCGGGAGCTTGCGCTATATGTCCCTTGCGGGCATGCAGCGCAAAACCGACGTTGCCGCATATATTGAAGAGATCGCTGCCATGGAGCGAACCGGGAAAGACGATTATCGAATATGAAGTGCATCATCTCAGGCGGAAGCGGATTTATCGGGCGAAAGTTGGTGGATTCGTTGTTGAAAGACGACCACTATGTTTCGGTATGGAGCCGGAACCCGGGGCAGGAAACGCGCGCGGCTGTGGGCTCTTTCTACTGGGACACGGTTGGCGGCGAGCCCGCGGAAGAGAGCTTGAACGACTTCGACGCGGTAATCCATCTGGCCGGCGAGCCTGTAAGCCAGCGCTGGAATCCGGAAGTGAAGAAAAAAATTCGGGACACGCGCGTACTGGGGACCCGGCATCTGGTCAGCGCATTAGGCAAGGTGCGGCATCGCCCTTCGATTCTGGTGTGCGCATCGGCTGTGGGATATTATGGCGATCGCGGCGAAGAAATTTTGACGGAGCAGGCGGGGCCGGGGCGCGGTTTTCTGGCCGAGGTCTGCCAGCAATGGGAGAAGGAAGCCGACGGCGCAGCGGCGCTGGGCATGCGCGTTGTAAAGATCCGCATCTCAGTGGTGCTGGGGAAAGATGGCGGCGCGCTGAAGCAGATGCTGCCGCCGTTTCGCGCCGGTGTCGGGGGAAAACTCGGATCCGGGAAACAGTGGATGCCTTGGATTCACGCCAGCGATCTGGTCGCGCTGATGCGCTTCGCACTGCAGAACGAAGTTGCGGGCGTGTTCAACGGAGCGTCGCCGGAACCGGTGACCAACGCGAAGTTCACCGAAGCGATGTCCGGCGCGCTGCACCGGCCGGCGATACTTCCGGTGCCGAAGCTAGGCCTGAAATTGATGTTCGGCGAGATGGCGGAAGTAATGCTGAGCAGCCAGCGTGTGTTGCCGAAAGCGGCGGAGGCGGCGGGTTTCAAATTCACCTTCCCGGAAATTCGCGCCGCCTTGCGCGATGTAGTGGGTTAAACCTCGCCCGTTTTGATATGATCTCGACCGATCTGTCGGAAAGGAACTGTTTATGATGACGGAATCGCTCGTTTCAATCCTCGAACACAAGGATCGAAAAATCTGGTCCGTATCCTCTGATACTTCGGTATACGACGCGATCGCCACCATGGCGGCCAAGAGTATCGGTGCGCTTTTGGTCGTCGATCGCGAAGAACTCGTCGGCATCGTTTCCGAGCGCGACTATGCGCGCAAGGTGATGCTGAAAGGTAAGTCGTCGAAGGAGACGACGGTTGGCGAAATCATGACGAGCCCCGTCATCACGGTGACGCCGGACCGATCGATTGAGGACTGCATGCAGATCATGACGGCCCAACACATCCGGCACGTCCCCGTGATGGACGGCGGCAGGATCGTCGGCCTGGTTTCGATTGGCGACCTGGTGAAGGCGGTAATCTCAACGCAGGCGCACACCATCGACCAACTGAACCAATATATTTCCGGTCGTTACCCGGCCTGAAATCGCTCCATAACTTGACGCAGGGCCGCGCGCTTATATAACGTTGCGTCTATGCCGCAGATTGATGTGCCGCTCGTGCAGGGGCGGTTCGGGTCTACGTCGCGCCCGGACCTCTGGTGGATTCAGCCTGCTGTCGTATTCCTAGGCCTGGGGACCTTCATCGTTTATGCCACGTGGGCCGCGTTTCAGGGCGAGCATTACCGCTTCGGTCCGTATATTTCCCCGTTTTATTCGCCCGAAATCTTGGGTGACGCGCAGCACGCGTGGTTCGGCGCGAAGCCGGCTTGGATTCCAGCCTGGCTGCCGTTTACCGGCGCGCTGCTGATTTTGTGGGCGCCGGGCGGGTTCCGGTTTACCTGTTATTACTACCGCGGAGCGTATTACAAAGCCTTCTGGGCCGACCCGCCGTCATGCACCGTCGGCGAACCCCGGAAACGCTATTTGGGCGAGCGTTCGTTTCCGCTGATTATTCAAAATATTCATCGCTATTTCTTGTACCTTGCCCTGATTTTTCTGGTCTTACTGGCGCACGACGTTTGGAAGGCCACGTGGTTCAACAATGGTTTCGGCATAGGAGTAGGAACTCTTGTGCTTCTGGCTAACGTAATTTTGTTGGGATGTTACACGCTGGGCTGTCATTCGCTAAGGCATCTGATTGGAGGCTTCAGCGACCGTCTGTCCGGATCGCCCGCGCGCAAGCACGCCTATGATTGCGTCAGCAGCCTCAACTGCCGCCACATGCGCTTCGCGTGGCTGAGCTTGTTTTCGGTCGCCTTCTCCGATCTGTATGTGAGGATGTGTTCGATGGGCATCTGGACAGATTGGAGAATCTTCTAGTGGCGGAATTCGAAACGGTTGAACACGATGTTCTGGTGATCGGCGCTGGCGGCGCCGGCTTGCGGGCAGCCATTGAGGCGTCCGCGGCGGGCGTTCGCGTCGGCCTGGTTTGCAAATCGCTGCTCGGCAAAGCGCACACCGTGATGGCGGAAGGCGGCGTCGCGGCAGCGCTAGGCAACGTGGACGATCGCGACAACTGGCGCGTCCATTTCGCCGATACGATGCGTGGAGGCCAGTACTTGAACAATCCGCGCATGGCGGAACTGCACGCCAAGGAAGCGCCGGATCGCGTTCGCGAACTCGAAGCCTGGGGCGCGCTATTCGATCGCACGCGAGACGGCAAAATCCTGCAGCGCAACTTCGGCGGCCACAAATATCCGCGCCTCGCACACGTCGGCGATCGCACCGGCCTCGAGATGATCCGCACGCTTCAAGACCACGGCATTCATACGGGAGTCGACGTGCACATGGAGTGCACGGTGCTCGATCTGCTCACCGGCGACGGCCGTGTAGCGGGCGCGTTCGGGTACGATCGCGAGCGCGGCCGGTTCAAACTTTTTCGCGCCAAGGCGATCGTGCTCGCAACCGGCGGCATCGGGCGCGCCTACAAAATTACCAGTAACAGTTGGGAGTATACCGGCGACGGTCAATCGCTGGCCTACCGCGCGGGAGCGGCCCTGATGGATATGGAGTTCGTCCAATTCCATCCTACTGGTATGGTGTGGCCGCCCAGCGTGCGTGGCATTCTGGTGACCGAGGGGGTGCGCGGCGAAGGCGGCGTGCTGCGCAACAGCGAAGGCCGCCGCTTCATGTTCGACGAAATTCCGGAAAACTACCGCGCCCAGACCGCCGATAACGAGGAAGAGGGCTGGCGTTATACGCAAGGCGATAAGAACGCGCGGCGTCCGCCGGAACTGCTCACACGCGACCACGTTGCGCGCTGCATCATGCGCGAGGTGCGCGAAGGCCGCGGTAGTCCGCACGGCGGCGTGTTTCTGGATATCGCGTGGATCAAATCGCGCATTCCGAACGGGGCCGAATATATCAAACGCAAGCTGCCGAGCATGTATCACCAATTCAAACAGCTTGCCGATATCGACATTACACAAGTGCCGATGGAGATCGGGCCGACCACGCATTACGCCATGGGCGGCGTGCGCGTGAATGGCGATACCCAGATGTCGGATGTGCCGGGTCTCTTTGCGGCGGGCGAATGTGCCGCGGGGCTGCATGGCGCGAATCGGTTGGGCGGCAATTCACTTTCGGATTTGCTGGTCTTTGGGAAGCGTGCGGGCGAACATGCCGCGCAGTTCGCCAAAGACGCCGGAACCGGCAGTATCGATCCGCGGCAGCTTGATCGGATCGCCCAGTGGGCTCTCGCGCCTTTTGAGCGGACCGGCGGGCCGGCAGCTTACGAAGTGCAATTCCAGTTGCAGGAGATGATGCAGGATCTGGTGGGCATTGTGCGCCGTCAACACGAGATGGAGCGCGCGCTCGATCGTCTTGAGGACTTGCGGGCACTGGCCGCGAAAGTGAGCGTGCCGGGCAACCGCGAATACAATCCTGGATGGCACACCGCGCTCGATCTACAGAATCTGCTGACTGTGTCCGAGGCCATCACGCGCGCTGCCATTGAGCGCAAAGAGAGCCGCGGCGCGCATTTCCGTGACGACTATCCGGAGAAAGATGCTGAGGCGGCGAAGTTCAACATTGTTCTTCGGAAGCAGGCGGATGGATCGATGGAAGTGCGGCGCGAACCGCTGCCCGCTCTGGCGCCGGACATGCGGCAAGTGATCGAGGAGATGAAATGAGCGCGACGGCTACGTTTCGGATCTGGCGCGGAACACGCGATGCGGGCGAGTTTCGCGACTACACCACCGGAGTCACTGAAGGAATGGTGGTGCTCGACGCCATTCATCATATCCAGGCCGAACAGGCGGGCGACATGGCCGTGCGCTGGAATTGCAAGGCGGGAAAGTGCGGGTCGTGCTCAGCGGAGATCAACGGAATGCCGCGCCTGATGTGCATGACGCGCTTAAATCAAATTCCGATTGACAAGCCCGTCAAGGTGGAACCGATGAAGGCCTTCCCGCTGATCCGCGACCTGGTAACGGATGTTTCTTGGAATTTCGAAGTCAAGAAAACCATCCGCAAGTTTCGTCCGCGGCCGGCCGATGCGCCCGACGGCACTTGGCGTATGCGCCAGGACGATGTAGACCGCGTCCAGGAGTTTCGCAAATGCATCGAATGTTTTCTGTGCCAGGATGTCTGCCATGTGCTGCGCGACCACCACATGCACAGTGAGTTCATCGGCCCGCGCTTTCTGGTTTACGCGGCGGCGCTCGAAATGAATCCGCTCGATGTGGAAGACCGCGTGGGCGATTTGCGCAAGACGCACGGCATCGGATTGTGCAACATCACCAAGTGCTGCGCGAAGGTGTGCCCGGAGAGCATCGCGATCACCGATAATGCGATTATTCCCTTGAAGGAGCGGGTGGTCGATCAATTTTTCGATCCACTGGCGAAGCTGTTCCGCAGGCATAAAGGATAAGGAGGGACCATGCAGTTCCAGCTCAAGCCGATATCGAAACATGCGATTCCGGAGGCACTTGAGAAGGTGGAACGGTATCGTCTGCTGAACGAACCGTGGCAGGCGGAGAGCATCTGCGAGGATATTCTTGGTATCGATCCGGAGAATCAGGATGCGTTGCGCGGCCTGCTGCTGGCGCTTACGGACCAGTTTGGCGCGGGTGTGCCGGAATCGCGGGCCAAAGGCGTGGTCACCCGGCTGGCAAGTGAATACGACCGCGCATACTATGCCGGCATCGTGCATGAGCGCAGCGGGCATCAACAACTGCGGCAGGCCACTCACGGCTCCGATTACAGCGCGTTCGAATGTTTTGGGCAGGCGATGAAACTTTACGAAAGGGCCGAGCAACTGAGGCCCGCCGAAAACGACGATTCTATATTGCGATGGAATACCTGCGCGCGATTGCTCATGCGCAACAAAGCGCTGAGGCCGCGGCCCCAAGAAGTATTCGAGCCGGTAATCGGCGAGTGATTTCCGGTTGGATGAGAGTTGCTTGGGCGTTGGTGCTCTATGCCGGAGCTCTGCTTGCGGCGGATGATGGCGCGCGGCCGCAGAATCTTTTCGCCGGCGACTACGCTTGGCAGTTGAAAGAGTTCCCGGAGTTTGCCACGAGCCAGGGCTCGCCGGGCGGGAACGATCGCTGGACCGATTGGAGCGCGGACGCGATTGAGCGCAGGCGAGGATCCGCGCCAGAATCTGCGTGTGCTCGAATCGATTCACGTAGATGCGCTCTCGCCGGCCGACCGGCTGAATTACACCCTTTTTAACCGTAAAACCTTGCAGGAGATCGAAGCCGATCGATATCCGGATGAACTCTTGCGCGTGGATCCTCTGTTCGAAGGAGTGCACCGGCAATCCATCTTTGTTCTGGGCGAAAATCCGCTCGATACAGTTCGGGATTACGAGAACATTCTCGCGCGGCTGCGCGCACTCCCCGCGCTGATCGAGCAGAACATCGCGCTGTTGCGGACGGGCGTGGAACGGCATGTCACACAGCCGCGCATTGTGATGCGTGATGTGCCGTCTCAGATCGACAGCATCGTCGGGCATGCGCCCGCGGACAGCCCATTCTTGCAGCCGTTCAAGGAATTTCCCGCGGGCATCCCCGCCGCCGAACAGCAGAGGCTGCGTCGCGCCGCCGCCTCGGAGGTCGACGCGCATGTCGTGCCGTCGCTGCGCCGCTTTCGCGAATACCTGGTGCGCGACTATATTCCGAACTGCCGCGAAAACATTGCGGCTTCCGCGTTGCCGGATGGCAAGGCCTGGTATCAATTCCGCGCGCGCGTGATGACCACTACAAATCTTACGGCCCAAGAGATTCACGACATCGGCACACGCGAGGTCGCGCGCATTCGCGCGGCGATGCTCGCAACCATGCGGCAAACCGGATTCAAAGACGATTTCGCCGACTACGTTCATTTCCTGCGAACCGACCCGCGGTTCTATTTCACGAAGACAGAAGATCTGGTTACTGCGTATCGCGATATCTGCAAGCGAATCGATCCTGAGCTGCCGCGCTTGTTTGGGAAGTTGCCGCGATTGACCTATGGCGTCGAGCCGGTTCCGGCCCACGTGGCGCCTTCCGAAACCACGGCCCGCTACCAGCAGGGGGCCGCGGACGGCAGCCGTCCGGGCATGTTCCTCGTGAATACTTACAAGCTCGATTCGCGCCCAAAGTATGAAATGGAAGCGTTGACGCTGCATGAAGCGGTGCCGGGACATCATCTGCAATTTTCCCTTGCCCATGAGTTGGATAGTCTGCCGCGGATGCGGAAGAACGCGTATATTATCGCGTTCAGCGAAGGCTGGGGATTGTACGCCGAGAGCCTCGGGCAGGAGCTCGGGCTTTATAAAGATGCGTATTCGCGCTTCGGGCAATTGAGTTACGAAATGTGGCGCGCATGCCGGCTGGTGGTCGATACGGGAATGCAGGCGCTGGGCTATAAGATTGGCGAACTGAAGTTTAGAGAACTGCGAACGAAAGCGGAACGGGTGCTGGGGCCGAAGTTTCGGATTCGCGAATTTTACGACCTGGTTTTGAGCGGAGGATCGATTCCGCTGGATGTACTCGAGGAACGCGTGAATGAATATCTTGCGGCGGCGCGCGGAAAGTGAAATCTAACTTCTTTCGTGCACAGGCCGGCTTTGCCAGTATCGATATTCGTCCGCCTTCATCTCCTTCAAGCTGGAATAGGTGCGGACCGTTTTGTCCATGCCAATATTATGGCAGCATCGGTAAACTGGAAATATGCTGGAACGCGGCGATGTAGCTGCTTCATTCGTACTGACGGACCTCGACCAGAAACCGCATTCGCCGGAGGAACTTCCGCGGGGCGGCCCGGTGCTGCTGGTGTTTTTCAAGATCTTATGCCCCACCTGCCAGTTCACCTTGCCGTTTCTGGAACGGCTGCATCAGGCGGAATCGGAAGGGTCGCCGCGAGTGTTCGCCATCTCGCAGGATAAGCGCAGCCCCACTCTGGAATTCAACCAGGAGTTTGGAATCACCATCCCGACCCTGCTCGATCAGGCAAGCGATGGTTATCCTGCGAGCAATGCCTACGGCATCACGGCGGTGCCCTCCTTGTTCCTTGTCGGTGCCGACGGGAAAATTGAGTGGGCCGGGGATGGTTTTCATCGCGCGGAACTGGAAAGCCTTGCCCGAAAATTCGGGATCTCGCTGTTTAGCCCGGGTGAGCCGGTTCCGGAGATGCGCCCTGGCTGAAGCTCCAAAAACTGACGCTTCCGTGCGAAGCTAGAACAGAATGGCTAATAAGATAGAAGAGATTTTGGGCGCGGCTGGGGCTATCGCCAAGGGCATGGGTGTCACTTTCAAAGAGATGATGTCCCCCACCGTCACGGAAAATTATCCGGATGAGCCACCGAAGTTTGAAGAGCGTTTCCGTGGCGCGCACGTCCTGCAGCGCGACGAGAACGGGTTGGAGAAATGCGTGGCCTGTTTTCTATGCGCTGCGGCCTGCCCTGCCAATTGCATCTACATCGAAGCGGCGGAAAACACCGAGACACTGCGCATCAGCGGCGGCGAGCGTTACGCGAAGGTCTACAACATCGATTACAACCGGTGCATCTTCTGCGGGTATTGCGTGGAAGCGTGCCCAACCGATGCGATTACGCACGGGCACGGATTTGAACTGGCGAGCTACAACAATTCGACCCTGGTGTGGCGCAAGGAGGAAATGCTCGCGCCCATTCCGGAGGGCGCTAAGGCCCCGGTGATGGCGCCCAACACCGCGCCAGCCGCGCACTAATTCAAACGCGAAGGCCGCGCAGGAACTCGTAGCTCTGCTTCAGGCTCGCCACCGGATCGCCCGGCGTGTAGTCCTGTTCGACAAAGTAGTGCTTCACTCCATCGACCGGCGCCGCATGCAGAATCGCGGGGAAATCGAGCGATCCGTGACCGACTTCCTTGAATGTGTCGTGGGAGACTGATTCCACATAGCCGATCGCCGTGTCCTTCTTCTTGTCCTTCAAATGCAGCAGCGGAACCCGCCCTTTCAACTGCTTCATCAACGCCACCGGATCGTTTCCCGCGACGCTGACCCAAAAGACGTCCATTTCGAAGGCCACGGTCTTCGCATCCAGGTTCTTTAGCATCACGTCGATCGGCCGTTGCCCCGGCTCGCCTTTAAATTCAAACGCGTGGTTGTGGTAGCAGAACTGCAACCCGGCAGCGTGGGTTTGCCGCGCAGCTTTGTTCATCTTCTCGGTAAGGGCTTTGAATGAGTTCAGATCGCCGCGCTCGGCGGGCGGAAGATACGGCATCACCATGTACTCCACGCCGAATTTCTTAGCGTCGTCGATGGCCGCTTCCCAGGTGGCGTTCGCCGGCGCCTTGTTATTGGGCCAGTTTCCCGTGATCATGGCGGTTTCAAAATGGCAGGACACCGGCTTGAGGTTGTACTGCTTCAGCAGCGGCGCCAGGCGCGCCAGATCCCCGTGTATCACCTCAACTTCTTTGTAGCCGATCTCCGCGATGGCTTTGATCGTAGGCTCGTCATGCTCGGGCAACAACGACCGAACCGTGTAAAGCTGAACTCCGAGAGGATGAGTAAACGGGTGAGTCGCGGCCTGTAACAATGGAGCGATCGCAAGCCCGGCGGCAGCCGAGCTGAAAAAGCCTCGCCTCGATAGCGAGTTCGACATAATCATACACGTGAGCTTACAACAAGCCTCGCAGAGCTGCGCGCAACTTCGTATTATTTCTTATCGAGTTTCAGATTGATGACCGCTTGTTTGCGGCTGTCGAAGGAACTGAGTGTCTTCGTGCCGCTATTGCCGCCCTGGGCTTCCGCCTTCAGTTCATAATCCACGTCGGGGCTAAGGCCGTGAAAATAATAATCGCCTTGCTCTTTGGTGATAAATGACCGAATTTGCAGCGTTTTCGTGTTTTTCAACTGCACGACAGCGCCGGAAACGGCATTGCCTGAGGCGTCGGACACCGTACCCTGTACAGCGCGCACGTTCGCGTCATCGCCTTTACGGGTCTGCGCGACGGCGAGCCCGATGGTGAAGCTTGAGAACAGCAACAGAACAACAGCGCGCCGCGTCATGGGAGTTTCCTCACTATACCTGACGCGCGCGGCAGATGCCGAGTTCCAGCCGTCTCACCGCCCGCTACTTCCATTCGTCTTCTTCTTCCTCTTCCTCTTCTTCTTCTTCGTCGTCTAGCGCGTCTTCGTCTTCGTCTTCATCTTCGATCTCGTCCGCGGACTCCAGCTCCAGAGGATCTTTCCCGAGGACCTTCAAATCCGCGCCGCATTCGTCACAACTCAGGCTGTCGCCCTCATCGACTTCTTCTTCATCCACATCGATTGAACCATCACAAACTGGGCAAGTCACCATGCTCGATATCTCCTCCCCGAAATTACCTTTATACGAAACTCTATCCTTTGGTGCCACTGCAATTGTGCATCCGACCTGATTCGGGATTACCCTTTCTTCTGGGCTGCGGCTCGCCTCCTCGTAGTAGGCGGCACAATATTCTTCAAGCGCAAGAACAGGAACAGTTGCGCCCGATGCGTGAGCTCGTGTTCCTTAATAAACTGCAGCATTTCAAGGCGCGTGATGCGCGTGCCGTCCATACGCGTAATTTCACCGGAGAAGAATTGCGCATCCTTGGGCGACAGCGCCTGAAAGCGCTGATGCATGGCTGCCGAGAGAGCGTCGGCGATCGTGGCAGGTGAAGCATCGGGCGCAAGATCGGCGGCGTAGTTCTTCAGCATCGGACGGAATTCCGGCGAAGAGAAATCATCGAAGCCGTCTAGCAGCAGCCCGGTCAGACCGTGCCCCGCATTCAGAACGTGAGTGGCGATCTCGCGGAAGCTCATGACATCGGCCAGCGGCTTTTCATCCAGCGATTCCGCCGGAAAATCCAGCACCGCTTGAACCGTATCATTTCGAATGGATTTCCACGAGTCCAGAACGCTCTCAGGTCGGATCATAAACAAAGTCTACCCGACGTGCCCAACCGTCGCGCGGCGCTCCACTTTTCCCCAACCTACCAATCGCCCGCGAAGCGCGAATAGCAGCGATTTGGCCAAGACGTAATGCATAAGCTGCCGGTAATAAATACGCTGAAAAAATAGCAAGGTGAGATCCCACGGCGCGACTCCTTCCAGCGAATACGCGAGCACTCCCGTCAGCAATTCGAGGACGAAGAAGGCCATGTAGTACAGCAGGACAATTTTCCAGTTCCCGGCGAAAAGAGCGAGAATCATACAGATTTCGGCGAAGGGCGACAACGTGGCAAGCAATACTTGAAAGAGCCAGATGCTCGGGAGCGCCACAAAGGCGAGGGTTCCATAACGTGGCACAAACAGCGCGTCGCGGTGCTTCCACGCGGCCTGCAAAGTTCCGAAAGACCAACGGAAACGCTGTTTGGCAAGCCCGCTCGTCGTCTCGGGAGCTTCGGTATAAGCGATGGCATCTTGCTCGTAACGTACTTTATAGCCCTCGCGGCGCACGTCTAACGTGAGATCCGCGTCCTCGGCCAGCGTGTCATGACCGAAGCCACCGAGTTCCTCCACCAGATCCTTGCGCCACGCGCCAACCGCGCCGGGGACGACCGTGATTGCGTTCAGCAGATCCAGAGCGCGCCGGTCCAGGTTGAATCCGTATATGTATTCGATCGATTGAAAACGCGTAATCCATTTCTTTCTATTTCCGACGCGGGCATTGCCGGAAACGGCCCCGACCTCCGGATCGGCAAAGTGGCGCGCGAGTTTCTCAATCGTGCCGCTCTGGAAGAGAGTGTCGGCATCCACGGCAATCAGGATGCTGTATTGCGAGTGCGCGATCGCATTGTTGAGCGCGGCGGATTTGCCGCCGTTCGGCTGCGTCAGCACGCGCACCGTCGGGTTATCGGCGAAGTTGTCGCACAACACCCGGTAGGTGTTGTCCTTCGAACCATCGTCGACCACGATGACTTCGAGCGGGTGGTAACCGTTTTTCAGGATCGACTGCACCGTGCGCACAATGACGGTCTCTTCGTTATACGCGGCGATGATCACCGAGACGGAAGGCCGATACGAAGTATCGAATTTCTGCTTGCCCGTGCGGTTTTTTTGGATGATGGCGAGTATGCCATAGACCACGGAGCGAAGCAGCGTCAGATAAATCGCCGTAAGGAAGAGTATTCCGAGAACGCGCTTGAAATTGCTTTTCAGATCGAACGCCTCTCCCTCGAACCGCGCCCACCGCATCTCTTCGGCCGAAGGGACAGGCATGGTCTGGGCGCGCGTCTTACCGATCAGCGCTCCGACGTTCTCGAAACGATATCCCCGCTTATGGAAGTAGTCGATAATCTCCGGGAGCGCGGCGACGGTCGGGCTGCGGTCGCCGCCCCCATCGTGCAGAAGGATAATGTGGCCGTTCGCATTTTCGCTCTGCACCTCCTTCAGAATGCTTTCGCCGGTAATTCCGGGCTGCCAGTCGCGCGGGTCGATACTCTCACCGATGGTGATGTAACCCAGGTCCTGCGCGCGCTTAATCGGCAGGATCTCCTCCGGAGTTTGCGGCTCGCTGTCGGCGTTGTAGGGAGGGCGAAAGAAAGTCATCGATCGCCCGACGGCGTTTTCGACGATGCGCTGCGTGGAAGTAAGTTCGAGTTCGGTGCGGCGCGCCGAAACCGCCGCGATATTCGGATGTGAATACGTGTGGTTACCGATTTCATCGCCATCGGCGAATTCGCGCTTGATCAGGTCTATATTCTGCTCGGCGTTTACGCCCACAACGAAGAAAGTAGCGGGCACCTTCTTGGTCTCAAGAATGTTCAGAATCTGGCGCGTGTAATTAGAATCCGGGCCATCGTCGAAAGTCAGACAGATCACTTTGTCATCGGACTTTCCGCTCGTGTCCAACACGTAATAAGTCGGGTACTGCGCGTATTCCTCGGTGTAATCGTCGTCCGGATGCTTGGGCGCGATGACCTTTCGCGAGCCGTCATGCGGAGTCTCCGCAATGTGGATGATTTCTCCTCCGCCATACTGGTTTACCGCTTTCTCCGCGGTTAAATGTGAAAGCTGCGTCGGATCGTAACCCTGCTCGGGCCACTTCTCCGGCTTCAGAACGCTCCACAGGTTGGGGTCTTCCGCGCCCAGACGCCAAACCGCAACGCCGCGATAACCGTTGTCTGAAACGGACTGAATTTCATTGAGCGCGGTCACCGCGTCAAGGAACCAGATCTCATGCTGCGTCGATCCCGATCCGAAGCGCAGTACCGGGTTGGCGGTGTCGGCGTCCCAATCGATGTGCGAGTGATTCGCGACCACGGCGGCCATCACGTCGCTGAACGAGACCTCCGCGCCGCCGGATGCTCCAATGATCCAGTCATAACCGTAGTTACCGAACCCGATCACCGTCTTTTCGGCCGGGACGATTTTGGCGAGCTTGTCTAGCTCATCTTCAAACCACTGTTCGCTAGCTACCGGGCCGGGTGTTCCCGATTGGTAATGCTCGTCATAGACCATCGGCACCAGGTAGTCGTTCACCGCGGAGAGCGCCTTCAGATCGTAGGCTTCGTCATCGATAGGAACGCTCTGAGTAACCATAAGTCCCGCCGGATGCAGCTTGGCGTACAACTCCGTCATGAAAATGATCAGGACCTGCTTATCGCGCGTTCCCAATCCTTCAAAGTCGATATTTACGCCGGCGAACTTATGCTCCTCCAGATTGTTGTAGATGTTGTTGACCAGGTCCGTGCGATGCTCAGCGTCGCGAATCGATTGGCGAACATCCTCCGGGCGCCATGACTCGCGGAAGTTATTCAACTCGGCCAGAATGGGCAAGTTCGCCTGACGGGCAATCGCGATGACCGTCGGGTCGCTCTGATCGTCCAGATCGCCTTTGCCGTTTTGCAGGATCAGCCACTCGGGAACAAGATGAGTTAGATGCGCCAGATTCAGGCGCAAGGACACGATGCTGGCGCGATCCCAATTGACGTAAAAGCCGAACACGAGGGGGTGGCCGTCCGCGGCCCGGGCGGCTGTTTTGGGATGGATCACCGGTGAGTTGGAACGGACATACTTAATTTTGGTCGCGTCGCGCCGCATCTTGAACGGCACGTTGCGCTCGGCCTTTTCCCCGCGAATGATGTTCGCTACTTCGGCAACGTTGCCACCGGGCGTGACCGGCGGCAGGCCCAAACCCGGCAACTGCGGAATCACGAACAGGATGCTCAGTACGAAAAGGGACGTCAGCACCAGCGCCAAAACACCGAAGGTCTGCGCACCGCGGCGGAAACGCAGCCAGCGCTTCCCCGTAGGATCGTGAAACACAAACGATTTTGGTTGTTCGTCGGCCACCCGTCGTCCTCTATTATTAGAGTAACCATGGAAACCCGAGTTCTGGGCCGAACAGGCGAGAGCGTATCAAGCGTATGTTTGGGCGGATGGCACATCGGTGCGATTCCAGACGAATTGGAATCCATTCTGCTGATGCATGCCGCGATGGACGAAGGTGTCAACTTTTTCGACAACTCCTGGGATTATCACGATGGCTTGTCCGAAGAGCGCATGGGTAAGGCGCTGGCGATGGACAACCGAAGGTCGCGTGTCTTTTTGATGTCTAAGAACTGCGAGCGCGATTACATCGGCTCGGTAAAATGTCTGGAAGATAGTTTGCGGCGGTTACAAACAGACTATCTGGATCTGTGGCAATTTCACGAACTGGTATACGACAACGATCCCGATTGGATCTTTGACCGAGGTGGAATTAAAGCGGCGCTCGAAGCGCAGAAGGCCGGCAAGGTGCGATATCTCGGTTTCACAGGCCACCGCGATCCACGAATTCATCTCAAGATGCTCGCCAAACCGCAGGTTTGGGACGCGTGCCAGATGCCGATCAACGTAATGGACGCCCAGTATCGAAGTTTCCTTCACGATGTCATCCCCGTGTGCCGGCAAACGAACACGGGCGTGATCGGGATGAAGGGTCTGGGCGGCGGCTTTCCTTCGGCCACGCTTCTGCGGAAGGCCGGGTTAAACGCGGACGAGTGCTACCGGTTCGCGCTCAGCCAGCCGGTCGCATCCCAGGTAATGGGCATTACCTCAATGCAACAATTGCACCAGAATCTCGCGTCGGCGCGCCGCGGACCGATGAGTGCCGAAGAGCAACACGCCTTGCTCGCGCGCACTCACGAGGAAGCTACCGATGGCCGGCATGAGCTGTTCAAGAGCAGCCGCGATTTCGACGGGCCGCATCACAAGAAGCAGCACGGTTTCGCTTGACAATGCCGCGGGGCATGGAATCATTCCGCAACTACTTCGAGCATGGCTGGCTGAAGCTGGTCATCCCGCTCGGCGTCGTAATCCTGGTACTGGCGGCCGGCTTCATTGCGCGGAAGTTGTTGTTCGCGTTCGTCCGGAAATGGTCAGTTCGCGGCACCAATCATTTCGACATCATTATCACCGAGAGTATGGGCCGGCCCATGATCCTGTGGGCCCTGATTATCGGGCTGATCTTAGGATTGCGAACATCCGAGCTTCCGCCGCGTTTCGAACTGAAAATCGAGCAGAGCCTCTACATCCTGTGGATCGTCTCGCTCACGCTCATGTTTTCGAAGCTCGCCGGCAATCTGGTCAAGTTTTATGGCGCGCGTGTCGGCGGCAGCGAACTTCCCGCAACGAGTCTGACGAAGAATCTGACGCAGATGTTCGTCGTGATCGTCGGAACATTGGTGCTGCTGCAGCATCTGCGCATCAACATCACGCCGATGCTTACCGCTTTGGGAGTCGGCGGGTTGGCGGTGGCGCTGGCGCTCCAGGACACGCTTTCCAATCTGTTCGGCGGATTCTACGTTTCCATCGCCGGGCAGGTGCGCCTCGGGGATTACATCAAGCTGAACACAGGGGAAGAAGGCTACGTGAATGACATCAGTTGGCGCTGCACCACCATGCGTGCGCTGCAGAACAACTTCATCATCGTGCCGAATTCCAAACTGGCGCAGGCGATTGTGACGAACTTCAGCCTGCCCGAGAAACGCATGGCCCTGCCGATCCTGATCGGCGTGAGTTCCGATGCCGACCCCGATACGGTGGAGCAGGCCGTGCTCGACGAAATCCTGAAATCCGCGCCGGACATTCCCGGGCTCCTTAGCGTCCCGGAGCCCACCTGCCGCTTAATTCCCGGCTTCGGCGATTCCGCGCTGCAGTTCACGCTGGTGGTACACATCTCGGAATTCTCGGAGCAATTTCGCATTCAGGGAGAAGTTCGCAAACGCATCTTGAAGCGTTTTCGCGAAGAGGGCATTGAGATGCCTTATCCGACAACCACCGTGATCTTGCGCCAGCCGGAGCCGTAATTTACGAACGCTCCACCTGATCCATTCGGCACTGCTTCGGAGCTTTTTCGGGACGCCAGCGCTCCAGCCGCGTGCCGTGCCGAAAACGGCCGCCGGTGAAATGGTCATAACGAACTTCGACCACGAGCTCCGGGCGGAGCGGTTGCCACTCGGCCGAACGTTCCGTGCTCCAGCGGCTCGGACCGCCCGGAGCTTTGCCCGTGAATCCGGGAGGTTCGATGAGGCGTTCCAATTTTGCGGTCAGCTCTTTCTCGCCGGCAGTAGCGATGCCGGAAGTGAAGCCGACATGGTTCAACAAGCCCTCATCATCGTAAAGCCCCAGCAATAGCGAGCCGACGGTCTTAGCTTTTTCGCCGTAACGAAAACCGCCGACGACGCAATCGGCCGTGCGCAAATTCTTCACCTTCACCATCCCCGTGCGCTCGCCGGATTGGTACGGCATGTCGCGGCGCTTGGCTATCACGCCATCGAGCGAACCTGCGATGTTGGCCAGCCAATCGTGCGCCGTCGCCACATCTTCGGTAGCGGGCGAGAGCTTGAACGATTTGTGCCCTTCGAGGAACTGCGCGGCGAAGTTATCCAATTTCGGACGGCGAGCGGAGAGTGGCTGGTCCGCAAGAAGCTTGCCATGCTCGTCGACCAGAAGATCGAAAACGATCAGCGTCGCCGGAGTTTCCTTCGAGAGTTTCTGAATACGGCTGGCCGCCGGATGGATGCGCTGTAGTAAATCGTCGAAGGAGAGTTTGCCTTGAATTGGGATGACGATTTCGCCATCGAGCACGAATTGCCGCGGCGTGAGGTGGCGAATCGCGTCGACCATTTCGGGGAAGTAACGCGCCAGCGGCCGACCGGCCTTTGATTGCAGCTCGACGTCGTCGCCGTCACGGAAAACAATGCATCGGAAACCATCCCATTTGGGCTCATACTGCCACTGTGGGCCTTCGGGAATGGCCTTCTTGACCTCCGCCTCCATCGGCAGAAACGGCAATTTCAACGGCAGGCTCATTTGAAAAACTTCTCCAGTTGCAGACGTTTGGTTTTGGCTAGCAGCGGTTTGTACAGATCGCCAACTTCGGCAATACGCGCGGGCATGGTGCGCAGCGTGAAGCTCTTCATCCTGAAACCGGTAACCACTTCATCCCACGTAACCGGCGCCGATACGGTGGCGTTCGGCTTCGGGCGCACGGAGTAAACGCTCGCCAGCGTGCGTCCCCACGCGTTCTGGTTGTAATCGACGAGCACGCGCCCGGCGGGCCTTTTCGCAACGCGATATTCGGCGGTGATTAGCTTCGGATGTTGCGCTTCCATGTTCTTCGCGAACTCTTTGGCGAACGTCCACACTTGTTTTTGCAAGGGACCGCGCACGATCGGAATATAGATGTGGATGCCGCGCGACCCGGTAGTCTTCGGGTAACTCGGAATCTTGAGCGCATCGAGCGATTCACGCACGGCGCAGGCGGTCTCGAGCACCTGTTTGAAATGCGCGCCCGGCACTGGATCCAGATCGAAGTGCAAATAATCCGGGCGATCCACGTCGTCGCACTTCGCGTACCACTGATTTAAATCGATGCACCCCAGATTGACCACCCAGAGCAGCGCCGCGATGTCGTCGACGATCGGGAAATCGATGAGGCTTCCGGACGCATGCTTGATAGCGCAAGTGCGGATCCAGTCGGGCCGGGGGCTCGGCGCGCGTTTCATGAAAAAGAATTCGTCGGTTGCGCCATTTGGGTACCGCTTCATCACCATGGCGCGCTCCGCCAGATGCGGCAGCAGCACGGGAGCGATATCGGCGTAGTATTGCAGCAGTTCCCGCTTGGTGATTTTCGGTGTCGTCCAGAAAATCTTGTCGAGATTGGTGAGTTTAACCGTGCGACCGTTTATGGTCAGCTCGGGCTCGATGGTCATCTTCTGCGCCTCCTCTTTTTCCTGGTAGGAACAGGCTTGACCGGTTTCGCATTGATGTACTTGCCATTCACCATCACAGCCGAAATTTTAAGGATGTTGCGGATGTCGGTCAGCGGATTGGCGTCGAGCAAGACCACATCGGCGTAAGCGCCGGGCTTAATCACGCCGAGAGTATCGTCCTTGCGCATCAGGCGTGCAGGCGTTGTGGTGGCCGCGCGCAATGCTTCGAGGGGAGTCAATCCGGCAGCGGCGAGCAGTTCGAGTTCTTTGTGTAGTTCCGCTCCGGGAACGGTGCCCGGGTCGCCGGTGTCCGTGCCCGCGAGAATCGGGACACCCGCGCGATTCAGGTCGCGAACCAGATGCTCCATCCGCATGTACGCGGCATCGTCTTTCCCGGTCATGCGCTTGAGCATCGTCAGCGTGGGCGTCTGCATCACGTCGTAGATCTTGAACTTCTCGAAAAGCTGCGCGGCTTTTTTCGCATCATATGAATCGCGGATTTCGTCGTCGATCTTTGCGAGCGCGTCCTTATCTTTCTTCTCCAACGCAACGCGACGCTCTTCACGTAATTCAGCTTCGCGACTGGAGCAGGCCAGCGCCAGGCCGAAAAGATGTTCCATGCTGCCCATGCGTGCGTCGGCCGCGAGGCGGGCGGGCACTTCGTCGGGAAGATGGCCGACAATTCGATGTCCCCAGTGGCGCGAATATTCCGATACGGCGTAGAACGCGTTCGCCGGCACGTTGGAAAGAACCTTGATGAAGTCAACGCCGAGCTTGTCGTCGAGAGTGTCGAAAGCTTTGCGCGCGTCGTTCGCGTCGCGGACCACGATGGTGGGAAGCTTGGGATCGGGCTCGGAGACCGGACCGGAAAGAGGCGGACCGCAGGTGACGATGCGCGGGCCAGTGAGCGTGCCGGCCTTGATCTGCGCGCGCCAGCTTTTCACGCGCGAGAAATCGCTGCCCATGTCGCGCAGCCCTGTAACGCCGGCGGCGAGATACTTCGGAAATTGATTGTCCGGAAACCAGAGATGCACATGCATGTCCCACAGCCCGGGAATGGCGTAGCGGACCGGCGCGCGCGTTGGTTTCGCCGCGCCGCGGATGCTGGCGAAGCGGTCGCCTCGAACCACTATGTCCCGATGTGTTTCGATAATGCCGCTAGAGGGATCGACCACGGAGACGTCCCGGATGACGACGGGCCGCGTCGCACTCAAACCGATTGTGGCGAAGGCAACAACAAGAAGAAATCTCACTATCATCCATACTACTGACGGGCTTTATCGATGACGAATTGGGATGATCGGTTTCGTAACGGGGAACACACCGGGCGCGCGCCGGCTGAGGCGCTGGGGAAACTGGTCGATGTGCTTCCAGCAGGCCGTGCGCTCGATCTTGCGTGCGGCGCGGGTAGGCACAGCACCTTGCTGGCGGAGCATGGATGGGACGTAATTGCCGTGGATTCCTCGGCGGTCGCCTTGTCGCTGATCGCGCCGCATGAGCGCATCAAAACAGTGCTCGCGGATTTAGAGAAGGGCGAGCTTGTCATTGAAGCCGAAGCTTACGACCTGATTGTCTGCTGGCTTTACTGGCAAGCCGATTTAGTTGCGCCGATGCTGCGCGGCACGCGCGCCGGCGGCACACTGGCGATCGCTGCGCGCATTAGCGGCCGCTTCGCCGCGAACGTGGAATTAATGGATGCGTCGGTAGCGCGCTGGGAAATTCCGCATCGCGCGTTGAACCGCGACTTCATCGAACTGATCGCGCGCAAACCGCCTGCTATATGATGAAAACCTCCCTCATGCGAATTGCTCTTACGCTCATTTTCACGTTGCCGCTGATGCTGCGCGCGGCCGTTGCACCAGTGCCGCCGCCGGGAATTGCCGTCACCGCGGCGGATCGCGCCACCCTTGCCAGCGGCCTTTCGCGTCTCGGTTCCAGCATCGACGCGCTAAAAGGAAATCCGCTGCTTCCCGACGTGCTGATCTATCACAAGGCCGTGCGATTCGCTCTGGAAGGCAATGAATTTTTCAAGCCGGAAGAAGTGGAACGCGCCAAAGAACTGCTGAAGACCGGCCAGGAGCGCGCCGATGCGCTGGCGCGCGGTACGGCTCCCTGGGCCGCCGCGACGGGGCTCGTGGTGCGCGGCTACATCTCCAAAATCGACGGCAGCGCGCAGCCGTACGGGCTCGTCGTGCCGCCCACGTGGTTCCTTGCGTCGGCGCATCGCTTCCGGCTCGATGCCTGGTTCCACGGCCGCAATGAAACTTTGAGCGAAGTGAATTTCATCTGGGATAGTCAAAAGAACGCGGGCGAGTTTACGCCGAAAGACACCATCGTGCTGCGGCTTTATGGGCGCTATTGCAATGCCAACAAGTTCGCGGGCGAGGTGGATCTCTTCGAAGCCATCGACGCCGTGAAGCGTCAGTATTCCATCGACGAACGCCGCATCGTGGTGCGCGGCTTTAGCATGGGCGGCGCCGCGGCTTGGCAATTCGCAACGCACTACGCGGGGCTGTGGGCGGCCGCCGCTCCGGGAGCGGGGTTTGCGGAGACGCGCGAATTCGTCCCCGCCTGTCACAAGCAGGAGATCCATCCCACCTGGTATGAAGAGAAGCTCTGGCATCTCACCGACGCCACGGATTACGCGCTGAATCTATATCAATGCCCAACCGTCGCGTACAACGGCGATCTCGATCCGCAGAAACAGGCAGCCGACATCATGGAGCGTTATCTGGCGCAGGAGGGAATGCATCTGACCCGCGTCACGGGCCTGAAGACCGGCCACAAATATACGCCCGAGGCGAAGGTTGAAATCAATCGCATTGTCGACGCGGCCGCGGATCGCGGCATGGATCCATATCCGCGCAAGGTTCACTTCACCACGTGGACCCTGGCGTATAACCGCATGAAGTGGATTACTCTCGACGGCCTCGAAAAGCACTGGGAGCGGGCTCGCGTGGACGCCGCAATTCCCGATGACCACTCCCTCAAGGCCCGCACCAGCAACGTGACGCAGATCAGTTTCGATATGGGATCCGGAGGCGCGCCGTTCGACGAACTGCAGCGCGTGACTGTCTCGCTCGACGGTCAGAATTTCCTGCTGCCCGGACCGCTGACCGACCGTTCCTGGAGCGCGCATTTCCGCAAATCGCTGGGTAAGTGGACGGTGATCGAAGGCGACGACGGCACCGTTCGCAAACGACACGGCCTGCAAGGGCCGATTGACGATGCGTTTCTCGACAGCTTCATCATGGTGCGGCCGACCGGCACTCCGATGCAGCCCGATATCGCGCAATGGGCCGCCGGCGAGCAAGCCCATGCGATTCGCGAATGGCGGCGGCAGTTCCGCGGCGAGGCGCAGGTACGCGACGACACGGCGGTCACTGCTGCCGATATCGCCAACTCGAATCTGGTTTTGTGGGGAGATCCGCAGAGCAATCAAGTGCTGGCGCGCATCGTGAAATTGCTGCCCATCGGGTGGACGCGCGATGCGGTGACCGTCGGTAAGCGCACCTTCCCCGCGTCAACACATGCGTTGCTGATGATCTATCCGAATCCCCTGAATCCAAAAAAATACGTTGTGCTGAATAGCGGCGTCACCTTCCGCGAGTTCGATTACCAGAGCAATGCTCGCCAGGTTGCCAAGCTCCCGGATTATGCGGTGGTGGGTATCTCGACACCCGCCGACGAGAACGCGCCAGGCAAGATAGTCGAAGCCGGATTCTTCGATGAGCAGTGGCAGCTTCGCTAAAATGATTATTAGCGATGGTTTCGTGGATCTTACGACGCGCGTGGACGCTGTTGATTCTTTGTGCCCTGCCACTTTGTGCGCAGCGGCAGACCGGAGATCTGCGGCTTACTATTCACGACGCCGAAGGCTTGGGAGTGGAGGCCGATGTCGTCTTAACGGGCGAATCGACGCAGGTCCACCGCGGCTTCCGCACCAATCGTGAGGGGCTGTATGTCGCTAAGAACCTGCCGTTCGGACCTTACCGCCTGGATATTCAGAAGTCGGGATTTGCGCCGGCGCGGCGGGCCGTACAGATTCAATCCGAACTCCCGGTCGACGTCAGTGTAACCCTGGGCGTGGCAGCCATCGAGACTACGGTGGTGGTCACCGATAACAGCACACTGCTCGATCCGCGGCGCACCGGACCCGCGCAGTATATTGGGGCGGAAGCCATCCGCGAGCGCACCGGTTCGCGTCCCGCGCGTGCTGTCCTCGACTTAGTTCAATCGCAGCCTGGATGGATTCTGGAAGCCAACGGCGTGCTGCATCCGCGCGGCTCGGAGTACCAGACGCAGTTCGTTGTCGATGGCGTGCCTGTGCAGGATAACCGGTCGCCGGGATATGCTCCGGGCCTCGAAGCCGACGAGGTGCAATCGCTGACCGTGATGACCGGTAACTATCCGGCTGAGTATGGGCGCAAGCTGGGCGGCGTGGTGGAAGTCTCGTCGGTTCAGGATCAGCGGCCCGGATTTCACGGCGGGCTTTCGCTCGAAGACGGCAGCTTCGGTACACGCGAGGGCGCGCTCACGGCGCAGTATCTGCTTGGCCGGACCACGTTCGGAATGAATACGGAAGTGTCGCGCACCGACCGATTTCTGGATCCTCCCTCTGAGGATAATTTCCTGAATCGAGGTTTTAGCGAAGGAGTCGGTGGCAAGCTCGATCGAGATATCGGACAAGCCGACCGGCTGCGTATGGCGGTGCATACGCGCCGGTCGCGATTCAACGTTCCCAACAATCCGGAGCAGCAGGCGGCCGGTCAGCGGCAGGATCGCGAGAGCGACGAAACATCGGGGCAGATCGCGTATCAGCATGTATTCTCGCCGCGGCTGATGGCCAGCGTTCATGCAATGGCGCGCGACCTTTCCGCCGCGCTGGTTTCGAATACGCTGGCGACCCCGGTGATCGCGGACCAGGATCGCGGATTTCGCGAAGCCTACACCGGCGGTTCTCTGGTTAGCCAGCGCGGCCCGCACGCGATCAAAGCAGGCGGCGATTTCGTCTGGACCGCGGTGCGCGAGGCGTTCAATTACAAAATTACGAATCCCGATTTCTTCGATGCGGGTGTGCTTCCTGAATTTCAATTTGCGGCCAGGAAGCCGGCTTACCAGGCGTCGGGATTCGTTCAGGATCAGGTGCACTGGAAGAATCTCAGTTTGAGCGCCGGCATTCGTTTCGACAGCTACCGTTTTCTGGTGAACGAGACCGCGTGGAGCCCGCGCCTGGGCGTCGCGTACTCATTTCCGTCCGCGGGTTTGGTGGTGCGGGCTTCATACGATCGAGCCTTTCAAACCCCGGCTATTGAGAATCTGCTGCTCGCCAGCGCCGACGTCACTCGCCGCTTGAGCCAGTCGGGAACCAGCGTTGCCATTCGCCCCTCGCGCGGCAATTTCTACCAGGCGGGATTTTCCAAAAGCGTGTTCGCGCATTTGCGATTGGACGGCACGGTTTTCAAACGTTCCGTTCGCAACTTCGCCGATGACGACGTTCTTCTGAACACCGGCGTCAGCTTCCCGATCACCTTCTCTCGCGCTCAAATTCACGGCTTCGAGGCCAAGATCGAAATCCCCACCTGGGGACGGTTCAGCGGATTTCTGAGCTACAGCAACCAGACAGGCACGGGTTATCTGCCGGTCACCGGAGGCCTTTTTCTGGATCCCGGAAGCGCCGCCCTGATTCTGGCGCACTCCGCCTTCGCAATCACGCAGGATCAGCGCAACACCGTTAACGCGCAGGTTCACGTGCAGTTGCTGAAACGCTTCGATTTGGCCGTCGGAAGCTTTTACGGCAGCGGCTTGCCCGTCGATGCGAGCGATCCGCTTGAAATCCTGCGGCAGCGCTATACCGAGCGCGTGCTGTCGCGCGTGAACTTCAATCGTGGGCGAGTGCGCCCGTCGTTTGGCGTGAACGCGTCGGCGGGTGCGGATCTCTGGAGGACCGACCGGCGCAGCGCGCGCTTCCAGGTGGATGGCGGAAATCTAACCGACCGCTTCAACCTGATCAATTTCGCGGGCCTGCTGTCGGGCACCGCGCTCGGTCCGCCGCGCTCGGTGTCCGGCCGTTTCTCGCTTTCGTTCTAATCCATGACCTCGAACAGCCTGTTCTAAAATATCTACAGATGGAACTTACCGGCAAAAAAATAGCGGTGCTCGTCGACAACCTTTATCAGGAGATGGAGGTCTGGTATCCGTACTACCGCCTGCGGGAAGCCGGCGCTCAGATGGTGACCGTCGGCGCCGTTGCGGGTCAGACTTACGGCAGTAAGCTGGGCTACCCGGTGAAGTGCGATCGCGCCTACGACGATGTGTCGGCCAGGGAGTTTGATGGCGTGGTGGTCCCGGGTGGGTTTGCGCCGGATCACATTCGCCGGCATCCCAAAGCCATCCAGTTCGTTCGTGATTTGGACGCACAGGGCAAGCTGGTCGCGGCCATCTGTCACGGTCCATGGGTGCTCTGCTCGGCGGGAATTTTGAAAGGCCGCCGCGCGACTTCGTTTTTCGCGATCAAGGACGACGTGGTGAATGCCGGCGCCCGGTGGGAAGATTCCGAAGTGGTGGTCGATCGCAATCTGGTGACATCGCGCAAGCCCGAAGACCTGCCTGCGTTTTGCCGCGCGTCGATCAAGTTACTGGCGGGCGCGCTGGTCGGCTAAAGAGTAGTCTTCCGCTCCCGCGACACAAGTGCAATGCGCCCGGCTTCCTGCCGGATTCCGCGCAACATTCTGCCGAAGACAACGTGGTGCAGCGGCGCAACCGCATACCAGTACACCAGACCAAAGAGTCCACGCGGGCGAAATAACGCTTGTTGCTGCAGAGTGCATTGACCGGCTTGCCCTGGCTCGATTTGGAATTCGAGCATCGCCTCGCCCGGCAGTTTCATTTCGGCGCGTAAAGCCAGCCGGCGATCCTGTTTCACATCGACGACACGCCAGAAATCGAGCGCTTCCCCAAACCCGATCTCTTCCGGGTGCCGCCTGCCGCGCCGCAACCCCGGCCCGCCGACCATCAGATCCATCCAGCCGCGAATCACCCAAAGCCAATCCGACGAGTACCAACCGTGTGAACCGCCGATTCGGCATACGGCGCGAAAAACGGCCCAGTCCGGCGCTTGCATGGCAACCCGGCGCGTATCGCGAAAGACTTTGCCGCCCGCCCAATCCGGATCTCCAGGAATTGGTCCGGCCATCGACCAATTCGTCTCGACCCGATATTCCGCCATCTGGCTCAGCGCGGCTCGAATGGCTTGCCGCACGGTCAAAAGTTCCTGCGGAACCAGATGCGTGATCTTGTCCTCGCGGCACACCACCGGATTCTTGAGCCCTTCCGCCAAGGGCTTCGCGATATCGTGACTTAGCGGCGTCACCAGATGAATCCAATAAGAACTCAGACGCGGCGTCAATACCGGAACCGGAATCACCCAGCGAGGTCTCACGCCGAGTTCTTCCGCCATGATCCGCATGATGTCCCGATAACACAGCACCTCGGGTCCGCCGATGTCGAACACTTCTCCCACCGTCTCGGTTCTGTATAGAACGCCCTCCAGATAACCGATCACATTCTCCACGGCGATGGGCTGGCACGGCGTGCTCACCCACTTCGGAGTAATCATGATGGGCAGCCGCTCCACCAGGTAGCGGAGGATTTCAAAGGAGGCCGATCCCGACCCGACGATCATTGCCGCGCGCAGGACGGTAACCGGCACGCCGGTTGCTGCCAGCGCCGCCTCCACCTCACGGCGCGATGACAGGTGCTCGCTCAAATCCGGCCCGGTTTCCCCCAGCCCGCCCAGATAAATAATGCGATCCACGCGTGCGTGGCGAGCGGCAAAGGCAAATCCCTCGGCAAACTGGCGGTCGTGCTCAGCGTACTCAGGGCCCGCGGAGTTCATGGAATGCACCAGGTAATACGCCGCGTCGCAACCTTCGAGATCGCGGGCGAGCGAAACGGAATCCGCGAGATTGGATTGCCGTATCTCGAGCAACGGACTGGCGGCCCACTCGCGCGTTTGAAGCTTTTCGGGGGACCGCGCGAGGCATCGGACGCGATGGCCGCTTTGGATCAAGCTTCGAGCCAAACGGCCGCCGATGTATCCGGTGGCTCCAATGATGGCCACCGGCATTACATCTTCAAAAGCAGCTTACCCATGGTGCTTCGCGATTCCAGATCCCGCATCGCCGTGGCGCCGTCGGCGAGCGGATAGACTCGGCCGACCACGGGACGCAGGTCCGCCTTAGCCACCAGCGTCATCAGCTCGTGCAAAACGGCCGCGAGCAGCTTCGTTTCCCGCATCAGTGTCGTGAGCCAAAAGGCCGAAATTCCGGCGGAGTTTTTGAACAACGCACCGGTGGAAGGATCGGGCGACGGCCCCCCGGCGGAACCGAAGACGATGATTCGCCCGAACGGTGCGATCACTTCAATGTCGCGCGCCAGAGAATCGCCGCCGACGGATTCCAGTACGATGTCGACCCCGCGATTGCCGGTCGCTTCCATCACCGGCACGGTAAAGTTCGTGGTTTTATAATTGATGCAAACATCCGCTCCCTGTTTCCGCGCGAGCGCCAGCTTTTCTTCGCTGCTGGCGGTGCCGATCACGCGCAGCCCCAGCGCTTTGGCGATCTGTGTGGCAGCCGTTCCGACGCCTCCCGCGACGGCGTGGATTAAAACCGTCTCGCCGCTTTGCGCGTGGCCATTCAGGCGGAGCATTCCCATCGCCGTCAAATAAGTAATGGGGAATGCCGCGGCTTCTTCGTCGGAAAACTGGGCCGGCGCCGGCATGAGCTGCGCAACGGGCACTTTGATGTATTCGGCGTAGCCCGCGGAGCACATGCCCATCACGCGGTCGCCCGCCTTCCAGGCTGCGCCTTCGGCGCCTTGCTCAACCACCCCGCTAAATTCGAATCCGGGAATGAACGGAAATTTCGGCTTCTGAAGATAAACGCCGCGCCGCATCATCGTGTCCGCGAAGTTTATTCCGGCGGCCGATACTTTGACCAGCACCTCGCCGCGGTTCGGCTTAGGGTTAGGGACTTCTTCTAAATGCGGAAGTTCATTTTCGGACTGCAGGACTAGGGCACGCATGCTAAGTATTGTCCCATGCCACTACTTCGCGGCGGGTTGCGTGTGGCGCGTGATCCAATCGGAAATTACGTCGAGCGCAACCGGTGAAAAGGTCTCCGAGATGGTCGCGTACTCGCCCGGCGAGCCCGTCGTCGCTGTCTGGAAGAGGTGATTCAGTTTGGGCAGTTTGACGATTTCGTAATCGCGATTGCCCCCGTCTTCAAGCGCTTTCGCGATCGCGGGAAGGTTCTGCTGCGCCGAAACCTGCGCGTCCAACTCGCCGTTCATCGCCAGCACGGGGCAATGCGCTTTGCGCAGCGCGGGACCGGGATCATAAGCGAGAAAGTAGCGGAACCACGCAGAATTGGCGCTCTTGACCTGCGCTTCGAGGCCCGGCTGCATGAGCTTCCGCTGATCTTCGGGCATTTCAGCGAGCGCCTCGGCCAGCGCGGCCATGAGCTTCTTCCCTGCTTCGTCCGGATTGCTTTCGCCGCGGAGAATCGCGAAAAACTTCTGGTTCAACGCGCGGTTCTGCGCCACTACCGAGCCGGGCACATTCATGGCTTTGGAGATCAGCATCTGCTGTTCAGCTAAAACCTGCTCACCCGTTACTCCGGTTCCGGCGAGCATCACGATGAAGGCCACATCGCTCTGTTGCGACGCGACCAAGGGAGCGATCATCGCGCCTTCACTGTGGCCAACCAACCCGACGCGCGCCGGGTCGATCTCATGCCGCGTCTTCAGCCACGCGAGCCCCGCCTGCGCGTCCGTCGCGAAATCTGCCGTGGTGGCCTGGCCGAAGGAACCGGTAGACTGTCCGACCCCGCGATCGTCAACCCGCAGCACCGCAATTCCGTGGCGCGTCAGATGGTCTGAGATGATCAGGAACGGGCGGTGCCCAAGCAGTTCCTCGTCGCGATTCTGCGGTCCCGATCCGGTAATCAACAGAACCGCCGGGAATGGCCCGGTGCCGGGCGGCGTAGTGAGCGTGCCGGCAAGTTGGATATGCGCCGCCGCATTGGAGTAGGAAACGTTCTCCTCTTTGTACGGATAGGGCTTGCGAGGCTCCTGAGGCCGCAGAATTTCAGGAATCTGGTCGCTGCGCTTGAAGGTGACGGGAAGCGCCGCGCCGCTCTGTTTCCAAGTGCCGGTCATTTGCGAGCCCTCGCTATTGAGCTCGGCGGAGTAGGATGCGCCGATGCCGGTGAGCTCGAAGTTGACCGTGCGGCCGGCCTGTTTCACTGATTCGACCGGAATTCCGAGCGCGCCTTGGTCCAGACTGTCGAGCTTCGCTTTAAAGCCCCCGGCGGGAGCGGATTCGATATGCAGCACGAGGCGCAGCTTCATGCCTCCCGCGTCCACGGTGCCGAGCCACTGGCCCGCCGGATTTTGCGCGAAAGCCAGCGAAAAATTGAGGAGCAATAAAAGCAGCAAAAGGCGGCGAAGCATCGAAATCCCTCGCAATTTACTTTATCAGGCGAGAGGTTTCGGTGCCGCCTAAATCAGCAGGCCGCCGTGCCCCAGACACCCGATTTCCCAAGTAGACACGCGATAGCGGGCCAGCAGCGGAGGGAGCACCAGATCGACTACGTTGGCTTTCACCGAACGGAAGCACCCAGGCGCCGAAATGATCGGGATGTCGTCCTTGTAGGACAGCAGCATCAGGTTGCCGGGTTCGACCGGCGCGAGAAAGCGCTCCATCTGACCGCCGGTTTGCACCAGCGCGCGGCCGATTACGTCATCCGGCCCCGCGGGAGCTGTGGTGGATGCAACCAGGATCGCCGACGGTTTGGAGCGGAGCAGATGCTGCAGCGAGCGCGCCACGGCGGTTTCTTCTTCAACGCAGGACAGCGCGAAGGTCGCAACGCTGCCGAAGTGATCGAGGCGCTGGCGCATGATGCTTTCGAACATAAGCCGCGCGCGCTCCCCGCTCAAAGGATCGGTGTATAGGATACCGACCGAGGGCTTACGCACGGGGCGGGCCTGCAGGATAGGACCGCGGTCCTTCAGCATATTCACCAGCCCGTCGAGATCGGATTTTTTCACTGCGAACGGAGCGCTCTTCACGGTCGCGATCCGCTGGCCGGGCAACGCGAAACTGAAATTCAGCGAAGTCGCAATCACCACGCTCGACGTGCAGTTTACCTGTTTAAGCAGATCCTCATCCACCAGCACGCAACAGGCTTCGGTCGCGATCAGATTGGCCCGCCCCCCCGCGCCTAACTTGATTTCGTAACAGCCGCAGCCCATCTCGCTGGCAACGGCGCATACGGCATCGTCCTCGCCCACCTCGCCGTCTTCCAGTTCCGTTACCCAGACACGATCCATACCTTCGGATTCAAGGACGCGGATATCTTCGTCGCTGATAACGTGTCCCTTTCCGAGGAGCTTTTTTCCGCCCGGACGGAAAACAGTGCCGTAAAGAATCCGTCCGGTCGAGGTCTTGACGTCCACAGTCTGAGGTTTCATTACTTCTCCTAAAGCGCGCAGGCAGAGGCTTTTGGCCGCCGCCGGTTAGCGTAATTGTAGTCCATTACACAGCTAAAGAGGAGTAATTCCGGAGAATATCTCAAAAAATGTTGAGATAAATGAAATAATTTTGAGAACTTTAGTCAGCCGGTTTTACGGTCGGCAGTAACACCAGCCCATCGCCTTCGACAATAAGCGGGATATTTGCGTTGGTTTCTGGGCGGGTTTTATGATATCGCGCCGCGTCCAGCACGCGGAGCATTGCGATTTCATCGCAGCACTGGAACTTGGGGCACCGCAGGCAGTCTTTCCATGCCTTGAGAGGTAGCTCGCCGCGCTCGACTTCGGAAAAGCCGGCCTTCCCGAAAAAGCCCGGCACATACGTGAAAGCGAACACCGCCGCAAGAGCGAAGTCCCGCGCTTCGCGAATCAAAGCCTCCACAACCAGCCGCCCGATGCCTTGCGTCTTGGCGTCGTCGGCTACGGCGAGCGAGCGAATTTCACCCGCCGTCGGGCTGTAAAAATGCAGCGCCCCGCACCCCACCAGCTCGTCCCCTGAATAAGCCACGGAGAAATCGCGCATATTCTCGGACATCTCGAATTCCGTCCGGGGCAGCATAATGCCCTTCGCGGCATGGCCATTGATCAGCGCAAGCAGCGGGCCGATATCGTGCATGGCTGCTTTGCGGATGTGAACATTCATGGCGGCCGAGGGCGCGTTCTCGACGGCATCTTCCATAAGGCTGGAGATCATGCGGATACCTCCGCCGGAGCATGGCTGATGCTGGTTCCCAGGAGTTCGCCGCGCATTGCCCGCTGAATAACCGAAGCCTCCGACCCGGAGATAATGTGGATGCTGCCCACCCCGTCTTGCAGCGCACGAACGGCGGCGTCCAGCTTGGCGTGCATTCCGCCGCGCGCGACTCCGGTGTCGATCAGGCCGCGGATGGCCTCGGGCGATAGGCGCGGCAAAACGGTTCCGGACGCATCGAGGACCCCCGCGACGTCGGTCAGGAAAAGCAGTCGGTCCGCCCGGAAAGCCGCGGCGCAGGCCACCGCCATTGCGTCGGCATTGATGTTGAAAAGCCGCCCCGCGCCATCCCCCGCGACGCAGGCGACCACCGGAAGATAGCCGGAGTTGGTGAGCAGTTCAAGCAGCGCCGGTTGCGCGGACGTGACGCGGCCAACCGCGCCGAGTTCGGGATCCATCTGTTCCACACGAACCATTCCGGCATCGATTCCGCTCAGGCCCACGGCCAGCACACCGGCGCCGATCAGTGACGCCACCAACTCCTGATTCACGCTGCCCGCGAGCACTTTCAGCACTGCGTCCAGAATTTCCGGTGTCGTCACGCGCAGCCCGTTCACAAAGCGGCTCGAAATCCCCCGCTCTTCGAGAAAACGAGTCATCTGCCGGCCGCCACCGTGTACCACGACCGCCTGATGACCCTCATTGCACACAGCCGCGATTTGAGCCGCTAAATTGGCGCGGCTGCCCGGTTCATCGATCAACGTGCCGCCGAGTTTAATCAGAATCTTCATGGATCCACCTGAACTTCGATTACAGCAACCCTGCGGTCTCGGGAAACCCCAGCGCAAGGTTCATGTTTTGGACGGCTTGCCCGGCGGCTCCCTTCACCAGATTGTCAATCGCGCTGACCACCACCCCGCGGCCCGTTTCCGCATCGAAGCGGACGCCAATGTCGCAAAAGTTAGTGCGCTGGACGGCCCGCAGGTCGGGGACCGAGCCTTCATCGTGAATGCGAACGAAGGGCTCGGAGGCGAAGCGCGCGCGGTAGAGGTCGACAAGGTCGGCGGCGGATCTCAGTTTACTTGACCGGAAATAAATGGTTTCGAGAATGCCTCGGTCGATCGGGAGAAGCTGCGCCGTGAAGCTGAGATCGCGCTCTTCCAGGCCGGAGATGCTGAGAATCTCGGGTACATGCCGGTGCTGCAGGATGGAGTAGGCCGAGAAATTCTCCGTGACTTCGCAAAAGCTAGTGGTGAGGCTGGGCTTGCGTCCCGCACCGCTTACGCCGGATTTCGCATCGCAGACGATACCCGCGGCGACATCGACAACACCGGCTTCGACCAAAGGACGGATGGCCAGGTTCGCTGCCGTCGGGTAGCATCCCGGATTCGCGATGAGCCGCGCGCCGGGGATCATCGCGCGGCAGAATTCAGGCAGGCCATACGCCGCTTCGGCCAGCAGAGCGGGCTGACCGTGCGGGGCCTTGTACCAGCGCGCGTAGGCGTCGGGCGTGCCGAGCCGGAAAGCGCCGCTGAGGTCGATCACGATCGCGCCGGCGTCAAGCAGTGCGGGTGCCAGGTCCATGGAAACTTCCGGAGGCGTGGCCAGGAACACGACGCGGAACTTCTCTTTTCGGACGGCATCCGGCGAGTAGGGAACGCGTCGCAGCCCGGTGCGCACCGCCACGTTATCTTCGCGATGATCCAGAAGAACCGGCGCCACCTGCGTATGGCGGGAAAGAATCGCTGCGAGTTCGGCACCGCTATAACCGCGATGTCCGAGGATGCCGACGTGGGCGTTCATGGTTATTTATTCACTACTCTGTATAATTATAACAACAGCCGCGGCCTGGCTCGGCATCGCCAAACTCATTTCGGAACTAGAATTACACAAAGCGATTCCGGCTCCGAGTATTCGTGCCGCGTTTCTGCTCCTCAACTGCCGTATACTTCCAGAGACGAATGCTCCGCTTCGGGCCCAACCAACCGGAAATCTATCGGGCGAACGGGTGTCCCCATTGCGAACTCACCAGGCGTTTGCAGGACTACGCCCGTGCCCGGCAATGGCTCGCCCAATTCACCGGGGACGCCGCTGCGCTCACCGCGATCCGCCGCTTCTTGTCCGATGAAGCCGGCTCATCCGATGTAACCAAATTGTCGGATTCCGAGGTGATCGATCGTCTCGCCCAGTTACTCGGCTCCGGATCGTTCCACGTTCACGCCACGCCCGCGTACCTCGTGTTCGGCTCCGGCGGCAAGGCCAGTTCTTCGGCCTCCAGCCCGGCCCGGGAAATTCCCTTTCCCTTAGCCGAGCGGCAGCCGCGACCGCCGTCCTCATCTTCTTCGCTGCCCGCCCAGGATACCCCAACCTTCGGCCCGGACACCGATGCCGACGCGCAGGCAGCCACCCTGACGGCCGCCGCCGCGGAGGGCAAGCCTTTCTGTCCCGAATGAGAGAAGAAAAAACACGCGGCGGTCGCCGCGCAAAATCACTCATGACCAGCCAGTGGCTCCGTCAAATAGAACAGTGTCTCTGGCCGCGCGGCGAACGGCGCGACATCTGGATGATCGTCGATGCCGCGCGCGACCGGCAGGTTTTCCGGTTGCTGCTCGAATGCCACCTCAACTATTCCTGCTTGTACAGCGGAACCTTGCCCCCGGCGCTCGAAATCGCCGCTCCCTACCTCGTCCAGCTCGATTACGATTATCCGGATACCCGCCGGCTCATCCAGCAGGCTTGGGGCAACAATTGGGGTGTCTTCCTCCGCTCCGATACGTCGCTCGAAAAGCTGCGGCGGCACCTGCGCACCTTCCTCATCGTTCGCGATCCCGCCGGCCAGCGTCTTGTTTTCCGCTACTACGATCCACGTATTCTGCGCGTTTATCTGCCCACCTGCAATGAGGAAGATCTGCGCCACGTCTTCGGCCCCATCGAGCGTTTCTGGACGGAAAGCAAAACGCCCGGAAACATGCTGGATTTCAGCCGCCACCGAGGCAAACTGGCGCAGCGAACTCTTTCACTGGATACCCCAACTCGCGAGCCCGCTGGGGATCTGGCGTTCCCCAACGAAGAGATCACCGGCGCACCGCCCCTCCGCGGCCTTCTCAGCATACGCGCGGCGCAGATGGCCGCGTTCTCACAGGCGGAGGTCCGGAAGTTCGAGGACTGGATGTGTACCCACGCCACGAAGTTTTTCCCGCAACAGTGCGCCGCGTTGGGCGAACCCCAGCTCCGGGAACTGATCCAATATGGCATCGCGCGCGCCGCCGCGCACAAAATCACCTCCAAGCGCGATGTTTGCAAGTTCATCGATCTCATGATTGTTTTCGGCAGAGATTTCGACACCGAACCTCGCCATGCCTGGGCAGCCGAGATTCTCGCCCGCAACAACGAACCAGCCTCTAAAATCAGGGGTCTTTATGCAGCGGCCACCCAGCGCCTGAAGGCGTCGTAATCCATGCCTCCAACTCCCACACCCACGCCGACTCCAACACCCACGCCGACTCCTACTCCTACTCCTACTCCAACCCCTACTCCTACTCCAACCCCTACTCCTACTCCAACCCCTACTCCTACTCCTACTCCTACTCCTACTCCAACTCCTACTCCTACTCCTACTCCAACTCCAACCCCGACTCCAGCACCAACTCCTACGCCTACTCCTACCCCATCGCCGACGCCAACCCCAACTCCGACACCTACTCCAACTCCGGATACCACTCCCGCTGCCCTAACCGGGGCCGCCGCGGATGCCGATGCCAATGCGGGCCAGGGCAATGTCGGCGAACCCGCCTCGCACTGCGGCGCGAGCACCGAGACGCCGGGTGGCGGCCCCGCTCCTACGTCTCCGCCCGGTGGCACGACGCCTGTCCCGGGCAAAATCCACGTGATCGTCACGTACGAGTACGGAACCGATACCCCGCCGCTCGCTCAAGCCGCCGTCACCCTAGGCGGTTCCCAGGGGCAAACCTCCAAAGCTGGTGATGACGGTCAGCTCGTCTTCGACAACCTGCCGCCCGCGGACGACTATACAATTCGAGTAGAAAGCGCCGACGGAAACCTTCCTGGCAACGCCGGCCCGATCAAAGTAATCAGTAACCAAGTCACCGACGTCCCAATCACCGTCAAACCGCGGGGCATCATCCGCGGCCGCGCGGTCGATTCCACCAACCCTGATGACTCCAAAAACGGCGTCTCCGGCGCTACCGTCACCTTGGATGGACAGGCATCCGGCTCTGTGAAAAGCGGCGGTAATGGCGAGTTCGAGTTCAAGTTCGTCGAGTCCGGTCACCACGATCTGAAATCCACCATCGACCAGGGCTTCGTACACGCCGATGCCGGCCTGGATCCCAAATTCCGTCCTAACGACGTTGTCCCGGCCACGCTCAAAATGCGCCCACTCTTCATCGCGGGTACCGTGACCGACGCCGCCACCACCAATCCCATCCCCGGGGCCACGGTAAAGGTCGCCGAAGCCGGTGTCGCGGCAGTCACCACCGATGGCAGCGGAAACTACAAAATCGTCAACCTGAAAGAGGGCGTAACCTATCACGTCAGCGCCTTCAAGGAAGGTTTAGCCGATGGGAACGACGGCCACGCCACCGTCAACCCGACCGATAAAACCGATCCGGTCAATCTGAAGCTGCGCAAGATGAAGGTGGTGCCCAACAGCGGCAGCATCACAGTAGTCGTCGATAAGGCGGGCAATACTCCTTCCGGATTTCCCATCCTTACCTTCACCATCACAGACGGCCCCCCGAATCAGTTCTTTGATCTGCAGGTGACCCGCGACGGCTCCACGCCCGCCGGAGGCCCCGGAATCTCCGGAGCGTGGGACGCGACCAAGAACGCGCGTGACCGCCAGAATCTAAAGGTTTACAGCTCTTGGACCGATGGAAAAACCTCCCTGAAATTGGACGGCAGTGGAGGGGCCACCTTCGCTATGCCCTTGGAATGGTGGCGGGACTTGGCAAGAATTCCGTTAGCCTCCTTCTCTTCAGCGATCGCCATGAAATACCGGGTCATCGCCTTTCCGGATCCCGCGTCGCCACCGGCCGGGACTACCGATCCTGCCGCCTCGCCCAGCCTCGAAGTCAAAAACAACCTGATCAGTTTCACGGTCGTCGACAACGGTTATATTGATGGAGGAATCAAGAAGTCCATCAACATGAAGTTCACCGTGCGCGAGGCTGGCACTACAAAGATGTACACCTTCGTGCAATGGATGCAGGGCTACTTCAAGCGATGGCAGGGTCCGGGGTCCACCCCCGTCTTCCCAGCGCCCCATACGCTTTACGACATTCAGCACATCTCCAACTTTCCCGACTTCACCATCGACAGGCTGCATACCGACCCGCGTTATCACGACGATGCCTACACCATCTCTGCCGATCTGAAAACAGCCACATCCGATGATGCCCCCAGTCAGGGTCATGTCGTCGCACCCTTCACCCACTATTACAGTTCCATCGATTTTGAAACGCGTGTGCACCTGAATTTCGACGTTCCTGCGGCCGTGAATGTCTACAAAAAGGAGGGCACGGGACCGGTCTTTGGAGTTGTAAGCGGCAACATGAACCCCGATCCCATCACACTCTCGAGCCAGACGTGGAACACTCATGTGTTGGAGGTCCTGTCGGGAAGCACACTCACCGTAACTCACGACGCCACGTTTGCTGGACCATGACAAATGTCCGAGATCACGAAACTGCGGCAAAATTGGTTCGGAGTGGCGGCGCTGACGTTGTTATGCGCGTGCGCGCCCGCTACAGCTCAACGGAAAAAGGTGAAACCGATGAACAATGAATTGGTGCTGGCGGTCCAGACTGTATCGGATACAAAACGGGACTTCCGGTCGCGACTCGCTGCAATCGACGCGATCGCACGCGTCCCTGGAGCGGAATCCACCAGCGCTTTGCACCAACTTCTCGAAAGACCCCGGCCCGGCCCCGAAACCGTAAGCCTCAATTTCGATCCGGTCGCGCTCGAACGTGTTGTCGACATGCGGATCATTCGCGGCTTGCATCTCCTGGGCGACGATTCGGAGCTTGGCCGCATACCGAAACTCGTTTTAGAAGCAACTGGCGAACTCAAGGGTCTCGAGGACGAGTACGTTAACGCGGCCCAGGTAATTTCCGCGATCGGCCGTGTAGAGCCCATTCGCGATCTGTCCCATTTGGCCGTTTCTGCTGATGCGAAAGCGGTCTCGAATGCAGTCAGAGTTCTAGACTTGCTGCATCTCCCCGAGCCCGCCGTCTGCGAAGCGGTTCCGGATGTGCCCTCCCTCCAACAGCCTGTCGAATTCCGATTCCAGACGCTCAGACAGGAGCTCGAGACCATGGAGAAGCTGTCGCAAGGTCACATCCTTCTCTCGCCCGGAGTGAAGGAGTTCCTGGTAACGGGCGACTACGACCGCGGGGGCGTTCAACGCACCGGTTCACTCGCCGAAATGCTGACGACTTACCTCAAATTGATCGATTTCGAATTCTACACCCGGGGGGATGCCGCGGTGATCTGCACGTTCAAAGAAGCCGGACAGCGGTGGCTTTCATGGTGGATCGAGCACGGCGGCAAGCTGTCATACAAGAATGGCGTCTTTGTCCTGTCGGCAAGGTAGCTTTCGTCCCCTCTCCTTCATCGTCGCCGTCCGCGATGAACCGCAATATCTCTTCAACGCCACCATCGAGGGCCTCCTCCAAACCACCGCCGGCTACCCCAGGGAAATCATCGTTGTCGACGACGCCAGCCTGATCCCGCAGAGCTTCGAACACCCCGAAGTCACCACCCTCCGCAACAGCGAGCCCATTGGCTGCGCCCGTTCCCGTCGCACCGGAGCCGACCTCGCCACCGGCGACGTGCTCGTCTTCCTCGACCCCCACATGAGCTTCGCGCCCGATTGGCTCGACCGGATGATGGCTCATGTCGAGTCCGGCGCCCTCCTCTGCGCCGCCTGGTGGAACTGGGAAATGACCAAGCCTCTCTGTTGGGGAGCCGAGTTCGTCTGGTGCGGCAAACGGGACTACCACGCTGGGCTCTCGCCAGGATTCTCGTTCCGCCACCTCACCGAATACCCCTGCAAAGCCGTCGTAGACGTCCCCATGGTAATCGGCGCCTGCTATATGATGCTGCGCGAAACCTATGAACAAATCGGCGGCTTCTCGCCCTTCTTCCGCACCTGGGGCAAATTGGAGCAGGACCTCTGCGCCCGTGCCCGCATTCTCGGCGTCGGCGTCAAATGCGTTACCGGCGCGCACGTCGGGCACTTTTCACGCAAAACCTTCCCCTACCCCGTCCGGTGGGACGATATCGAGTTCAACCAGCTCGTCACCGTTCGCACCGTCTTCCAACCCCGCGCCGCGGAAATCTTCGAACAACTCCTGCAACCCCTCCCGCGCCAGGTTGAAATCTGGCTCGCCGAAGCCAAGTTCCGACCCTTCCGCCAAATCGTCGAATCGCGACGCCAAATCACCGACGCCGATTTCTTTCGCCAATACGTCCGAGGCGCCCCCGAATCCCTTACCTGATTCCCGGCGCGCTTACTCAAAACCAGGAAGTACCCACTAAACTAGAAAAGCTTGGATAACATCACTCACGCTCTCACCGGCGTCTTCCTCAGCCGCGCCGGTTTCAATCGCATCACTCCCAGAGCCACGCTGTTGCTCGTCCTCGCCGCGAACGCGCCCGACGTCGACATCGCCGCAGCCCTCGGCGGGTCGCTCAACTATATCCATTGGCATCGGCACATCACCCATTCGCTTGTCGCCGCGCCTGTGCTCGCGCTCTTCGCCGTCGCCCTCGTTCGCATCATCGAGCGTGTCCTCAATCCGCGCGCGCCCAAAGCCGGCCGCGGCAAAGTCTGGCTTACGGCTTGGCTCGTCGCGCTGGCTGGCGTCGTCTCGCACCTCCTGCTCGATCTCACGAACGTGTACGGCATCCGCCTGCTCCTGCCCTTCTCAGGCGAATGGTTCCATCTCGACCTCACCGCCCTCGTCGACGTCTGGATCTGGGCCGTCCTCCTCCTCTGCCTCGTCGCCCCATGGCTCGGTCGCCTGGTCAGCTCGGAGATCGGCGCGCGCTCAACCAAGCTTCCGGGCCGCGGTTTCGCCATCGCCGCGCTGCTCTTCGTCGCGTTCATCAACTTCGCGCACAAAGTGCTTCACGACCGCGCCACGGCCGTTCTCGATTCCCGAATCTACAATGGTTCGGCGCCGGTCCGCGTGGCCGCCTTCCCGAATCCTTCGAACCCCCTGCGCTGGCATGGCCTCGCCGAAACGCGCGATTCCGTCTCCCTCTTCGACCTCAACGTTCTCGCGCCGTTCGACCCCGCCTCCGGCCGCATCTTCTATAAGCCCGAAGATCATCCCGCGCTCGCGATTGCCCGCCGCACCAGCACCTTCCAGCAGTTCTTGCGCTTCAGCCTCTACCCGTTCTGGCGAATCCTGCCCTCCAGTCAGGGCGATGGATTCTGGCGTGTCGAACTCACGGATCTCCGCTTCGGATATCCTGGCGATGGCAGCTTCACCGCGACCGCCATCGTCGATTCCCGCGGCCGCGTCGCCAGCGAAGATTTCTCCTTCGGCTCGGCCACTCCGCGATGAGCGCCAAATCCGCCCTTGAAGCCGCCTTCTTTCACCTTGGCGGCGTGCGCTGGGTCCGCCATCGCCATGCCCGCGCCCTTCGCATACTCATGTATCACCGTTTCCCCGTGGCGCTCGACAATTTCCACCAGCAGTGCGCCCACATCGCCCGCCACTACCACCCCGTCTCGCTGGCCCATGCCGCCCGCGCCCGCAGGGAAGGGAAGCCGCTCCCCGACAATGCCCTCGCTGTCACCGTCGATGACGGCTATCGCGACTTCGCCCGCGCCTTCCCCATCTTCAGCGAGTTCGGCCTGCCCGTCACCCTCTTCGCCGTCACCGGTTTCATCGACCGCGACCTCTGGCTCTGGCCCGATGAAACCAACTTCCTCTTCACCGAGACGCCGCTCAACACCGTCGAAATCGCGGGAACTCATTACGACCTCTCTACGACGCGCACGCGCCTCCAATCGCGCGATGCCGTGAATCAGCGCTTAATTCAGATGCCCAATTCCGAGCGCCTCCAAACGCTTCGGGATCTGCCGCGCCTGCTTCACATCGAACTCACCGCCGCACCCCCGCACGATGCACTGCCTTTGACCTGGGATGAGCTTCGCGCGCTCTCGCGCGATGGCCTCGACGTCGGCGCCCACACCTGCACGCACCCCATCCTGTCGCGCGTCGATGTCTCCGGCCTCGATTCCGAAATCGCCGCCTCCAAGCACCGCCTTGAAGATGCGCTTGATGAGCCCGTCACCAATTTCTGCTATCCCAACGGCACCGCCGACGACTACTCCGCCGACGTTATCGAAGCCGTGCGGCGCGCCGGATTCGAAACCGCCGTCACCACCGAATACGGCCTGAACTCCGAACACGCCAATCTCTTCTCGCTTTGCCGAATGGGCGTCGAACCCACCCTCAGCATCGCGGCCTTCGCCCGCCGCATCGCCGGATTCCGCACGGTGGCGTAACTATTTTTGCCCTGCACCCTGCCGCCCCCTTTCCGCGTCTAATATCTGTGAGAAGACGAACCCTTGTCGGAGGCGCAACCGCCGGTGCCGGACTCGCTGGTCTCGGAGCCTTCGCCTACCGCGCCGCGCCCGCTTTTTGGCAGCAGATGTCTCGCGACATGCAACGCGACATCCTTCCCGCACCCGCCCATCCCGATCCCCGCAAGTGGCCCGACACCGGCCTGCACGCAGCTTGGCTCGGCCATAGCACCGTGCTTCTCAAAATTGACGGCACCACCATCCTCACCGACCCTATTTTCAGCGACCGCGCCGGCCTCAACGTCGGCCCGTTCACGCTCGGCGTCAAGCGCCTCACCGAGCCCGCTCTGTGCCTGAATCGTGTGCTGCGGCCCGACCTGATTCTGCTCTCGCATGCCCACATGGATCATTTCGATCTGCCCAGCCTGCGCGCTCTCGAAGACCGCCGGACCACCGTTGTCACCGCCGTGAAGACCAGCGATTTGCTGCGGACTCCTCGCTACGGTGCGGTCCACGAACTCGGCTGGAACCAGAGCGTGCCAGTGGGCCCGGTCAATATCCGCGCCTTCGAAGTGAATCACTGGGGCGCGCGCATGCGCACCGATACCTACCGCGGCTACAACGGCTACCTCATCGAAGCCGGACGCTACCGCGTACTATTCGCCGGCGACACGGCCGATACCAGCGCGTTCCAAACACTAAAGTCATCGCGCCGCATCGATCTTGCCTTGATGCCGATCGGCGCCTACGATCCGTGGATTCACTACCACTGCACCCCCGAGCAAGCCTGGAAAATGGGCAACGATGCCGGCGCCGAATTCTTCCTGCCCGTGCATCACCAGACTTTTCAGCTCAGCCGCGAGCCCTTCAACGAACCCATCGAGCGCTTCGTCCATGCCTCCGGCGCACATCCCGATCGCGTCGCGCTCCATCGCATCGGCCAGGAATTTCATTCCGCGTAGGGCGTCTCCGTCAGCTCCGACACTTTGGCGCGCAGTCTCTCCGTCAGCGTCCCGCGATCGCGAATCGTCAGGTGCGCCGTCTCCATCGGCTCGCCCACCACTAATCGCACCACCCCAGGCTGAAATCGGTACGAATGCATCGGCAGCACCTCGCGCGTCCCCACAATCCCCAGCGGCACAATCGGCACGCCCGCTTTAATCGCGATGTAAGCCGCGCCTTCTTTGAACTCCCGCAAATCTTTCTCCGACCGCCCGCCTTCCGGAAACAGCAGCACCGATACCTTCCGGTCGCGTATCAGGCTCGCCCCATCGCTCATCGTCTTCAGCGACGCCCGCGGATTCTCCCGCTCCACCGGCAGATGCCCCGCGCGCCGCAGATGCGTCCCCAAAAACGGAATCTTGAACAGCCCAAGTTTCGCGAAAAAGCGGAATTGCAGCGGGATGCTCGCCAGCACTAGCGGCGTGTCCATCAAGCTGGCGTGGTTCGCTACCAGCACATAGCTGCGCGCCGGGTCGATGCGCTCCATGTGAAGAACTTGCGGCCGCACACCCCCCACCCTCAGCAGCATCCGCGACCATCCCCGCGCGATGCGGTGCTGCGTGTTTCCCGTCTTGTCCCAGAGCGACGTGATCAGGGACAGTGAACCCATGAAGATCGTCGCGAATAAAATCGCCGGCGCCCGGTACACCAGCGTCAGCACGTCAGCCCATTTCATTACAACGGCTGAATTTCTTCGCGCACAGAATCGAACTTGATCCGCCGCTTCTCCACATACGCGATGTTCCCCAGATGCGACGCCTGCGCTGACCGGTGCCCAATCAACACATCCGCGTTCGGCAGCTTGCGCGACTTCACGCAATCGATGAAATTGTTCACGTGCGCCACCGTGTCCTCGCCCTCGAACTTGATCACCTCCGCCTGCGCGCCCTTGCCCACCGGCAGAAACTCGATCTTGTCCGTCACGCGAATGCGTCCTTCGGTCCCGCACATCTCCATCCCGGTCCCGGTCACGCTCGGCGCCAGCGTTGCGTCGAACGTCACATTGAACTCGTCCGGATATTCCAGCAGCACGCTCACCGTGTCCGGTGCCGTGCGACCGTCTTTATAGTGGTACACGCCCCCCGCGGCCACCGCCGACGTCGGCACTTCCTTTCCCAGGAACATGTGCGCCACGTCCACCCAGTGCGTGAACAGATCCGTCACCTGGCCGCCGCCGAAATCCAGGTACGCGCGAAAATTCCAGAACTGCTGCGGATCCCAATCGCGCCACTTCACCGGCCCCAGGAACCGTGCCCAGTTTAAATTCGACGGCTGCTGCGCCAGCGCGGGCGGAGCCTTCTGCAGGTGCGCCCCGTTTCCATGCCACCACGTGCGCGTCATAGTCACCTTGCCCAGCCGCCCCGTTTGCACGAAGTCCCGCTTAGCTTGCAGATACGCCGGACTCGACCGCCGCTGCATTCCGACCTGGCAAATTCGATTGTTCACGCGCGCGGCCTTCACAATCGGCGGCCCTTCGTCAATCCGCAGCGTTAGCGGCTTTTCGACGTAGACATCTTTCCCCGCATTTAGCGCATCAATCGCGCACCCCGCGTGCCAGTGATCCGGCGTCGCGATATACACCGCGTCGATCCCGCGCATCTCGAGCAGCTTGCGATGGTCGTCGAAGCTCTTCGCCCCGGGAAACTTCTGCAGCGCTTCGTCGATGCGCTGCGCATAGACATCGCAAAGTGCCGCCACCTGCACCGCCGCATTTTTCTGGAAGTATCCAGTGACATATTTGCCGCGCGATCCGCACCCGATCACGCCGAGCGCGACGCGATCATTCGCCCCCATCACGCGCGAATACGAAGCCGCCGTCAGCGCCATCGCCGCACTGCCCGCCACATTGCGAAACAGATCCCTGCGAGTTTCCGAAGGTTGAGAAGTCACCCCCGAATTATATGTGATCGCTCATTGCCTTCCGCCGCTATCATCCGTCGCGATAAACTTGACCCTGCATCGAGTCTCGCCCTATGCCACAACCAATCTGCTTCATGATCATGCCGTACAGCACGAAGGCGACTTCCGCGCCGCCCGGCAGTGCGGCGCCCGATAAGGTCAACTTCGATCGTCTCTGGGAGGCCGCCCTCCGTCCCGCCATTGCTAAGGCCGGCTACGAACCCGTGCGCGCCAACGAAGATATCGGCGCGCTCATCATCACTGAAATGATTGAGCGCCTCGCCATCTCGGACCTGGTGCTCGCCGACCTTTCCATCCCCAACGGCAATGTCTACTACGAAGTTGGCATTCGACACGCCGCTCAGCAAAGGGGCTGCATTCTGACCGCCGCCGATTGGTCCAAGCCGCTCTTCGACGTCGACCAGATGCGCCAGATTCGCTATCCCCTGCCCACCGAATCCATCTCCGACGAAGTTGCCGCGCAGATCATAAACATCATGGTCGCCGCCATCCCCATCATGCGCGAGGGCGATTCTCCGTTCTATCAGGTCTTCCCCAAGTACCCTGAATTCGAGGTTCTTCGCGGCGCTTCGTTCAAGAAAAGTCTCGAAGAGCTCTCTCAGTTTCAAGCCGAAATCATCGCCGCTCGCGCTGCCACCGGAGATGAATGCCGCATCCGCGCGCTCGATCTCCAGAAACGCTACTTCACCGGCGGCCCCATTCAGAAAGCCGTCGCCGTCGAGCTTCTCTACACCCTCCGCGACTGCACCGATTGGACCACCACCTTGCAGTTCATCGACAGTCTGCCCGATGACCTCCGCAACTCGTCCCTCATCAAAGAGCAGCGTGCCCTCGCCTTATCCAAATCGGGCGATCACGAGACCGCAATCGGGGCCCTCCGCGAGCTCATCGCGAGCGCCGGAGACACATCCGAACGCCGCGGCCTTCTTGGCGGCCGCTATAAGAAAAGGTGGAGCGCCTCCAAAAATCCCGTCGACCTCGACCGCGCCATCGCCGAATATGAGAACGGCATGAAGCTCGATCTCAATGATTACTACCCGTCTTCCAACCTGGCCCGGCTCTATCGCACGCGCAACCGGAAAGGCGACGATGACAAGGCTCGTGTCTCCGGCGCTGTCACCCTGATCGCCTGCGAGCGCGCCCGCACCCGTAAGTCGAGCGACGAATGGCTGAACCCGACCCTCCTCGGTTCGGCATTCGACGCCGGCGACGTCGAGAAAGCCCAGGAACTTGCCAGCCAAATAGCCGTCGAAGGTCCATCCGCCTGGAAGCTGGAAACCACGCTCGCCGATTGCCGAACCGCCGCCGCCCTGTTCGAAGAACCGCGCCGCGGCGAACTCCTCCGGATCGTCGTTCAACTCGAAGCTCTAATCCGCCCATGACCCGCCAAGCCGATTCTTACCAATCGGATGGATTGAAAGTTTTTCTTTGTCATCGGTCGAAGGACAAAAAGGTAATCAAAGAGTTGCATGACCGATTGCGGGAGGATGGATTCTGGCCCTGGCTGGACATTGAGGCCATTCCGCACGGACAGCGTTGGGAAGACTTCATTGAGGAGGCGATCAAAGGTTCGGATGCCGTCCTCATCTGCCTCTCGCGTCGCGTCAATTCGAAGGCGGGCTACGTCACCAAAGAGATCGAGCTGGCTCTGGCGGAGGCGAAAAAGAAAGCCAAAAGTTCGATTCTTCTCGTGCCGGTCCGACTCGAAGAGTGTGTAATTCCGAAAACTTTGTCGGATCGCGAATGGACTGACCTGTTTCAGCCCGACGGCTACGAAAAGCTGGCCTCAGCCATGCGCGACCACGCCGCCCACACCCGCCCCTCGGCTGCCATTGTCCCGCTCAATCGTTTCATTGCGAAGAATCCGGGCGATCTCTTCGCGCTGGTCAACCTTGGCGTTGCACACGGTAACCTCGGGCACCTCGATTCGGCTCTCCAGAGTTTCGACGCCGCAATTCAGAGTAATCGGAACTTCTTCCCGGCGTGGATCGAGCGAGCCCTGCTGTTGCTCTCCGCCGGCCGGAAGAAGGACGCCTTGAAGGATTTCAATCGCGCCATTGAAATCGAACCCGAAGACGCATTCGCCTATTTCCAACGCGGGGAATGTTACGCCCAAATGGATGATGAGCGCCGCGCGCTGGAAGACTACGATCACGCCCTGCGAATCAACCAGGACCTCGCCGAGGCATACGTCGCACGCGGATTCATAGCCAATCGCCATGGCCAACACCGCGGGGCTATTCTCGATTTCACCGCGGCTATTGACAAGCAGCCCGATATCCTCACCGCGCATCTCTGGCGCGGTCACTCGCATCACGAGCTCAAGATGTTTCCCGAAGCGTTAGCCGATTTCAACCAAGCCATCCGAATCGATCCGGAGGACTCGTATGCCCATCAATACCGGGCTCGGGCCAAGCAGAAGTTAAACGATCGCGCCGGTGCCCAAGCCGATTTCGCGAAAGCCGAAGCCCTCGGGTATGACGGCTGAATTACCGGCTCGCCAACACCGTGGATAATTGCGCCCGATAGGGCTCGCGCAGCCGGTAGACGGCAGTTGCGCCCGCAATCCCAAGCCGGCAAGTCTCCTCTTCAGTCAACTTGCGTCCGGCCGTCAACAGGTCCTCCAAATCAATGCCGCCTTGCCTGCCGAGGACCGCTGAGATAGCTTCCTTTAGATCGGCTCCAGGCTCTCCGATCCCTGCGACCAAAGGCAAGTCTCTAGCCGCGGCCCTGGCCGCTTTCTCCCGCGCACTCATCCAAAGGTTCACGTCATGACTCGGCATCGTCACCAGCGTTCTGATACGGTCCAATTCAGAGGCCCTGCCTTCCGCCAAAGCGGCGCATACGTGTTCATTTGGCGCAAGCGAGAGCATCTCGCCAAAACCGAATTGATAAAGCTCTCGGTCCATTTCATCGACACGCAACAGCCCCTGCTTGGCCAATTGATCGATCTCGCTCTCGGACAACCAACGATGGCTTCTAAAAAAGATTTCCTTGCCGAGGAGCCCTTGAGCGCTGTTCACTTCTTCGGCACTGTCATAGCGATCGGTAAACGTAGACCACGGAGGTGACGTATCCACGGCTCGCGGAACACGCCCGGAAAGAAAGGCGTGGATGGCAAACCAGAGCATGATCGGAGTCGCGATCAGTGAACCGAAGGAGCTAACCCATGTGCCATAGAACCAAACCATGCGAGCGCGGCGGTTTGCCTTCCGGATCGCATCTGAGCCGGAACGATTCTCGCGCGCGCCCTTTAACAACGCTTCGATAGACTTACGAATGGAGCGGCGAAACATCAGCGAGAACATGCGCGCGTCGGCTACCTGGCCTTGTTCATCAAGTCTGAACAGCAGGCCCCGTTCGTTGTACTCAGGCAGGGTGATCGAGAATTCTCTCAACGACTGACTTGCTTGCTCCCACCTCACTCGCCAGTCGAACTGTCGAGTCTTCGGCGGCATGATGAAAACCGCTTTCTTGAGTAAGTCGTCTTTCTGTAGTAATTCAATCTCCCACTTAGTCCCCTCGTGCGCCGACGGCACCACCAGCAAGCCGCTCGCGTGGGTCAGTAGCCGCTGAATATCGTCCTTCCAAGTCGTATCGTCCACGTGGATGCGTGCAGCCCCGACACTCTCTCCGGGTAGCCCCAAAGCAACCAGCGGCCCCTTCTTTTCGAGCGATAACGCCAGAAAAGACTCCAGCTCATTGGTGTGCAGCCGTCCGAGTACCGCCATCGTAAAAAAGAAGGGCGGCTTCAGGTGGCCCGTTGTTTCGAATGACCGCAGATAGACGAAGAACTCTTTACAGGCTACCGGTTTGTCCTCGCGCAGGTTTTCCAGCAACAGTTCGGCTGTTAGTTCGTTTCGATGTTGCCGCGCTATGAGAATCCGATGCCGCAAGAAAATCGAGATCGCGAACGACAGCAGTAAAGAGATTCCAAGAACCCAGTAGGCCCGGTAACCCGGTCCTAATTGATCCAGGATGACGATCCCCACGGGGTTGCTCTGCGCCATTGTATAGATCGCCGAGCCGCTGCCGGCCGCCATCATCACGGATGCGATCCATGCCGCGCGTGCAATGCGGAGCTTGCCTGTTGGAGACATGTTGCCGGCCCTCGACAGATTGAATCACACTTTACCGCTCCGGCGTACAATACACCGTTATGAATTCTGCGATGCCAAGTCAAACCGGCCCTGAGGTTCGAGCTATTTACAGTCTCACTGAGAAAGACCTTCTTGAAGCCCAGACTCGCCACGAGGGGATATTGTCCAGGTTGATTCAAGGATTCGGCGTATTCTTGATCGCCGGCGGAATGATGCAGATGTTCCTTCCGGGGGCACAATATGCGCAATCGGCCATTCCGATCCTTATCGGACTAGGTTTGGCATTACGTCTGCGACTGTTGGCCAGGTTCGCGTTCAAACGCGATTTTGCAAAGCTTCCTCAAACGGAGACGGTCATCTCCGACTCGGGGATAGTGTTCGCCGGTCCGAATGGCAGCAGCAATTTCAACTGGAGTGCGTTTGCAAGATACACAGAATCGAAACACCTGTTCCTGCTCTATCCCCAGTCAAATATCTTCAACCTGATCCCGAAGCGGGCCCTTGCGCCCGACGATCTTCTCCAGGTTCGCGAAATTCTGCAACGGAATCTGGGCGCCAAATCGGCGGCTCACAACAGAAATGCCCGCTGACCTACCGGTCGTCGTCGTCCTTCGGCTTATCCGAATTCGCTACCTTCAGCGCCTGTTCATACAGCGCCGCCTGCCGCTTCCGATAGCCCGCCGTGCCCAATTTCCGCTGCTTCACCGCGCTCCGATGCAGATTGTCCGCCTCCACCGAAAGCCGCGTCAGCGCTCCCAGCCGAGAGCTGTCCCGATCCGGCGCCGAAGTGTCCAGCTTCTTTACCAGCTTCCAGATCTGCCGGCCTTCATACGATACGAATACCTTCGCGCGCGTCACCGGTACATCCGCCGCGGTAATCCCGTTGTAAGTCGGCTGGAACATATCCCGCAGATCCGTCGCGAATAAATCGCCCAGGTTATTCGGCGGCAGCCCCAGCAGCAGCTCCTCAGTCTTCACAATCGACGCCGTTGAATAATGCTTCGCCGCTATGTAACCCGGCTTCACATATGGGCCGATTGCCACCATCGGCGTCCGGTGCGGATGAATGTGATCGAGTGACGATTGCGCGTCGTCCCATGTCACGAAAATAGCCGTCCCCGTGTCGGAAGCCGCGTCGTAATACACCGGGCTGTTCATGATGTGGTTCACCACCATTCCCAGCGCCACGTCCCCGTCGGCAATCTGTTGCAGCGGCGAACTGCCCACCGTCGCTGCATTCGGCGCCGTTACTCCACCCGTGTGATCGTTCGGCAGATAGACATACAGGAACTGTGGAAGCGTCCCCAAATCCACCATCGTGTCAAAATCGGCATTGAACTCTTCCGCCCGCCGCTGGTCGGAAATGTTGAAGTTATACCCCGGATAATATTCGTCTAAGTGCGGCTCGCCGTTTGGATTGTTCTGCCCCAGCACCGCCAGAATCGGCAGCTTCAGCGCATAGGTCTGCCCCAGCCCCTGCGTCTCGCTGTCCACATCGCCGCCGTTTTGCAGCGGATTGGTCACGCTGAACTTGTCCGCCTGTAGCAATGGATAACCCAGCAGGCCGCTCGTTGGGTCGTCGATCGTCGACGGTACGCTTCCGCCCGTGTCGGTTCCAACAATGCGGATCAGCGCGCCGTAATCTTTAAAGCTCACGCGATTGCGCGCCGCATTGTTGAAGATGTACCCACCCGCCGGATAGTCTTCCGGTTCGAAGTTCTTGGCCACCAGCAGCCCGCGTCCCCCCTTCACCAACAGCGTCTTTTCCGTATAATCCGAGGCCGTGCCCGACGCCGCAAACTGGTGGCCCGCGTCGCTCTCTTCGGAATCGGAATAGTAGTTCACCGCCGCCGCGAACTTCGACGCCAGTGTCTGCAAATTCACGGAAACTCCCGTGTACTGCCCATTTGTGTAAGCCGCGCCCGTCTGGTCGTTGAAGCTCATGCTGGCGAACGGTCCGAAGTGGCTTCCCAGATTGCCCAGCATCGAATCGAATGTCTTGTTCTCTTTCAGGATAAATACGACATGCTTAATCTTCGAGGACGCCGCGCCGCCAACCGGAACCACCGAAGTGTCCGCCGGAGGATTGAAGGCGAAATTCTGTCCGATCACCGTCGTGCCGTCGTAAGATGTGCTCGTCAAATTGATCTTCTGCAGCGAACCGAAGATATAGTTGCTATCGACGCGTGAGTCCGAAGCCAACCCCGTCGGCGGAGCTGTGCCTGTTCCTGTATTTGTATTCGGATTGATGTCCTCCCCGACGCCCTTGGCGTTGGCCACATACAAAGTATCGCCATCCGGGCTCACCACAATCGCCGTCGGATACCATCCCGTGCCGAGCCTTCCCAACAGCTTCGGCTGTGCCGCATTGGATACGTCGATCACCGCCACTGAATTCAGCCCCGCCTCTGTGACATATAAGCGATTGTTATCGGGCGAAACCGCCATCGCATTCGGATACGCGCCATCCAGCCGCGAATGCTGGCTTTGCGCGAATGTCAGTGGCGTCAGATCGAAATCGGGCAGCTTGCGGTTGTTATTCACCACCACCATTCCCAGCGCATCCACGTTGGTCTTGGCAACATACAGCACTTCGAGCGAGCCGTGTTTCACGATGGCCGTCGCCGAAGGATGTGTATCGCCAACCTGATTCAGCGCGTCGAGCGGCAGCCCCTCGTACACAGCTTGCGAAGTCGTAAGCGCCGCGCCATTTCCCGCCGGCGCGATCAGAACCGTTACCGACGATGTCTTCGGATTCGTGCCCTGCGTGTCGGTAGGCGGAACATAGAACCCGTCCGGAAGATTGTTCGGTGCGACTCCGACCGAATTGAGATTCCCCGCCGCATCGTATCCCGGAGCGAAAAACTTGTATTCCTCAATACCCCAATTTGCGACCAGCACCTTGGCACCCGAGGGACTCACCGAAACGCCGTAAGGAAAATATCCCACCGGCACTTGTTTCACCACCGTCATCGCCGTCGTGTCGATCACCGCTACGCTGTTGTCCCCGTTGCACGCCACATAGAGCCACTTGCCGTCCGGGCTCAGTGCCGATCCCGCGGGAAAGGTGATCTTCGTTGCCGCCGTCCGGCTCCCGAATCCCGATGGAAGCGGAGGCTTGTTTCCGTTCGCATCGGCCGTGTTCAGCGCGGCGCCCGGCGTATAGTTGGTCGCATATCCCGAGGTCGCCGGCGTAATCGGGCTAATTACAATGTGCGCCGGCGTCGCAGCCGCAATCGTCCCCGTCGCCGACACCGTAAATATCTTCACGTCCTGATCCGCCCCGCCCGACGCCCACACGGTATACGGCCCGCTTCCCGTCGCTTGCAGCCCGATGAAAAACTTTCCAACCGCCCCCGTTTGCGACACCACGGTCATCGTCTTCGTGTCGATCACCGAAAGCGAATACCCGCCAATATTCATCGAGCTCTGGTACGAAGTGATCTTCCCTTCGCGTTCATCGTCGTTGCTCGTAATCAGATAATGCCCGTCGGGAGTCAGTGCCGCGCCCAGAGGATTCATCCCGATCTGGATGCTTGTCCCCGCCGGCTTCACGATGCGCCCGTTCGGCAAAACCCCGCTGTAGTAGGATCCGAATTTGTTGGGGCCTGCAAACAGCTCCGCGCTCGAATAAACGCCCTTCTCCGCTGTCCCGAACACCGGCGCCGTAATCGCGCCCCAGTTCGTCAGGTCGATCTTATTCGACTGCGCCCGCAGTGCAGCCAACATCAAAAGCGAGATCGCGATCATTTTATTTCCGATGGAATTGCTCATTCAAGCCTCAAAAAAGACTCTATAGGAGCAATGTCAAAACCAGATTTCAGCGCCGTGACAAATCCATCACAACGCCCTTGTAAGTCATACTGAAAGTAGTCCTATTCTCACCCATGCTGCCCAAGCTTTTCACCATCGGCGGATTTTCTCTGCCCACTTACGGAGTCCTTGTCGCCATTGCCTTTCTCGTCGCGCTCTGGATGACCACGCGTCTCGCCAAATTCGCCGGCCTGAATCACGAATCCGTGTTGAACCTCGGCGTTACGTGCGCCCTTGCCGGCATTGTGGGCGCCAAGGCCCTGATGATCGCGCTCGATCCGGTTTACCGCGCCAATCCCGCCGAAATCTTTTCGCTCGCCACGCTGCAATCGGCCGGCATCTTCTATGGGGGCTTCATCGCCGCCCTCATCGCCGCGTACTTCTACATGCGGCGGCACGGCCTTCCCGTGCTGCGAACCTCCGATGTTTTCGCGCCCGGGCTTGCGCTGGGTCACGCGATCGGGCGTCTCGGGTGCTTCTCGGCCGGCTGCTGTTACGGCATCCCGACACATCTCCCCTGGGCCGTAACCTTCACCAATCGCGACGCGTACAGCGTCGGCGTTCCACTGGGCGTGCCGCGCCATCCCACCCAGCTTTACGAATCGTTTGCGGAGATAGTTGTCTGCGCCGTCCTCTACGCCCTCTGCCGCCGGCGTCACCCCGATGGCCAGATCATTGGCCTTTATCTGGTGCTCTATGGAATCGTGCGCTTTTCAGTCGAGTTCGTCCGCTACCACGATGAATCCAACCCTCTCGGCGGCCCCTTTTCCCTGGAACAGTGGATCTCGCTCGCACTCATCATAGCCGGCACGGCAGTGCTCGCGAGCCTCCGCCGGAAGCCCGCCTTAGCCGTCGCTTAGAGCCTCAGAGATTTAAGCCTCAGCGCAACTGAATCGGAGCCGGCGCGCTGCACACCGTGCCCACGCAGATCTTCACGTGCGTCATCACGGCCGGCAGATATCCGGGAACCAGCACGTTCACCTGCTCGAGTCCCGGAATGCCCGGAGCCGGCCCCGCATACAAAGGAACTAGCCCCGCCTGGTCGTGGACCGTCACCGTTACCGCGCCCGCCGATGAATTCACCCCGGTCGCGTAGATCTGAATGATCGATCCGCCCGCCGCCCCCATTCCCGCGGCGTTCACCGAGTTGTCCTGATTCAAAATGCCCGGCTGGAAGATGCCCGGCGCCGTTGGCGCTAGTGTCACTGTGAATGGCGCGCTGCTCACCCCGTCGGCCGTAACCACCAACTGCGAACTTGTCTTCCCCGCAATCTGAGACGGCACCAGCAAATTGATCTGCTGCCCCCCGGAATAGAGCACCGCCGCCGCAATTCCGTCGAACGCGGCCGTAACCGATTTGCCCCCAAGATTGGTGCCCTGAATCGTCGCCAGCGATCCCGCCGCCACCGGCCCCGCCTGGAAGCTCGCCGCATTCACCACTGAACTCACCGTTACCGCCGGCGTAACCACAACCGCCGGTCCCACGGTCAGCGTGATCGGCACCGTCCGGCTCCCGGCAAGCGGTCCCCCATCGATCAGCAGGGTTGCCTGGTACGTCCCCGCGCCCAGCCTCTCGGGATGCGCGTCCACCCGGATCGTGACGCTGTTCTGCCCTTCCGGTGGATTGACCGTGATCCAATCCGCGCCCGATTGGTACGTCACCGTCGCCTTCCAGTCCAGCACCCCCGCCCCCGCGTTGCCCATCCGCACATACCGTGTCTGCGGCGCCCCGCCCGCGGCCGCCGCGAACTGCAGCGGGGTCACATCCGCCGTCAACTGCGGAAAGTAAGTCGCGTTGCAGTCGGTCAGGAATGAACAATCCGAGGCCGGCGGCACCGCCGCGAATCGCGGCACCGGGTCGCCCGCCGTCGCCATTCCGACCGTCGAAACCGGCCCGATCAGAACCGTTTCGCTTGACGTAGCCGCCGGCGAACCCGCCGGAATTCCAATGAACGTCGGAAACTGCGCGCTCTCCTGTACCGACGGATTCGCGTCCACAACTTCGTACGTAACCGACGCCGCTCCGTTCGCCACGGGGATCTCCGTCGCCGTATTGAAATTCGCCGCCGGGCCGCCCACCGGCCCCGGTGCGTAAACCGGAGCGCCTCCCGTGCCATTCGCGTCGGCCCCGTTCACGCGCGCCAGCAGCAGGGATCCCGACGTCGACGGCGCATACGAACCTCCCGACTGCGCCATCCCCAAGTCGCCGCCCGCCGTAGCCTGCAGCGCGCTCGATCCCGCTACTTCATCCGGAACGAATAGCCGCGCGCCCGGCGGCAGCGACGCATAATTCACCACGATCCGCGTCCCCGTATCGGACATCGCGTCCTTCACCTGAAACGCCGTCGCAAACCCTTCCGTGATGCGCGTCGATGAGAACCGCGTTCCCGCGCTGAACAGGCTGGCGAGATCGAATGCCGCCGGCAGCGGAGAGCCGTAGCAACGAATCAGCGTGCTGGCTTCGCTCAACAGTAAGCTTGCCTGTGGGGTTGCCAGCGTGATCGCATTCCCGCTAAACAGCAGATTGGTGCTCGCCAGATTCGCGATCACCGGCTGCCCGCCCAGCGCATTCACATTCGCTCGGATATTGCTGATGTGAATCCGCGCCGCGCCTGACGCGGGAATGGTAAACGACAGGCCATTGAATGTGACGTTGTTCGCGCCGCTCAATTGGGTCGACAGCACCGCGCCGGTGCCGGAGTCGAACGTGAGGCTGACGTCGGGCGTGTTCCCCGACAGCCGGTTGGTCACATTGGTGTTCAGAAATAGGTTGAGGTTCCCGGTGAAAGTCGCGCCCGGCGTTCCCGAACACGTGAGCAGAACGTCGCCCACGCGTTCCGCGAGGCCTTCGGAATGAACCAGAAGGTTGGTAGCCGTAGGCGCGCAGGATTGGGCCGGAAGTAAGGAATGGGCAAAAAGGAAAGAAGCTAAACCGGAAAAAAGACGCAGGAATCCATATCGGACAGACAGGGTCTGGCGCATACCCGCATTTTATCGCGCTTCTTCTCCCCTCCTCACCACTCCGCGAACGCCGTCCCGTCCAGACTCGTCTTATCCGACCCGCTCCGCACATCGAAAATCCCCGGCTCAGTCTGATTCAAACTCTGTCCCGGATCTTCCATGATGATCTTCCACGACGTATTATTCCCCGTGATCGGGTCGCGCGGTATCTCCCGCAGATACCCTTCTTTTACCAGGTCATCCAGCGTCTGCGGCGCCTTCTGCTTGTCGTAGCTATATTCGTCGATCACGTTGCGCATCGTGAAGAGGTTATTGCGCAGTACGCTCTCCTTGGCCCGCTGAATCGACTTCTGATAATACGGCACCGAGATCGAAATAATGATCACGATGATCGCCATCACGATCATCAGCTCGATCAGCGTGAACCCGCCGCTCACGAACCTGCGGCGCGACACCGCCCCGCGCCTACCAGTCCGAGTAAGCTGTTCCATCGGATGCCTTTTCGGATGTCTTGGTATAAACGTCGAACACATTCTGCCCGCCCCAGCCCGCGGATTTCGGATCGTCCTGCATGCTGCGCTTGCCCCAGTCGGTCGAATTGGTGAACGGATCCTTCGGAATGCGCCGCAGGAATTTCAATTTGGTGTCGGCATTCGTCCCCGATCCCTTGACGCCTTCCACCAGCAATTCCAGCTTCTCGGGATAACCATTCGCGTCCTGCTTCTGGATGCCCAGCTTGCCCGTGTCGGCCATGTCTTTATATTTGTCGATCGCCGTGCGGACCTCGCGCAGCGCGATCCGCAGATCGTGCTCCTTGTTCCGGCGCACGCGCGACCGCGCCAGCGGGATCGCCATCGTGCTCAGCAGCAGCATGATCGTGAACGCCACAATCAGCTCGACCAGCGTGAGCCCTCGTCGTGTATCCCGCCGTTTATCCAGGTGCCTCATACCTTATTTGACGTTGACGACGAGCGCCGGCATGCTCGTGGCAATCGCTTGCCCTCCTGAGCTCTTCAGCGTCAAGCTCTGGAATGAGATCGTTGACGTGCCTTTCCCGATGGCCTGAAATACAATCGTGATCAGCCCGCCGCCCCCGGTCACGCCGCCTTGATCCGAAGCGCGCGCCATGCTGAACGAAGCGTCGCCCGAATCGTTCAGAATATTCAGTGACGGCGCCAGTGGCGGCCCCGTTCGCTGCAGAACATCGCCCGCCGAGATGCTGTTGATCCGCAGAACCTTCGGATCGTACTTCAACTGCGCTTCCACCGATTGCAGATCCGTTGCATTATCCACCTGCACATTCACCGTGGATGCGAAATTCACCTGCGTGTCGATCTGCGCAGGCGCGAAAGATACACGCACATTGCCCGATGGCGTAGTTGGCGTCTTGTCCTGTGGGGGCGCCGTAGCCGGCGGCCCAGCAATCGGTGGAGTTATGCCGGGTGCCGGTGGAGTTACGGCCGGCGCTGTTGCCGGAGGTCCGGAAATCGGAGCGCCCGGAACCATCGTCGCGCCCGGCAATTCCGCCGTCGTTCCCGGCTCCGGTGCCGCCGCCGCCTTGCGCGGTGCGTAACTCAGCTTCACCGTGGTCTGGTTGCCCGCCGCGATGCCCTTCATGTTCAGATCGCTCAAGTCGGGCCCGCGCACTATGTGCGGGATCAGCACGATCAGCAATTCGGTCATGTCTTTCTCGGCTAGCTCACTGGTGAACAGCCGCCGCAGAATTGGAATGTTCGCCAGTCCCGGAATGCCCGACACGGTCTTGGTGTCCTGATTCTGAATCAGCCCGCCCAACAAGTTGGCCTGGCCATCCTTCAGGCGAACGTCCAGCGTCGCCGTGCGCGAGCCGATAATCGGTTGCGAGATACCGCCCAGGTCGATCCTGTCCTTTACCTGCGAAATGTTGATGTCAACGTGCAGTGAAACTTCGCCGTTGTCGTGAACCTTTGGCGTGATCTCCAGATTTACGCCCGTGTCCAGGAACGTAAACTGCGTATTCACCAGCGGATTAATTCCCACCCCGCCGATTCCCGGCTGAAAGCTGCCCGATGCCGTCGGTACCTTATCGCCGATCTTCAGTACGGCCTTCATGTTGTCCACTGCGCGAAGCGATGGAGATTGCAGAACTCGCGTGCCCCGGTCATTCAGCAATGCCTCCAGCAGCCCGCCCGGCACGTTGCTGATGGAATAATCCTTCGTGCTGATGTGCCTCAGATTCACCAGCGGGATCGGTGCGCTCGATGTTGTGGTATTGCCGGTGCCCGTGCCGGTGCCGTTACCCGTGCCGATTCCAGTTCCACTTCCAATTCCGGTATTCCCGATATTCGTTCCTGTCCCGGTTCCAGACGTTGTCCCCGTGCCCAGCGAACTCGCCAGCGTCTGGATACTCTGCCGAGGCGTGAAAAGGATGTTCGAGTTAATCCCTTGCGGAGCAAACGCCGCCGCCAGGTTGCGCGTGTGCACGCTGTTCACCTCCATCACCATCACGTCGATCACCACCTCCGAACGCGGTTTATCCAGGTCGGCGATAATCTTCTCGGCCAGCGCCATCCGGTCCGCTTCCGCCCGCACCACCAGCGCGTTCTGCGACGTGTAGTTGAAGATCTTCGTGATCTCGACCACCGTCCGCAGCGTCGTGATGATTTCCTGCAATTCCTGCGGCGTCGTAACATTCGACAGATAAAACGTCTTGACTACCTGCTCCTGGTATTCGCGCAGCTTCGTCGGATTGTCCAGCGTCACGAAAATCGTATTGCTCGACAGCGCCTTCCAGTACGATTTCGTCACCACCGCCAGATAGTCCAGAGATTGCTCCAGCGTCGAGCCGTTGAAGTCGATCGATTGCGGCTTGGTCTGGTTCTGCGCTTCGTACTCCGGATCGAACAGAACGTTGATGCCCGCCAGCTTGCCCACGGTCTCGAATAACACCCGAGGCTTCTGATTGTTCATCTTGAGATTGATCGGCGCCGCCGTCAACGGACGCAACTCGGGCAGCGGCAGCAGCGATTCGAAGCGCGCGTCGGCATCCTTTTTCGCTACCTGCGCGGGCGTCATGCCCCTCTCCTCCGCCGCTTCCTGGTCGGTCTGCCCCTCGGGCCGCGCCGCCGGTTTCCTCTTTTCGCGATCGATCATCACCTTGGTGCGGTGAACCTCCTGCTCGGCGATATCGGACGAAGGGTCTATCGCATACGCCCGCTCGAACTCCGCCAGCGCCTGCGCAAGCTGTCCCTTGGTACGGATCTTCTGTCCGTTCTTCACGTGATACGCCGCGGTCTGAAACCGCATCCGCCGCATATCCAGTTGGTACCCCGCATCGGATGGATCTTCGCTCAGCGCCTGCTCGTCGAACTGCAGCGCCTTGTCCCAGTCCTCGCGCGCTTCGGCTGCCTTGCCCTGCGCCAGAAACTTATCGCCCTTCCGATTGCGCGCCGGCAACGGCGGCACCGTCAAACCTATTAAAGTCAGGATGAGAAGGAGTGCGATCGGGCGGCTCAAATCGGCGGAACGGGCGTGCGGCCGCGCCGGGAACTGGATTATCATCTAATTTACTGACGCTGCACTGCTGGTGCGCGTTGAGAGCAAAAGTTGGCCGATAAGTATCCCGAATTCAAAATCTTAAGCGAAAATCGCGCCGCCGGGCACAATTACTTCCTCCTTGAAAAGTTCGAAGCCGGTATGGTCCTCACGGGCACCGAGGTCAAAGCCATCAAGGCCGGGAAAATGCAGCTTCGCGAGAGCTATGCCTCGGTCGAAAAGAACGAGGCCTGGCTCAACAACGCCCACATCAGCGAGTACTCGCATGGCAACCGCGAAAACCACGTGCCTGTGCGCAGCCGCAAGCTATTGCTGCACCGCCGCGAGATCGATAAGCTGCTCGGCATCACCCGCGAAAAGGGCCTGGCGCTCGTCCCCACCAAGGTCTATCTCAAAAAGGGCAAGCTCAAGGTGGAATTCGCCGTCGGCCGCGGCAAGAAACTGCACGACAAACGCGAGACTGAGCGCGCCAAAACCGCTGAAGCGGAAGCCCGCGCCGCCATCCGCGATCGCAAGGCGCGAGGATAATCAAATATCATGGAAATCGTTCTGGAAACCGGGCCTATTGCCCAGGCGGCGGCCGACGCGTTAGTCTTCTTTGAATTCGAAGGCCTCCCCAGCCCCATCGGCGGCGAGCGCTATCAGGCTCTCCGCGATTGCGGCGAGATCTGCGGCAAATCCGGTGAGATCACCGTCCTCCACCACGTCCCCGATTTCGCCGCCACCCGCGTCGCCATCGTCGGAGCGGGGAAGGCCGAAAAGTTCGATACCGCTGAGATGCGCAAGTCCGTCGCCATTGCCGTCCGCCATCTCAAAAAGGCGTCGCGCAAAATCACCCTCGTTCTCGACCGGTTCGCCGCCCCTGAGTTCGTCAGCGCCGCCGTCGAGGGCGCCCTCCTCGGCGATTTCGAGCCCGATCATAACAAGAGCGAGCGTACCCTCAAGCCCGTCGAACGCTTCGCCCTGGCAGTTCCCGACAGCGGCGAGCTCGCCGCGGCGCTAGAAAAAGGCCGCATCCTCGGCGACGCTCAAAATTATGCCCGCGAGGTCGCCAATGAGCCGCCCAACAAGCTGACTCCCCTGGCGCTCGCCGATACCGCGCGCAAAATGGCCGCGCAGTACGGCCTGGAGTGCGACATCCTCGAAGAGCCGCGCATGAAAGAGCTCGGCATGGGCGCCCTGCTCGGCGTTGCCATGGGCAGCGACGCGCCGCCGGCTCTCATCGTGCTCCATTACAAACCCGCGCAGGCATCAAAGTCGAAGGCGCACCTCGCCCTCATCGGCAAAGGCGTTACGTTCGACACCGGCGGAATCTCCATCAAGCCTTCGGACAACATGGACAAGATGAAGTACGACATGGCCGGCGGCGCCGCCGTGCTCGGAGCCATGCAAGCCATCGCGCAGTTGAAGCCGCACATCCCCGTGACGGCGCTCATCCCGACCGTGGAAAACATGCCCGGCAGCCGCGCCCAGCGCCCCGGCGACATCGTCAAGTCGATGTCTGGCAAGACCATCGAGGTCCTCAATACCGACGCCGAGGGCCGCCTGATTCTCGCCGACGCCATGACCTATGCCAAGCAACTCGGCTGCACTCATCTCGTCGACGCCGCAACGCTAACCGGGGCCGTCGCCGTCGCCCTCGGCACCATCAACGCGGGCGTCTTCTCGAATGATGAAAGCCTCCAGCAGCGCTGGCTCCGCGCCGCCAAAGCCGAAGGCGAAAAGATGTGGGCGATGCCGATGGACGAGGAATACCGCGCCATGCTGAAGAGCGACTTCGCCGACATTCCTAACATCAGCGGAGCCCGTTACGGCGGAGCCATCACGGCCGCGATGTTCCTGCGCGAGTTCACCGACGGAACCCCCTGGGTGCACCTCGACATCGCCGGCACCGCCTGGCTCGACGACGCCAAGCCGCACATGGCCAAAGGCCCCACCGGCACCCCATTGCGCAGCTTCGTGAATTTAGCCATGACCTGGCACGACTGAAGGCACCCCCATCGGTATCGTAGAACTGGAGCTAGCGTGATCGAGACAGACGATCAGATGCTGCTTGCGCAGCAGTGTGTAGGTAATCTAAGCAGAATTTTGCTGGAGACGCGCATGGTGCGTCCGCCGGGGGATTATCTACGGCTCGCCCAACCGATACTACCCGAAATTCAGCAGCGCGAGCGCGAAATCTTGGAGTACTTGAGCAGTAGCCTGGAACAACCAATAGCCAGCTAGCGTTCCGCGTTTGCTTCTGTGCCGACAACGATCAGGGCTTCAACGGCGCAGTCTTGGTGCTGTGCGTGGCTTCGCTAGCATCCGTCCCTGTGGTGTCCCCGGACGGGCGATCCGTCTTACTCTTCTTTGTGACATGAGCCGCCGCGGCATCCGCGCTCGTTGCGTTGCCAGCCGATTTACTCTTATGTTTCTTATGATGTTTGGTGCTCGATGTGGCCGAATTTTGGGCGGCCCCACCGGAGCCCGCCGAAGTCTGTCCAAACGTGATCGGTAGAGTCAGCGAAGTTAGCACCAAGGCTAGAATTGTCGGTCTCATGGTGATCCTCCGCCGTGAGTATAGCGTCTCCAACTTGCGCCGCACACGTGAAAGATAGTGGGGCCGTATGGAAGCGAACAGAGACACAACTGAGATGCTATTCTAGCCTTGTGAACGGCAGAGCCTCTCAATCTCCCGCCGCCGGCGATCTAAGCACTCCTCAGGCCGTCGAGCGATTTCGCAAGGCAGCCAAAGCTTTCACCGCCCGTGCAACAAAATCCAAAGCGAGTGCCCGTCAAGTTCTGGGTAGCTGAAGGCATCCATACCAAATCCGGCAAGCTAACCAAACGTTATAGCTAGACCGATTGCACAGCTTATCCTCCAGTTTCATTCTCGGTTATCACGGATGCGATCTTCACGTCGGAGAACGCTTGCTAGCTGGTGCGCCGTTCAAGCTAAGCGATAACGATTACGATTGGCTTGGTCCTGGAATTTATTTCTGGGAGTCCAACCCGCAGCGCGGATTCGACTTCGCGCAAGAGGCGTCAAGACGCCACGGGTCCGGCATCGCAAAGCCCTTTGTCATCGGCGCCGTCATCGAGTTGGGCTTGTGCCTCGACTTAACAACCTCAAGCGGCGTGGATTGGGTACGCATCGCGTATCGGAGCTTAGTGGAAGTCAGTCGCGCTGCCGATCTGGATCTGCCCAAAACATCTTCACGGAAGGATTGCCCGTCTACCCGGGTGCCGGATTCGCCGAGAAAACGCACATCCAAGTGGCCGTTAGAAATCCCCGGTGCATTAAGGGCGTTTTTCGTGTTCCCTTAGATCAGCTCCGCGGAGAGCTCCGCCAGTCCTGCCCGCTTTCTTCCCGCCACCCGCACTCTTCTTCTTCGCCGAACCCGCATCCCCCACCGCGAACGCTCTCCAGAACGCCTTCGCCACGCCTTCCGCCAAATTCTCCGGCTGCGGCGCGATGTCGCGGAAAACGTGCCGGTACATCATCGGCCCGATCAGTAACGCCAGGCCCAAGGTCATATCCAGATCCTTCGGAAATTGCCCCCGCGCAATCCCGCGCCGCATCAGTTCCATCGCGTGCTCACGCCCCGGTTGCATCAGTCGCGACCTCCACGCAATTCCGAATTCCACATTGCGCGCCGCATACGCGATCATGTGCGGCATCAGCCGGTCGCGCAACTCGGCAAGCTCCGCCGGAGGCTTGTGATTCAGAAAGTCGACGATGTCCTGTTGCAGATCCCCCGAGTCGATTATGGCGCGCTCGCGGTCGAGCCCATGCACGCGCCCGATCGCTTCCAGGCAGAGCGCATCCTTGTCCGCCCAGTGCTTATAAATCGTCGCCTTGCTGACGCCCGATGCCGACGCGATCGCGTCGATGCTCGTTCCGTAAAGACCCCGCTCCGCAAACAACTCCACCGCCGCATCCAGCACTTTGTCGTGCGCCACCCGGCTGCGCGGGCGCTGCAATCTCCCCTCCGCGGACTTCCCCTTACGACTCAAATCTCAATCCGTGAAAAGAAGTAAGTGCCAATACTCAAGAACACCGCCGCCGCCAGACACAAAACTCCGCCGTCCAGCATCAACCCGAAATACGATCCATGAATCAGCGTGCCTCGCAGCCCGTCCACGCCATATGAGAGCGGATCCAAATGCGTCAACACCGAAAGCGCGGCCGGCAGATTCTTCAACGGAAACAGCGCGCCCGATAGAAAGAAAATCGGCATCACCAGGAAGTTCATGATCAACTGGAACCCCTGCATATCCTTCAGCAACGACCCGATCGCGGTCCCCATTGATGCAAACGCCATCGCGATCAACAGCATAAACACAAATCCTCCGGGCGCGCTCACCAGGCTCACCGGACGGAATCCCGCCACCACGCACACCAGCATCACCAGCGTGCCCTGAATCACCGCGACCGTCGCCCCGCCCATCGTGCGCCCGATCATAACCTGCCACCGCGGCACCGGAGCCACCAGCGTCTCCTTCAAAAATCCGAATTGCCGGTCCCACAAGACTCCCATTCCCGAAAACACCGACGAGAACAGAATCGTCATCCCGATCACGCCCGGCGCCACGAACTGCAGATAGCTTCCGTTGCCCGACTTCTGAAACACCGGCCCCAGCCCGAAGCCCAGCACCAGTAAGTACAGCAGCGGCTGCCCCAGCGATGCCACAATCTGCGCGCGCGAACGGCTGTATCGTTTCAGTTCCCGCAGCCACAGAACGTAGATTGCCGCCATCTTATCGCCTCCACATCTTCACGAATTGCCGCATCTGATCCGCGGAATTCGCGCTCTCGTCGCGCACCGTCGACCCCGTCAGCGCCAGAAACGCGTCCTCCAGCGACTCCGAGTTCGTCTGCTGCTTCAACTCCGCCGGCGTGCCTTGAGCGACGATTTTCCCGTGGTCGATCACCGCGATCCGCTGCGCCACCCGTTCCGCTTCATCCATATAGTGCGTCGTCAGAAACACCGTCACGCCCTCGGTCTCGTTCAGATGCTTCACGTGCGTCCAGAGCTGGTTCCGGCTCTGCGGATCGAGGCCCAGCGTCGGCTCATCCAGAAACAGAATCTTCGGCGTGTGCAGAAACCCGCGCGCAATCTCGAGCCGCCGCTTCATCCCGCCCGAGAACTCCTTCACCGGGGAACCGCGCCGTTCCCACAACTCGAATAGCGTCATCAAACGCTGAATCCGTTCCACCCGCGCGCGCTTTGGCACGTGATACAGCACCCCGTGGATCTCCATGTTCTCGTACGCCGTTAAATCGCCATCGAGGCTCGGGTCCTGAAATACGATTCCGAACCGCCTCCGCACCTCCGATTGATGCTTCGCCGGATCGAGTCCGTCGATCGTGATCGCTCCGCTGTTCGGGGTCATCAACGTCGTCAGCATCTTGATGGTGGTGGTCTTGCCCGCGCCGTTTGGACCGAGGAACGCGAAGATTTCAGCTTTGTGAACTCCGAACGAGATATTGTCCACCGCCTTGAAATCGCCGAAAGTCTTCACCAGATTTTGCACACGAATCATAAAAACGCCTAGGATGCAATACTAAACGGTTCAGTTTAGTTAGTCAATAGAAATTTTCCCCGGTCGCTACAATGCGGAGATGACGGTTCGCTTCCTCCCTCTGCTGATCTGTGCGGCCTCGCTCCAAGCCGAAATCTACACCCTCACTCTGAAGCAGGCAGTCGATCGGGCACTCAAGGAAAATCCCGATATCGCCCTCGCGCGTCTCGACGAACAGCGCGCTTTCGAAGGCGTCCGCCTCGCTCGCGACCCGTTCACCACGCGCGTCGGCATCGGCAGCGGCCTGGCCTACAACAACGGTTTCCCCTTTAGCGGCGAAGGCACCGGCCCGTCTGTCTTCCAGGCCCGCGCCTCCCAATCGCTATTCAACCGGCAGCAGAGTTACTTCGTTGCCCAAGCCCGCCAGAATGCGCGCACCGCCGGGTTCGCCACCGGCTCCAAACGCGATGAAATTGCTTTTCGCACCGCCTCCCTCTACCTCGATGCCGATCGCGCCCGCCGCCTGAGCGAAACCACCGCCAAAGCCGTCGACAGCCTGGAGAAGGTCACCGAAACCGTGCGCAACCGCGTCGCCGAAGGCCGCGATCTGCCCATCGAGACCAAGCGCGCGGCCCTCAATACCATGCGCGCCCGTCAGCGTGCCGAAGCTTTCTTCAGCGATCGGGATTTCGCCGAGCGCTCACTCGCCGTCGTTCTCGGCTATACTCCCGACGACCGCGTGCGCACCGCCGCTGACGAGCGCGCTCCCGTCGCGACGCCCGCCACCGAAAAACAGGCCGTGGAATCCGCGCTCGCTTCCAATAACGATCTGCGCCGCCTCGAATCCGCCCTCCTCGCCAAAGG
>JBBROU010000006.1:0-69564 GCA_038229055.1 Bryobacterales bacterium | reverse complement strand
GGCCTCGAGTTCAGAGAGGGATGTGGCGGCCATAAAGGGCTCCTTTTCATCTGACAGCGTATAACACTGTCAGATAGAAAGCAAATATATTGCCCGCCTTTCGATTCCCGACTTAGATCACTTTGCCGATGTACACCCCTTGGCCGGGCGAACATTGACATCCTTGAACCTCGTGTGCTATGACGTCTCTTGTGAAACTGTTAGCGTTGTCGGCTGTTTTTAGTTTTCAACTGTTCGCACAGCCAATCTACCTTGGTGGATCCTATCAATTCACAATGTGTTTTGTGGATTCCGGCGGCCACCCGTTCCTCGGAACAATCCAATTTGCCGCGGTTGCTCAAGCCATGAGCGGTTACCATGCCCATTCCGACGGATCACGTCCAAATGGGACCTTAGAATACCAAACCGTCAATACTTTCGCGAACGGCTGCGCAACTAACTCATTCTATGCTACAGACATTGCCGGGACGCACCAGTTGATAGGATATCCCCAGCCATATGGCACCCCTGCGACCATTTACGTTAATGTCGAGTATTCCGGCTTGGTTGAGATACCGGCAACTTCGCCGAACTACCAGAGAGTAGGAGCTCAACCTGAGCATCCAAATGGCTTTTGGGCAACACAGAACGCCGTGACCCAAATACAGGTCATCGCGCAGCAATTTAGGATGCAAAGCGGTATGGTAATGGGAATAAACGATGCATCGTTGCAATGGGGCGGCAGATTTGATTTGGGTCCGAGATATGGGTCAGCGTTCTGGGGTCCGGCTCATAGCGAGCATGAGGTCGGCCTGAATGTGGATTGTCCTTTCCAATACTTAGATCCGTACAGGACTACATTTAAGACGATTGCTACAGCAAATGGTGGCAACTCAGGGCAAGGAATCTTCGTTGAAGGAAATCACTATCACCTGAGGTTTGCATACTAGTCGAGAGAACTTTATGAGAATATTTCACCTCTCAATACTTGGCGTTGTTATGTGTTTTGATTGTGCTGCACAAGTCTCCCCGACTGCAGTGTTTGGTAGTGGTGGAAGGCCACCCCTTATCAAACCCGAGCCGGGCGATCGGGTGTACGTTGATCCCGCGACGGAAGATGTTGTCGTCGAGAGCCGGGGATTAAAGCGCGTGATTGTCAGGACCACTCACGTCGCGCCAACATTCATGCTGAACACTAAATTATCCGCCAAGGGTGCAGATTACTCGTTTCATCTCCAAAACGGACCCTCGGCAAAACAATCAATTTGGATGTTCCTGATGGAACTGCCCGATTTCGCTCAAGTCACTGCACCGAGAAATCCAGACCATTGGATGTTTGTCGGTGCATACCCTCGCGATTTGGTACAGGGCCCGTGGGCGGCATGGGGACGCAGCGGCAGGGACGATGATGACACCCTTTGGCTGGTCCCGGGCCAGCGGACGGGACCTTTTGCCTTTACTTCAAACGCTTGGCCCGGCCTTACGACCGTGCGCGTTTTGGGGTGGAAGCCGTTCCCGAAGCCTGGGGAGGACTCCGACGAAGATGACGATGTTTACGCGGGAAGAAATTCCGAATGGGCTTTGGAGAAAGCAAGAACCTATCTCTCAACAGACAGCAATTCTGTTCACGTGCTGATATTGGGGCCTAGGATCAAACCAAGCGGCAATATTCTGCCGGCTGTGATGGAGGAACTTAAGACCGCTGCCGGAAGGCAAGAGTTCGCGGCCTTGAAGGATGAGCTGACCGAACTCGAAAGTTATTATCCGAACGAGGCCGCGCTTACCGCCCAGCTGAAAGTTCTTTCTTCGAAGAACAGCGGATTGCCCCAAAAGTTCTTCGAAGCGATGCTGACAAATCTCGATGCGGCGGCAAAGTTGCGCTGATTCAAGAACTCCGCCGTCTCCATTGCCTGCCGCGCCGAGTTTTACACCGTCATTCTCAAAGAAGCTGTTGATCAGGCGCTGCAACAAAATCCCGCCGTCGTCCCGCAGGCATCCGGGCCAAAGTTCGCGCCCACGGTGAAATGGTTGGCCTGCTCTGGAAAGTCGAAATGCTCGAAGAACGCGAGCGGCAGATCAGGGGCGGCACCTCGTGTGATGCGCTCTCTGCAGTTCGTCTCCGGGGCTGATGATAGATCTGACCATTGTGATGTATCGGTGAGGAGGGGTTCCGCACTTTCCGAATTCACGGCGAGGCCTTGTGAGCGTAGCGGTTGCACAGCCGCGCCCTGATGACGTTTGTGAAGTCTCCTAAACTAAAACTGACCTCCACCATCGCGACCCGTCGTTTCTGACCGGCGCTTGTCGTCCTCCCGTAAAGCGCTTCACACGGCGAACGCAATGCCGTGTATCCTGGAGTCTGTACGCGCGTACGCGACGCTGGGAGAGATCTGTAACGCCTTTCGCGATGTGTTCGGGTCGTATAAGGAAACGAGCATCGTTTAATAGATGAGCAGCCCCATCCGAGTGCTGGTGGCCAAGCCGGGTTTAGACGGACACGATCGAGGAGCCAAGATTATCGCGCGCGCCCTGCGCGATGCCGGCATGGAAGTCATTTATACTGGTTTGCGACAGACCCCGGAGATGATTGTGAACGCCGCCCTGCAGGAGGATGTGCAGGTCATCGGGCTTTCCATTCTATCCGGCGCGCACAATGCCATTGTGCCGCGCCTGATGGAACTGCTCCGGCAAAACGAAATGACCGATGTCAAAGTGATCGTCGGCGGTATTATTCCCGACGACGATGCGGAAGATTTGAAGCGTCAAGGCGTTGCCGCGGTGTTTCAACCCGGCGCGTCACTTGAAAACATCGTGGAGTTTATCCGCGGTACTCAAACAATTGAAAGATAAAAAAGGTAAGTAAATGGAAAAGCAGTTAAAGATAGCGGTGTTTATCGATTTCGACAATATCGAAATCGGCGTCAAGTCGACGCTGCAGCGCGAGTTCGACGTCTCGGCCGTCCTCGATGCTTTGAAAGAACGCGGCGAGATCGTCACCAAGATCGCCTACGCCAATTGGGGCCGTCAGGAAAACTTCACGCGCCAGTTGTCCGAGCACGCCATCCAGATGGTGCAGCGCGACCCTTCGCCGCGCGGCGATAAAAACGGAGCCGACATCAACCTGGCGCTCGACGCGCTCGAGATGGCGTTCACGCACGATCACATCAACGCCTTCTGCATCGTCAGCGGCGATAGCGATTTCATCGCGCTGGTGAACAAGCTCAAGCAGTACGACAAGACCATCTTCGTTGTCGGTGGGCGTGCTTTCACCAGCACCATCCTGCAGAAGAACTGTCACGAATTCATCAGTTACGAATCCGTGATCGACGAGACTTCGTCGCGGCCCGCGCAGCAGATGCAACTGCAGCCCGCATCCGAGACGCAGCAGGCGCCGGTGCAGCAACAGCCGCGCGAAGGCGGCAAGTCACACCATCACGAAAAGCGCCCGTACGGTCAGAAGAACTTTGGACAAGGGGGCGGTGGTGGCGGGCAGCGCCGGCCGGTTCTCGACCTCGCGCAGGCCATGCCGCTGGTCGAGCGCGCGCTGCAAGTTCTAGAACGCCGTGAAGTTCGCCCGCAGCTTGGTCTATTGAAATCGACCATGCTGCAGCTCGATTCCAGCTTCAGCGAAAAGTCGTACGGCGCGAACTCCTTCACCGACTTCGTCGAGAAGCTACGCAAAGCCGACCACGTCATGGTCACCGGCGGCGAAGGCCGATACATGATCCAGCGGAAGGGCACCGGCGCTGCGGAAAAGATGGTCAAACCGGAAACCGCGCTGCCCGTTCTCCGCGATGTGCTCGAAAGCCATCGCCTCGAAATGGAAGAAGGCTGCCTCTCCGACGATCTCGCCGCTTGGGTAAAGGAAGAGCAGCCCACCTTCGATTGGAAGAATTTTGGATTCCCGGAATTCAGCGAGCTGCTGAACTTCGCGCAGGATAAGGGCGTCGTGAAAATTCAGCCGGATGAAGAAAAGGGCTTGCTGGTGTATCTCGGCGCCGAGTTCCACCCGCCCGCGATTCCCGAGCCGCCGCCAATGCCGCCGATGGAAGAAATGCCCGACGAGAAGCAGCCCGTCGTCAAGGGTCAACCCACCGCGCGCGAAGCTCGCCCCAAGCGTTCCCCGCGCAAGACTGCGTCGAGCATTGCCGATCCGTCAACGGTCAAGAAGCCGAAGCGCGCCACCGGCACCACCGCGCGCCGAACGGTTCGCAAGTCCGCCGCGCCACCGGCTCACGAAGACGTGTCCGGCCAGGAAGACGTGCAGCCGCAGGAAGACACGCCCGACGAGCAGCAGCCCGACTAAGGTTAGCGGAAGGAGAGCGACAGCTTAAGCGCCTTCGCTCTTCTTCCGCTCGTAACCCTTCCGGATATACTTACCCGCCTCGTCCTGCGCGCCCTGTGTATTGTCCCGCGTCCGCTCGGCAAGCTTGTACTCATTCACCGCGCGATCCCGCTGCCCGGTGATATCAAAAATCTTTCCTAAGTTGATATGCGCCCAGACCTCGACCCACTTCGGATCTAAGTCCCCATTCAGGGCCTCGCGGAATTCATTCGCCGCCGACTGATAGTTATTCTGCAGGAAGAAGACCTCCGCAATCCGGTAATGCGCTAGCGAGCTATTCCGCGACGTCTCGAGCGCCTTCTGATATTCCTTCAGCGCTTCGGTGAACTCGCTGATCTCCGCAAACTGCTCCCCGCGCCGGATCGCCACGGCGACGCGAATCGCATTGCTATACCGCAGCAGCCGCGAATTGGGATCGATCGTCACCGCCTTCGGCTTGCCGAACGTGTCTACCGAAAACTCCGAAGACGTGCCGACCACCTCGACACGCTTCTCTTCCGGATTTCCCTCGGTCTCGATCTTCAGATCCACAGGCATTCGGAACGTATCCAGGTCCTGCGAGATCTTGCCGACCACGCGGAAACCCTTTTGCGTGCGGAAAACCGTGTAGTCCATCTTGAATTCCGGCGCGCCGCTCGATTCAATCCACTGGATGAAGAAGTATTTCAGGTCCTGCTCGGCCGCCGCCTCGGACACCTTGCGAAAATCATCCGTCGTCGCCGACTTCCACGCGAACTGCGAGGCGTAGTTTTTCAGGATCTTGTAGAACTTCTCGTCGCCAACCACATACCGCAGCATGTTCAAAACTTCCGCGCCCTTGCTGCCGGTAAGCGCCCATAACTCGGGGGAGTAATCTTCCAAGCGGCCCGCCTGGATCACGGGCACCGTGTCCACCGTCAGGGCTTCCACGGACACATCTTTCATCTGCGCTTCAAGCGCCCCGGCGCCGCGCGAATGCTCCGCCCAGAGCGCTTCCGAATAAGCGGCCAGGCCGTTCTCCAGCCAGAGGTGGTTCCGTGTCGCGGGCGAGACTAACTCCTCCCACCACTGCCGCGCCACCTCGTTTGATAGCACCTTGGCGTTTAACTGCGTCCCAATCCCGCGAGGGCTCAGGAAAACAATTCCCGGCGCAGCATACCCATTCGCCGCACCAGCTTCGGTCTCTACTAAGGTCAGATTCGCAATCGGGGGAACTCCGTAGAGCCCGCTGAAGTAACTCACGATTTTGCCGGTCTCATCCGCGTACGCCCGCGCCATATCCTGCCCCGATGCGCGGAAATAAACCGTGGTGCTCACCCCGTCGCTAGTCACCTTCACCGGCGTGCCGCGCACCACCGCAATGCTTCCCGGAAAGGAAGCGCGCGGGAACTGGAAGCTGTAAACCGTCTTGTCCCCAGACGCCTTCGACGTCTCCGTGCCGCTCGCGATCACGCGATTGCCCGTCGCTACCGTGATGTTCAGATCCGCCGAGAAGCGGTCCGTGCTGTACCCGCTCACCGGGAACCATCGCGCCGGATATAGCAGATAGGCCGAGTCCTCGTGAATGGCGGCGAACTTGATTCCATACACGGGCGAATCTTCGTTGCCCGTCAGATGCCCGTCATAGTTGAAGGTCAGCGTCACCGGCGTGCCCTTCGACAATGGTTGCTCGAATGTGACCACGACCGTGTTATCCGTCTGCCCGCGCGTCGATTGCAGCGTGTGACCCTTATCGTCCACGATCTTCGATATCGCGAACGAGTTGTTCAGGTCGAAGGTTGCCGTCGAGATCCGGTCGTCCAACGGGATAAACCGCACCGCCGCGCGCGCCGTCAGCGATTGCGTGCGCCCGTTCACCTCCGCGTCAATTGCGTAATGGTCCACGTCGATGCGCGTGCGCTTGTCTTGTGCCTGAGCGAGCGCCGCCATACTCAGCGCGAGAATGATTCCCGTAGTAACTCCACCTGGCACTCCAAAGAACTTAAACAACCTGAGCCTCCCTTACGGCCGCCTGCTCCGCTACCTTCACCACTTCATCCCCCGCTCTGACGATCGCATCGCCCTGCGACCACAGCTTGCCGGCCACTTCACGCAAGTCTGCTTTCATCTTCGCGCGCCGCCCTTGATCCCGCAGCAAGCCCCGGGCCGCATCCGCCAGATTCGCCCCCGTCATCGACTGCTGCATCAGCTCGGGAACCACTTCGCGCTCGGCAATCAAATTGACCATGGAATAGAAAGGAATACGCACCAGCAGCTTGCCCAGAATCCAGCTAAGCTTATTGACCTTATAAAACGTGATCATGGGCGTGCCCAGCAACGCGGCTTCAATGGTTACGGTGCCGCTCGCCGCCAGCGCCAAGTCGGCATGCGCCAGTGCATCCCATGCTTCTCCTTCAATCACCCGAATCGCCGACGGGCCCATCTTCGCCCGAAAAAACGCCGCGCCGATTGTGGGCGACGCGGGCAATACAAAAGTCGCGGATTCACCCAGAAGCGCGGCGGCAGCGCACAACTCGGGCAGATGGCGAGCCGCTTCTCCCCGCCGGCTTCCGGGTAGCACCGCAATTAAAGGACGGTTCTCCGGCAAATCGTGTTTCCGAAAAAATTCCTCCTTTGTCATCGCCGGCCGCACGCGGTTGCTCAGCGGGTGGCCGATAAACGTCGCCGGCACGAACTTCTCGCGAAAATAGCGCTCCTCAAAAGGAAAGATGCACAGCAAGCGGGTGATCACCCCACGCATCGCCTTTAGCCTCCCCCGGCGCCATGCCCAGACCTGCGGCGCGACCAGGTAGACCACGGGCACTCCCCAGTTCTTCAGCTTTCGCGCAACCCTGAGATGGAAGTCGGGCGAGTCCGTGAGGATCGCCAGTTGCGGTCTCTCTCGCCGGATCGCCGCCAACAGTTTGCGGTATTGCAGGTAGATGCGCGGAAGATGGCCGACCACTTCCAACAGCCCCACCACGGCGAGGCTTTCCGCGTCGATCACATTCCGAACGCCCGCGTCCCGCAATTTCGCGCCGGCGCATCCGAAAAATTGCGCCCGCGGCCATCTCCGCCGGAGTTCGGCCACTAAAAGTGAGGCGTAGAAATCGCCTGAAGCTTCCCCTGCGGAGACTAGGATGGAACGTGGCGCTACAGGCATCATCTGTTACAATCGCATAGCCGAGAATGCCTGTAGCCATTGATCGATCCCGTATGTCCGTAGAAGAACTGGCCGACAGCTTTCGGTCGCAAGTAATTCCGCTCGGAGCATCGTTCTCTTACTTCGCGACACCGGCTATGCCCGAGGAGGATCTGCGCCAGTATTTGCATGAGCCGATCGCCGCGTTGCCGCCTCGTCTTCTCGAGTTAATTCCTCCTGTCAACCTCATCCTGGTCCCATATCTTTCGCGCGGAGCCGGCCGCTCCGGCGACCAGGTTAGTTACGAGCGCCCGTCCCACATGCTTGTTGCAAGGCGCGTGAACACCGGGCGGCAGGTCACTATGTTCTTCGCCGTAAAAGAAGAAGATGTGTCCGAATATCATTACGCGTTTTACGGAGCGCTCGCGTCCTTGCTCGCCGAGAACAGCACCGAAGAGGTCCGCGACACTTTCTCGCAGTTAGTCCGGGATGAGCTGCTCGCCAAGGTACACGGCGAAGTCGATCAGAAGAGTTGGACTCTGAAACAGGCATGGCTTACGCGGCCTCAAGGAAAAGAAACCAAGCTGTTCCGCGATTACGTCAAGCAAGCTCTTGAAGACACGCTGACGCTTTACCTGCATGGAATTTGTTGCGACATCGACGTTGAAACCGGCCCCCGGCAACTGCCCAGCCGCTACCTTCGCAAGCGCCTCGAGGCGCTCTATAGCCTCTTCCCGCCGCCACCCGGCCATGCCGTGTTTCCCGAACACGTAAAACGCCGGCTCAACCATAAAGGCATATAATAACGGCCATCTAAGGAGATTGAAATGCTTTCTATCCCCGGGCGCACCGGCAGGACCTGCGACGGATATTCGCGGAGGGAATTGCTGCGCGTCGGCGGCGCTGCCATGCTGGGCCTGAACCTGCCGGACTTCCTGTCATGGAAGGCCTTAGGCGCGTCGAGTGAACCGGCGCAGCGCACCAAAGCCTTCGGCGCCGCGAAATCCGTCATTATGCTGTTCCTGCAGGGCGGCCCGAGCCACATCGATATTTGGGACCCGAAGCCGGACGCTCCCGCGAATGTGCGCGGCGACTTCAAGCCCATCAAGACCAATGTCCCCGGTATCCAGATCAGCGAAGTGATGCCGATGATGGCGTCGCAGATGGACAAGGTAACGCTCATCCGCTCGATGGCCTACACGCCGTCGGGCCTCTTCAATCACACCGCCGCCATTTACCAAATGATGACCGGTTGGGCGCCGGACAAAGTGTCGCCCTCGGGCCAGCTCGAGCCGCCTTCGCCGCGCGACTTCCCACACATGGGCTGCCAGATTTCGAAGATAAAACCGCCCACCGGGCCCATGCTGCCGTTTGTCGAAATGCCGCGCCCGCTGCAGGAAAGCAACGTCATCGGCAAAGGCGGGGCCGCCGGTTTTCTCGGCAAGGCATACGACCCGTACCGCCTGTATCAAGATCCCAATAAAGAGGTCCGTCTGGACGACCTCACCCTCCGCGCCGATGTGCCGCCCGAGCGTCTCAAAGAGCGCTTCGGACTATTAAAAGGCATCAATGGTTCCATGAAGGAGCTCGACAAGGCCGTCAGCTCGTATGCGCTCAATGAATATTACGAGAAGGCTTACGACTTAGTGCTCTCCGGCAAAGCGCGCGATGCGTTCGATCTGAACAAAGAGCCCGACAAGCTACGAGATCGCTACGGACGCACCACCTTCGGCCAGAGCGCGTTGATGGCGCGGCGGCTGATCGAATCCGGCACAATGTTCGTGCAAGTGAACTGGCCGTCGGTGGCCAATGGCGACCCCGAAACGACGGCGTGGGACACGCATGCCGCCAACTTCGGCCCGCTGCGCAATCTGCATTGCCCCGTGCTCGACCGCTCGCTCTCGGCGCTGATAGAAGATATGGAGCAGCGCGGTATGTTCCGGGACACGCTGCTGGTGGTAACGGGCGAATTTGGCCGCAGCCCGCGCCTCGGTGTCAGCACATCGGGCAACACCAACTCCCCCGATGGCCGCGATCACTGGCCCTACTGTTACTCAGCCATCGTCGCCGGAGCCGGCGTGCGCCGCGGCGTGCAATACGGCAAATCGGACGCCACGGCTTCGGCCCCGTCCGACGCCCCGGTGCATCCGGCTGAGTTAGTCGCCACGATTTATTACGCGCTCGGCATCAACCCTGAGATGGAAGTGTTGAACGACTTGAAGCAGCCTAGACCGTTAGTGTACGGGCAACCCGTGCTGCCGCTTTTCGGGTAAAACGCGCTACAAAGCCCGCATAAACATCACCAGATCGGACTTCTCGGCCGGCTTCGATCCAAGCTCCAGCACGATGTTGAAGAACTCGACGGTGTCTTCCAAGGTGAGCAGGCGCCCGTCGCGCATATACGGCGGGGAATCCTTGATTCCGCGCAATGGAAACGTCTTAATGGGGCCATCGGCTGAGGCCATCATTTTATTGATTAGCCGCGGCTTGTAGAAGCGCTCAACTTGCAGGTTGTGCATGCTGTTGTCGGTGTAATACGACCCCGAATGGCACGTACCGCACTTGGCTTTGCCGAAGAACAAGGTCTGGCCGCGCATTTCCGCCGCACTGGCGCGCTTCGGGTTCAGCGTCCCGTCTACCGCAAGTTTCGGGGTCGGCGGAAAATCGAGTAACTCTTCGAACTCGGCCATGAACTGAACCTGCGAGCCCCGTTCCAGCGGATTCACGCCCTTCTTTGTGGCAATGACTGGATCCCCGTTGAAATACGCGGCCCGCTGTTCGAATTCGGTGAAATCTTCAACCGTTTTCAATGCGCGCTGCGAACCGAAGAGCCGCTGAATATTGACGCCGCGAAGCGAGGGCGTTTCAATGCGATGCCGGAACTCCTGCGATCGGATATCGCCCACCAGATGCGCCGCTCCGTTGGTGTGGCCGTTCACGTGGCAATCGAAGCATGTGACACCACGACTCGACTTCAGGGTGCGGCGGTCTTCCGTCTGATTGAACTGCTGCTGCGCAAAGGGCGTGACAAGCAGCCGCACGCCTTCGATCTGCGTGGGGTTCAGAATGCCGTTAAAACAGCCCGAAGAAGTTATCGATGGTGACCAACTTGCCCTGGGAGACATCCCCGAGATCAGGCCGGGTGGTTAGATAGAGGGCGGCGGAAACTCAGGCAGAACGTGATCCGGGAGATCGAAATCCAGGTCGAAGCGCGTCAGGTCCCGATCCTCTTGCCTCTTGATCTCGTCGATGTGAAATTTCGGGAAGATCATTCCGCCTTCAGGATGATTGGGATGCGGGAGCGGCATGAAGCCTTGGGGAAACGCGTCGGCGGCGCGAACCTCCTCGGGCGTCATCCGGGCCAGCTTGTCCCATGTCATTCCAGCGCGCAACTTCACCCGCACGCCGCCTTGCACCGGCTTGCCGCGAGACATCGTCACACCGGGCGCGGGGCGATTGGCTAAGTCGTATCTTTCCTCCAGCAGCGCCTGCTGTTGCTTCATCAACCCGTCTTTGGCGTCGCTCATGCGCTTGACGACGCTGCTGAAATCTTCCTCAATTACGACGGGCATGTAGCTGGAAGGTTTCTTCACCTCCTGCGCCGCCAATGCGGCTGTGATCGTGGCTGCCAGCCCGAATTGCACAAAATGCGCGCGAACCGAATTTCATTTTGATCAGCCTTTTCCGGTCTGAGATTCCAATCAAGCTAGTCGCATTTTACATGCCCGGAGCCATCCGCGGGGGTGCAGGCAACGCCTTCATCGGTAACGCGAAAGTCCTTGGACATCAAGGTTTCAATCCCCGAATCCAGGCACGTTCCGACGAACAAGGCATCCAATGTGAGAAGCCATTCGCCTTGATTCGCCTTTAAATCGTTCACCCGATATCGCTGCGGTTGAATCGAGGCGCATCGGCAGGCAAAGGATTCCGGAACATTCGCTCGGTAACGCAGCGCCGAATACGTCTGCGCTCCTCTACAGATAGTCGCTGAACAACCGCCTCGCTAGATTCGAACGCAAGTTGCACGCGGGCTCCTTCGGGAAGGTCCAGCGGCGATTCGGGCCGGAAAGCTCCGTGTTCAAACATTTCTTACCGGTATGGCCTAAACGAGTTGCATCGCCTCGGCAACCAGAAAGAGCGACCCAGTCACGAAGATCGGATGCCTCTTTTCAGCTATTGCGAGCGCCTCACTGACGGTCTTCGCCACTCGTAAATCCGACCGGCCTGAAATCTCGGCGTAAGCTTCGGGAGCTAATGCCCGCGCCTGTTTGGGGGCAGTTACGATCACGTCCGTGAATCTTGGAAATAGCAGGCCCGCGATCTCGTCCACGGCTTTATCGCGCATTGCGCCGAATATCAGAGTCTTGGGAAGTCCGCCGTAGAATCGGTCCAGATACGTCGCGAGCGCGCGCGCCCCGGCCGGGTTGTGCGCGCCATCCACAATAATTTCGGGATCTTCGGAAATGCGCTCAAGCCTTCCGTTCCAGACCGTTTCGCCGATGCCCTTCGCAATTGATTCCTCGGTGATGCCGATCCGCTCGAGAGCCACAATGGCTGTGCGCGCATTCTCCACTTGATGCTCCCCGGCCAGCGGGCAGCGCACGTGGAATGGGCCCACAAGGTCGCTGCCGCGCTTGTCCAACACCAACTCGTCTATCCGCCAATCCGCGCTTCGAGAGACGGGCACCCTGAGTTCCGCGGCACGCCGCAGAATCACGCGCTCGGCCGCCGGACGCTGCGCCGATACCACCGCCGGCGCTCCCGCTTTCAAGATCCCGGCCTTTTCGCCCGCGATGGATTCGATATCCTTGCCGAGATACGCTTCATGGTCAAAATCGACCGGCGTAATCACGCAGAGTTCAGGCTGCACCACGTTGGTCGCATCCAGCCGCCCGCCCAGCCCGACTTCCAGCACCACAATATCCACGGCCCTCTCGGCGAACACGTAGAAGCCCATGGCCGTGACGGTCTCGAAATAAGTCGGATGAAAATCGAGTTTCCCGCCGGCGAGCATTCGTTCAGCCGTCTCATGCACCCGATCGAACGCCGCCGCGAATTCATCGGCCCCGATCGGCACGCCATCAATGCGAATGCGCTCGGTCGGTTCCAGCAAATGGGGGGATGTATAGAGCCCTGTTCGATATCCCGCCGCGTGCAAACCGCCGGCGATCATGGCGCACGCGGAACCTTTACCGTTGGTGCCGGCGACATGCACGAACCGTCCGCGCCGGTGCGGGCGGCCCATCGCCTCGAGCACTGCCGTGATGCGCTCCAGACCGAACTTCGCCGTCTTCAACTCGTTGCCGAGCGAATAGAGAAATTGAACCGAATCGAGGTAATTCAAGCTCTACGCAGCAGTGGGCTTTTCCACGACCGGACCACAAAAAAACTGCAGCGCGCGCGCGATATGAGTCTTCATTTCGGATCGAGCCACCACCGCGTCGAGCATCCCATGCTTCAGCAAAAATTCGCTGCGCTGGAACCCTTCGGGCAGCTTCTGCCGGATGGTCTGCTCGATAACGCGCGGCCCGGCGAATCCAATCAGCGCGCCCGGTTCGGCGATATTCAAATCGCCCAACATCGCCAGGCTCGCAGTTACGCCGCCGGTGGTGGGGTCGGTGAGCACGCTGATGTACGGAATACCGGCCTCATCCAAGCGCATCAGCGCCGAAGAAATTTTCGCCATCTGCATCAGGCTGATGGCGCCTTCCTGCATGCGTGCGCCGCCCGAGGCCGAAACCACGATGATCGGACACTTCCACTCAATTGAGCGCTCAATGGCGCGTGTGATTCGCTCGCCCATCACCGAACCCATACTGCCGCCGATAAACTTCGGCTCCATGGCGCAGATGTTCACCCGCCGGCCCCCGAGCGTTCCGCTCCCCGCCACCAGCGCGTCGGTCAGCGACGTCGATGCCTGCATGGAAAGCAGCCGGTCACGGTACGATTTGTTGTCGACGAAATTCAGCGGATCGGAAGACATCAGCTCCACGTCGTGCTGTTCGAACACGCCGTCATCGAACAACATCTGCAACCGTGCCATGGCGCTCATGCGGAAATGCGCTCCGCACTTCGGGCACACCTCGTGCGTGGCTTCCAGATCCTTCTTCCAGATGATCTCGCGGCAGCTTTCGCATTTCTGCCAAAGCCCCTCGGTGCGAACCGTGCGCTCGCCTTCCTCGACCTTGGGTTTCTTGTCCGGCCCGTCGTTCTCTCGTTTAAACCATGACATGGGGAGTTCTCACACTAACGCGGGTAGGGATGCCCCCGCAAGATCGCGAATGCGCGGTAAATCTGCTCGGCCAGCATGGCTCGGGCAAGCTCATGCGGGAAAGTCATCGGAGACAGAGAAAGCAGCAAGTCAGCCCGTTCGCGCCACCGCGCCGGAAGCCCGCCGGCCCCGCCCACTAAAAATACCAGGTCGCGGCCCGTCATCTCGGCCTGCTCGAAGATGCGGGAGAACGCATCGGAATCCATCTGCTTGCCGCCGGGGTCTAGCAGAATCTTCTGGGCGGCGGGGTGCTTGGCCCACCAATCGTCGCCGCTCTTCTCGGGCCGGATCTCATCCATTCGTGCTGGAGCGAAGCGCGAGGCGCGCGTCACAAAGTCCTGCGCCATGCTGTTGGCGTGCGTATCCCGCGGCTTGCCGATGTAATAGAGGAAGACCTTCACTCCGGAGGAATTTCTAGCACCTTGGCTCCGCGCCACAATCGTTCCAAATCGTAAAATTCGCGTGACTTGGGCGAGAAGATATGAACCAGGAAATCACTGTAGTCGGCCAGAATCCACTCGGCCTGGTTGTAGCCCTCGAGGGTAACCGGCAGCTCGCCCAGTTGCTTCAACTGGAAGTTGACCTCGTCGCTGATGGCCTGGACCTGGCGGGAGTTCGCGCCGGTGCAGATGATGAAATAGTCGGTGAAGGAGGTGATGCCGGTGAGGTCGAGAACGCGGATGTCGCTGGCCTGTTTGGATTCCGCCGCGCGGACCGCCGCAAGCCAGACCGGCTGATCGAGTTGTTCAGTGGCGTGAGTTATTTGTTCAATTGGCGCTTCCCGCAGAAACCTTCTCCCTGGTTTCATCGTACTATATAGTGTCCCGTGCAAATAAAATTGGTTGTCACTGCTATGCTTTGCGCGGCCGCATTGTGGGCCCAGGAAGACCCGTTCGTAGTTCAGGCCGAAGCGCAAGTTCAAAAGATCCAAGGATTAGTTGAAAGCGGCGCACTGCCCCGAATTCGGCTCGAGAAAGCGCAGGAGGCGGTACTCGATGCAAAGGATGAAGCTATCCTGCGCAGAACACTGTATGGCAATGACTTAACAGTCATGCAATCGGCTGAGATGATCGCTGCGACCGAAAGGCGTTTGGAACGCCGTACCAAATCCGCGGAGGGGCAGGAGAAGCTGGTCGCCGCCGGAGTGATCTCACGTAATGAGATGACGACTTCGACCGATGAAATCGATCGTGCCATGAAGGAGCGCGATTGGGCTGTTTCCCGCGCCAAGCTGGCGCAGCAACTAGCCGAGACGGCAAAGCTGGAACAGGTTCTCACCACCACGCTCCAGAACGCCCCCAGCGAAGTTCACAAAATCGCTGAACGGTACGAGGGGAATGGCATCTTCACCCCGCGTGATTTCCAGCGCGTCGAGCATGCTTTCGAACACAAGTTCGCCAAGTCCCTGCCGATTAGCGCGATGGGGGAGACCGCGACGCACCGGTCGCTCGGCTTCGACCACCGCAACCGCGTCGATGTCGCCGTCACGCCGGATGAGCCGGAAGGCGTGTGGCTGCGGCAGTACCTGACCGCGAATCGCATCCCCTATTTCGCGTTCCGCGCCGCAGTGGCCCACAAGGCCACCGGAGCCCACATCCACATCGGGCCCCAAAGCACCCGCCTCGCGAACGGCGGCTAATCTCCGCTTAGAATAGCGGGATGCCCGCGACGCTTCGCCCGCTCCTCTCCGAACACCAGATACAATCCCGCATCCTGGAGCTCGGCAAACAGATTACCGCGGACTACCCAGCCGGAACTCTTTACCTGATCTGCATCCTGAAAGGCGCCTGTTTTTTTCTGGCCGATCTGGCGCGTGCCATCGAGCGCGACGCCTTCATCGACTTTATCGGGATTTCGAGCTACGGCAAGGGCAAGAGCACGTCGGGCGAAGTGCGCCTCACCAAGGATCTGGATATCGAGATCGAAGGGGCGGACGTGCTGATCGTCGAGGACATCGTCGATAGCGGCGTCACGCTGAACTACCTGATGCATCTGCTGAATCAGCGGCACCCGAAGAGCATCCGCGTGGTGGCGCTTCTCGACAAACCCGAGCGCCGTCTGCGGCCGGTGGATGTGGCCTATGTCGGCTTCCACATCCCTGACGAATTCGTGGTGGGTTACGGGCTGGATTACGCGGAGAAGTACCGGAATTTGCGGGAGGTTTGTGTGCTTGTGGAGGGGTAACTCGATCTGGGTGATGAATGATCGAGAAGCTGCCTTTTATGCAGCACCCTGGCATATTGACATTTGGTTACTAACTTCCTGTGGCGACGCTCCAAGACCGACAATTATGGCGATTAGTGCTTGATCCGTGAAGTACCAGTCTCCGAATCGGCGACACTACGCTCTTGTGGGTGGGTAACGCGACAAGGTCAATGCGTGGTGAGCAAGTCCAATAGGTCTGCTTTTCTTTGGGTTTTGCCGGAGTGGCCGAGTTAGACCGACCGTATGACGTCGCAAGGCGCGCCTTGCATCTGGCTCTCAGCACAGGTATCGGAGGATAGAGTATGGCATCGGTCCAACGCAATAGTCCTTGTCCATGCGGCAGCGGCAAGAAGTACAAGAAATGCTGCGGCGCTAGTAATCGGTAAGCACCCCATGAACCCGCGGAGGGGGGATTGGTTTCGTCAGCTCGCTGAGAACGTTAGCGTCGACAAGGTACTTCATAATATATCCGTTGACTCAGAATCGATGGGGACGAAGAAGTCCTTCCGCGGACAGGCGAGCAGCCAGTCGATGGCGCCCTCGTTCAGCGGAGCCGTGCGCCGGACCAGACGATAGTCCCCACGATCGAGACGCTCGACGTCGAACGCTTTGCCCCGGTTCGACACGGTCCATCTGCCGTAACTCCGCCGGCAAAACGAGCTGGCCTTTGGAGGAGATGGCAGTCTTCATAAAAGTAAGATGCCGTTCTTACCCAGGGCGGCGTCAATACTCACGGGTCGGGCGGCTTTACATGGTATGGTTTTTGGTATGGCGACCACCAAGATCACCGTTACTCTTGAAGACAATCAGGTGGAAGGAATTCGTGCGCTTGTCGATACCGGCCAGGCGGCAAATATCTCCGCATTCGTGAAACATGCGGTGGAAGTTGCTCTTTTCGATGCGGAAGGATGGAGAGAGATGCTGGCAGACGCACTGCGGCAGACTGGTGGTCCTTTGACGAAAGAGGAGCGCACTTGGGCCGACTCGGTTCTTTCTCCTAAGCCCAACAAGCGGCATGCGAGGAAAGGGCGGGCTGCGTGAGCAGAATCACTTTCGATGCTGGTGGACTGATCGCGCTCGATCGGAACGACCGGCGAGTCATCACACTACTGGCTCGCGCCATCGAACGCGGAATGCGTATAACCATTCCGGCGACAGCGCTGGCCCAGGCCATCCGAAATCCATCCAGGCAGGTTCGCCTTTCGCGGTTAATTCGACAGTCCTGCACCGACGTAATTGCACTGGATGCTCGGAGCGCTGCGGCTGTGGGGCTCTTGTTGGCACACAGCGGAACGGCCGACATCGTGGACGCCCATGTCGCGCTTTGCGCGGAGCGCGCGGAGCAAGCGGTGATTACCAGCGATTCCAATGATCTCCGCAGGCTAGGGCCCGGTCTGCAACTGGTTGTCATTTAAGAGGCACATTTCATGTTTTGAATTGGTCTGGCGGCCGCTTGGGTGGCGTCGACTGGGCACGATCATCTAACATGAGCCGAGGGTTCGCTCGCTTGAGGCTCACGCTGTTCCTCCTGGTCTTGACGGCTGCCGCCAACGCGCAGCTTGGCAGAGGGTGACGCGAACACGGCGCTCGAACGGCTGGCGAATATTACACGCAACACTGAGTCAACGCCCGCCATCGAAGACGAAATGGGGTTTCTGCTGGCAGTGCTCCTGTGGCCGCACGAGGCGATCGAGCGCTTCCGCAAAGCTCTCGTGCTCGACCCCGGCTTCGCGGCGGCGCACTATCACTAGGCCGCTGGGCCAGGCGGCGCAACTGGCTCCCGAGATTTTCGACTACCGCTATCGCTACGGTGCGGCACTCCTGGATAGTGGCCGCTTTGCCGACGCCATCGCTGAGCTTCGGGCAGCAATACGTCTGCACGATGTCGATTCAAAAGCCTGGAACCAGTTCGGCCTCGCTCTCCAAAATGGGTGGCGACCTCAAGGGCGCCGCGCGGCTCGCCGAAGCCCACTACACGCTGGGCCTTGTGGACTGGCAGGAAGGCGAGTTCACCGCGACAATCCATGAAATGAGGGCGGCCATTGCGGCGAAACCAAATTACGCGGAGGCCTACTATCTGCTCGGCACCGCACTGAAGCAGAGCGGTGCGCCGGAGGAGGCTATGGGTGCGCTGAAGGGGCGATCCGTCTTGATCCTAAAACACCTGGACCGTTCGTTCTTCTTGGGCAGATCCTGCACGCCCGCGGCGACACCGAAGCCAGCCGCCAAGCTTTCGCCGAGGCGGCCGGCATCCCAAAGAAGAACGCTGAACGGTTCTTTGATATGCTGTCGGTCTTTACCGACGACGTAAAAAGCGTGCAACGGAGGCGCGTGACATGAATCCCCCACCGCCCGATCTGCCGACACCAGCGGCGGCGGAAGAGCACCGCGAAACAACTACTCGCGAAGGAGCCCGGGCTGAAGCCGGGCAACCGCGTCAACGGCAGGAAATCAGGCTCGACATGATGCGCTCCATCATCACGGAGCCACTGCTGTCGGAAGTAGCGAAAGCGGTTGGAAATAAGGATCCGGCCAAGAAGTTCGACGTCATCATTTCCCTGAACGAGTCGTTCAAGGGTGGCATCGCCGCGGCGATGGAATCTGTCAAAAAGCGGGCGGATGCCTGGGAAGTCAGGTACTTCCCGCTCTCCAATTACCTGTTCGCGTGCCTTACGGCGGAACAGATTCTGGAGCTGGCGACGGAAGCGCGTGAACTCACTGAGAAATACGGCCGAACAGGGACCGTGGTGTACCGAATCTGGGAAGATACGGACATCAGCACGACACTTACGCGATCCTTAATTACCGTGAAAGCGGATGCGGCACAACGCGCTTTCCAGGCGCGTGGAGACGGCATCGTGTGGGCCGTGTTCGATTCGGGGATTCAGGGCGATCATCCGCATTTCAAGGGCACGAACTCCCAGTTCGGCCCATACAATGCGCTGGACCTGCCGCTCCCGCTGGTTCACCGCGACTTTACTCCGGATGGGAGGGCAGCGGCCTCCTCGGATCCGGCGAAATCGGATGCCACGGCATTGCTGGATCGATTCGGGCATGGCAGCCATGTGGCGGGAATCATCGCGGGATATTGGGAATCGCCGAACCCGGATGGCGAGAAGGTTGTGGGCACTGAGCTTCGGGACGGATTAACGGACAAGTCGGTCCCGCAACGAGGGGAGCCGTTACGGGTTATATCCGGAGTCGCCCCGAAAACCAAGCTTGTCAGCCTGAAAGTGATCGCCGACGTTTCGGGTTCCGGTGATGTGCAGCAGATTGCCGGACAAGGCAAGGTGAGCTGGGTTCTCATGGCCATCGACCAGATCCAGACCTGGAACCAGAACGGGAAACGGTTGCTGATTCACGGAGCTAACCTGAGTCTGGGATACGATTTCAATCCGCGGTGGTTCGCTTGCGGACAGAGTCCGATTTGCGTCGAGATCAATAGGCTCGTGCGCAGCGGAGTGGCGGTGGTGGTATCGGCGGGAAACGGCGGATACTCTTCTTTTGTGGCGGCAAACGGGAGCGTGCAGTCGCGATATAACGATCTGAGCATCACCGACCCGGGAAACGCGGAACTGGCGGTGACAGTCGGTTCCACGCACCGGGAGATGCCGCACCTGTATGGAGTCTCCTACTTCTCCTCGCGGGGGCCCACTGGCGATGGCCGTCCGAAACCGGACTTGTTAGCTCCCGGGGAACGCATTATCTCGTGCGCGGCCGGTCTGGAAAAGGCAAAATACGCGGGCACCGGCGGAACTACCGATACCAATCTTCCCGAGGTGCTGTATTGTGAGCAAAGCGGAACCAGCATGGCGGCGCCGCACGTATCCGGCGCGATTGCAGCTTTCCTTTCGGTTCGCGGTGAATTCATAGGTGAGCCGGAGCGGGCGAAAGAGCTATTTGTCGGTAACTCGATCGATCTGGGCCGCGACCGGCGGTTTCAAGGTGCTGGATTGTTGGATTTGATGAAAGTACTGCAAGCCGTTTGAACTGGCTTGTGGACGGAGGATGTATATAAGATGCTATCCAAAGGCGGATTCGATTTCTTCCCCCTGAACTTCGATGAGTCGGGCACACTGATTGACACGGCTCAGTTAGACGATTTGAAGGAGCACGCCGCGGCGGCAACCGACGCTATCTTTCTGGCGCATGGATTTCGGAACGATGAGAATGACGCGACCGCGTTGTATACCGCGCTGCTCCAAAACCTTCACCAGCAACTCGAGCTCCCGGAATTTCAGCAAACGGCGACGCGGAGGTATGTAGTTGCGGGCGTCTATTGGCCTTCGAAGACTTTCAAAGAAACTTTTGCGACGGACAAAAGTTTTGGAACGGACAGCGGTTCCGTGCAGTCCGTCGATGACGACGTGAATGCTACGCCACTGCGCCAGAGCTTGCTGCAGTTGAACGCGCTCAAAACGCTGTGCCCGGAACACAGCGGTGAGTTGGATCAGGCGATAGCGCTCCTGCCCAGCATCGATGGTAATCGCGCGGCACAGGACAACTTCGTCAACTTGGTGCTCCATCTTCTGAACGGCAGCGAACTGGATGAGACGGAGGGAATCGATGAGATTCGGAACGTACGCGGTTCGGATTTACTCGACAAGCTCGCGGCTCCCATCTTTCTTCCGACACAACGTGGTGCGTCGGGCAGTGACTCTAGTGGCGGAGTAACCGCTGTCGACGACTTCACCACTGATGGGGGAGGCGAAGGTGGAGTGCTGTCGATTGGTTCCTTCTTGGGATCGATCTTCGGCAGGGTAGGCCAGTTTCTCAATGCGACGACCTGGTATGTCATGAAGAACCGGTCGGGAGTAGTTGGTGGCGCGGGAGTAGCCCAGTGTGTGCGCGATCTGAAGGCGTCCACACCGAACCTCAGGATTCATCTCATCGGACACAGCTTGGGCGGGCGGCTGATGGCGGCGTGCGCCAAATCGCTTTCACAGGGAACGATGGTTCAGCCGGACTCCTTGGCATTATTGGAGGCTGCTTTTTCGCACTATGGCTTCAGCGGCAACAACGGCCAGGGCACTCCCGGATTTTTCCGCGATGTGATCACCCGTCAAGTGGTGAAAGGTCCGCTGATCGAAACGTTCTCGTTCCAGGACACGGTGGTGGGGACCATTTACGCGGTTGCATCGCGGCTCGCCGGCGATAACGTCAAAGCGATCGGCGATGCCGACGATCCGTTCGGCGGCATCGGGCGCAACGGGGCTCAGAAAACCACTGAATCTGTTTCCTTGCCGTTGAAAAGCGCCGCCGCGGCCGGCGAGCCATACAAGTTTCAGGCCGGCATTGTTACGTGTCTCGATGGGTCGGGAGGGCTGATCACAAATCACAGCGATGTCACCAACGCACATGTCGCCTATGCGTGTGCATCGGTAATCGCGGCAACCGGCGCAGAGGCGCACCAGCAATCTCGAAGCGCACCGGCTTAAACACGCCGCTTATTCCGGTGAGGCGCGGCAGTTCGCCGCCGCGCAAAAATTTCTCTTGACGGAATAGACCGGACTCGTAAAGAATCTAATGCTGACGAGGAGTATTCTTAGTGGCAGATCATAATGACCCAAATGCGGTAAATTCAGCTTTTTCCGACATTGATGTAAGCGCGGCGGATTTGTACGATCTGTTCGGATTCCCTTCGGCCGATACGGCCGGGGGCGAGAAGGCCGTTATCGCCCTCACCATGGCGACGGTTCCCGAGACAGGGATTTTCGACAGCGACATGCTTTATCGAGTGCAGATGGTCGCGGCGCCCCGCGCCTCATGGCCGGGAACCGAGGACCAGAGTCTTGACACTCTTTTGAAGTATTTCAGCGCAGTAAAGGAAAAATACCTCGGTATTTTCAAGGCTGCCGAGATTCGCGTCACGGTGGATGCGGGCGGACGCGCGCACTTATCGTTCCTACGTTTCCCAGGGGGTGACTTCAACGTCAGCATCGCGACCAATAAAGTCGAGACGGTCAACACCCCGAATGGCCACGCGATTCAAGCATTTATTGGCGGACGGGAGGAGGGCTTTTTCAACGACCTGCCAGGCTTTTTCCGATCCATCAATTACGCTCCGCAGTTTTACCATGTTCCACATTCGATGACGGAAGCGCGGGAGTTACCGATTCCCAAGACGCTGATCGAGCTGGAAGGAAACGATCTCTTCAACTTCGACCCCGCGACGCCCAAATGGGGCAAGACGATGAAGAAGGATATGCCGCCAGGGCCGTGGACATGGACGGGGAATAAGTTCAAGAAAGACGAGAACGGCAACTACAGGTTCGTCTACGACGGAGAAGATGCGCGCGCCGGAAAAAACTGCAATGCGCTGATCTTTGAGATTCCGCTTGCGTTCATTACGCCAGACGGACAGAAAAATCGCATCGTGAATACGTGGGGTGAAAGCTGGGTGCTCAAAGCGGCGCATAAAGTGGAGGCCATTCCGGATGAGCCTTTCTGGCATCAGCACCCGAGGGCACTGCTCGATGGGTCCGAGTCCGACGAGCAACTGAAGAGGTACAAGCTGGTCGACACCGATGGATTGCCATTTGCCGACGCCGCCTTGAGCGAACGGGAAGACAACCGTCAGCTTGGGGCTAATAACTTCTGGCTGGCGCCGCACTTCATCAAACGGCTGGCTCACCTCGGTTGGGGGTTTGGACCGTCGATTACCGCGCTCGGTTTGAAGACGTCGTTCGATCATGACAACTCGCCAGTTTCGGTCCACAAGACATACGCGCTAGCCGTGGAGGCTTTTCCGAGGACCAGAAAAACACTTTTTCAGAAACTGAACATGCCGGACGATTCCTGGAATCCGAAGGGAATGGATATCCCGCTGCGGCGGCCATTCGAGATATTCGTGCCGAATGTATGCGCCATCGATATGGATACGACAGGGACGTGGCCGTTCGGACGGCGGCCCGAGGATCAGGTTGCCACGCGGTTCCTGGCGCTGTTCCTCGATATGGATGCCGAGTTAAATGGCAAGAAATACCATGTCGAAACGCTGGGCGATCCGGCGCTCTGGGCAAGCGCGCCGATCGTGCCGAAGACTCCGCCCAATCCTCTAAGGAACGACAAGGAGTTTCTAGACCATTTCCCCTATCTCGCCGAGCCCTGGTAGGTGGCCAAGTTGACGGACTATCGGAAAGATTTAGAGAAGATCGAGCGGGATCTCGCGGAGCTCGCGAATCCGTCCGACACAGAGCAGGTCACGCGACGCGCCTACAGGATTTATCAACGCGCTGCGCTGACGGGGAGGCCGGACGAATTCACCGCCGCGGAGCGGGCCATCGCGGACGCGCTTGAACGGATCGGACCGTGGCCCGATCTTTGCCTGATAAAAGCGAATCTAGACATGAAAGTTCATCGCCTGACCGGCACGAAGCGGGCGCTCGAAATGGCTCCAGGGCTCGCGGAGAGCTATCCGGCGCGTGTGCTCTGGACCGACATACATCTTCAGGAAGGGCGCTACCAGGAGGCTAAGAAGAACTTAGAAGAGCTAATCAGGGAAGATCGCACCTGGGACAATCTGGCGCGACTGGCTTACTGGGAATCGAAGTTCGGGGAGACCGAGAACGCCGACCGTATCTACTCCGAAGCTCAAGACGAGATCACCGCAAAAGAGATGCGGGAATACGCCTGGGTGGAACTGCAGAAAGGGCTGCTCGACTTGCGGCGCGCGCGTCACGAGCAGGCGGCGGCGCACTATCAGCAGGCCGCCGAGGCGTACTCCGGCTATTGGATGGTGGACGACCATATGGCCGAGTTACTCGGCGTTGAGGGCAAATACGACGCGGCGGTTGAGCTCTACCAACACGTGCTTAACGAAACACCCAAGCCAGAACTTCAGCAGGCTTTTGGGGAGCTTCTTGCCGCGATGGGCGAGGAAAAAGAAGCCGACGGCTGGTTTGACAGGGCACTGGCAGGGTTTCTAGAAGCGTCGGATCAGGGCGGTGTTCATTACTATCACCATCTGGTCGATTTTTTTTCCGATGTTCGGGAAAACGGATCTGAAGCGGTCAAGTGGGCGCACAAGGATTTCGAACTCCGGCAGAACTTCGGCACGGAAGCGGCGCTCGGATGGGCGCTGTATCGGGACCGGCAGTTCGGCGAGGCGAACGCGATGATGGACCGGGCACTCGCGTCGGGAGTTCGCGATGCGCATCTGTTCGCGAAGGCGGCAGCCGTGAAGGCCGCTACCGGCTATTCACGTGATAGCGAAGAGCTTTCTCGCCGGGCGTCGCTGTTGAATCCGCGCCATCAAGGTTTTCACGTGCACCGGTCATAGTTAAAGTTTTTGGGGCCCGAATTTTCAAATTCGAGGAGTTTTCCATGAGAAGTGACAGGGCCAACGGGATTTTAGTAATTATATCGGCGATTTGTCTAATTGCGTGCCGCTCGGCGAATGCTCCTCGCTCAGGGGAGGTTCTTGACGAAGCCCGGCAAGCGGGGCGCGCCGCCGAGTCTTTCCCGGCCGCGGACGACGATTATTTTCACGGCATGGACTCTGGCGTGGCGCTAACCACGGACGAGGTAAAGGGCCGTAACAACTGGATTGTGTGGACGGCCGGGAACGACCGGTTCTGGGATCATCTGGCGAACACCAGCTTGGGGACGGTGGACTTCCTTAAGACTGTTTCTTCCCATCCAAACCTCAAGTTCTCTAGAGACAATCGCTGGAATTATCTGGGGCTGGTAAACGAACCGTGTTTCGATAAACCATCGGGCCCCGACCCGAACCGGTATGGTCTGTGGCTCGATAAGCGCAGCTCGAATTGTCCACCCGATCCATTCGAAAATGAAGGCAAGTATCCGGGAGTCAAGGTAGGTGCGAGGGAAAAGAATATTCCGGCGGGCTCCTTCTATGGATATGCGACGGGCATTGTGGGGCTGCGCCTTTTTCCGAATCCGGGATTCGATGAGGCGGCTGCGAAGAACTGGGATGCGGAGCGGTTTTATAAAGATCCGGGATATTACAAGAGCAAGGCACTTATACGCCCGTATCGCGTCGGGATGGCGTGCGGGTTCTGCCACGTTGGGCCGAATCCGGTAAAGCCGCCGGCCGATCCGGAGCATCCGGCATGGGAGAATCTCAGCTCGAACGTGGGTGCGCAGTACTTTTGGATCGACCGGATCTTCTCCTGGGAAGCCGACACTTCGAGCTTTCCTTATCAGGTCTTTTATACTTCGCGTCCGGGCAGCCTCGACACATCGCTGATCTCGACCGATAACATCAACAATCCGCGAACCATGAATGCGGTCTACAATCTTGCGCCGCGGTTGAAGCAGGCTAAGCGGTTCGGCAAGGAGACTCTGGCGGGTGGCGGACTGAATAACAAGCAGTTGAATGACTATGTACCGGCGGGTTCGCCGCTAAGTGAGTTTTTCGTGCGGCCCGAAACATCGTACAGCCCGCGCGTGCTCAAAGACGGCGCGGATTCCGTGGGCGCGCTGGGGGCTCTGAATCGCGTGTTTCTGAATATCGGGCTTTTCAGCGAAGAGTGGCTGCTTCACTTCAATCCGCTTATTGGCGGGAAGGAGACAACGCCAATTGAAATCGCGGTTGCGCGCAAGAATTCGGCTTTTTGGGGCGCTACTGAAGCGCAGACGCCGGATCTGGCGTTGTTCTTTTTGAAGAGCACGGAACCGCACCACCTTAAAGACGCTCCGGGCGGCACAGCGCATCTTTCGACGGATAACGCCGTTCTCAATCGCGGAAAGATGGTGTTCGCTGAGAATTGTGCGCGCTGCCATTCGAGCAAGTTGCCAGAGATGGTGGAGGGGCTCGATCCGGGCGGTTGTTCCGGCAAAGATTATCTGACTTGCTGGAATAAGTACTGGGCGTCGACTAAGACCGATGACTTTAGAGCGAAGATGCGGGAGATCGTCATGAAGCCGGATTTCCTGGACGGCAACTTCCTGTCGGCTGAGTTTCGCGTCCCGGTTACGCTATTAAAGACGAACGCGTGCAGCCCGCTGGCGACGAACGCGATTGCCGGCAACATCTGGGATAACTTCTCGTCGCAGACTTACAAGGATCTTCCGGCCGTGGGGGAAGTTACGGTATACAACCCGATGACCGGTGCGTCCCGCCAGTTTAAGCTGCCCGGCGGGGGACGCGGATACACCCGCCCGGCTTCGCTGATCAGCCTGTGGTCCACTGCGCCATTTCTTCTGAACAATTCGGTCGGAAAGTTCAATCCAAGCCCGTCGGTTGAAGCGCGGCTCGAGTCATTTCAGGACTCAATTGAAAAGATGCTGTGGCCCGAACGTCGCGACAAGGATCCGTTCCTGGGCGACAAGGTTCCGGGGCTGATCGATCGAACCACGACGAGAAGTTTTCTGCGAATCGCATCCGGCTATGTCCCCGACAATCTGAAAGGGCTGGTAGGCTTCACGCAACGGATTTTTCCGAAGTTGTTCGGTGACGGGGGGATCGAGATTGGGCCGATACCCGCGGGCACGCCGGTCGGGCTTCTATCGAATATGAACCTGCTGGCCGACGATTCCGATTGGGCCGGGCGACTGGATCATGATGCGAAGGTTCTGGATGTCATCGTCAAGGTGAAGCACGATCTTGCGGCTTTGCCGAAGGACGCCAGCGATGAAGAAGGCCGAAGGATTCTGGCGAATCTGGTAGAACCGCTGATGAACGTGAGTAAGTGCCCGGACTACGTGGTCAATCGCGGGCATTACTTCGGCACGGCTCAATTTGGCGAAGAGCCGGGTCTGAGCGATGACGATAAACGGGCGCTGATCGAGTTCCTGAAGACGTTCTGAGGAGACTGGAAATGGACGCTCCTGTTTACGATTACATCGTGGTTGGGTCCGGCGCGGGTGGCGGTCCCTTAGCTGCCAACTTGGCCAGCAAGAACTTCAAAGTTTTTCTGCTTGAGGCAGGCGGTGACCCGTGTTCGGAAGACGACTTAGGCCGCTACATGTACCAAGTCCCGATTTTTCACGGGCTCTCGACGGAATATAAAGAATGCGCGTGGGATTACTTCGTCCGGCATTACACGGACGATCGCCAACAGGAGCGCGACAGTAAGTACGTCGCCGAGAAACGCGGCGTGTGGTATCCGCGGGCCGGCACGTTGGGCGGGTGCACCGCGCACAATGCCATGATCACCGTGATACCGCAGGACAGCGACTGGAACCACATAGCCGAGGTGACCGGGGATGACTCCTGGCGCGCGGAGAACATGCGCGGCTATTTCAGCCGCCTTGAGAATTGCAAATACGCTCCAAATCCGCATTCACTGAAGGGGATCGTGGAGGGCGTGGCGTCGTCGATAGCGGAACTGATCGAGCACCGGGAAGATTGGCGGGATTGGTCTCACGGGCATGGATTCGATGGCTGGCTTCCGACGTGCGAAGCCGATCCGAAGCTGGTCTTGAGGGATCCGGAGCTGGTTGCATTGCTGCTGAAAGGCGTCCGTGAGGCGCTGACCGAGCATGTGGGCAATCCCTTCGTCAGAACTCTGACCCGCTTCGATCCGAATGATTCGCGCAACGCAGCCAAGAGCCCTGAAGGCCTCTCGTTCACGCCTCTGGCTGTCGAGAATGGCAAACGTGTTGGTCCACGGGAATTCTTGCTGCGAGTGAAGAAGGAGCATCCCGACGATCTGACGATCCAGTTGAAGTCGCTCGCGACACGCGTTTTGTTCGATGGCACCAAAGCGATTGGCGTGGAGTATCTGGAGGGGCGGCATCTTTATGGGGCCGATCCGAATCCGGTCGCCGATCCCGCGAGTGCTCCACGGAAGACAGTACTGGCGCGCCGCGAAGTGATATTGGCGGGCGGCGCGTTCAACAGCCCGCAGCTACTGATGCTGTCCGGAATCGGCCCGCGCGCGGAACTGGAAGCGCTCGGTATTCCGGTCGTAGCGGATCTGCCGGGGGTCGGCAAGAATCTGCAGGACCGGTATGAAATCGGGGTTGTCTCAGATTTCGCGGCTGATTTCGCCTTGCTGCAAGATGCTACTTTCCTGCCACCCGGCAAAGATGGCGACCCGGATATGTACTTCAAGTCATGGTCTCAGGGGGGCACCGGTATCTACGGGTCGAACGGCGCGTTGATCGGAATTATCAAGCGATCCGCAGATAATAAGACCGATCCCGATCTCTACATATTCGGAATACCCGGCTACTTCAAAGGTTACTTTCCGGGATACTCAAAAGAGTCCGAGCGATATCATAAGCGCTTCACCTGGGCGATTCTGAAAGCCCGGACGAACAACACGGCCGGGGAGGTAACGCTGAAATCTTCTAAGCCGTGGGAAACGCCGAAGATCGACTTTCATTACTTCACAGAAGGGAATGACACGTCGGGCGACGATCTTGACGCCGTGGTGGCAGGGGTAGAGTTCGTTCGCTCGATGAACCGGCGATTGCAGGGTCTCGGGTTGATTACGACTGAGGAGGTTCCAGGCCCGGACAAGGTTGATGGCGCTCTCCGGCAATTCATCCAAGATGAGGCCTGGGGACACCATGCCTCCTGCACCAACAAGATCGGCGCCGACGACGACCCCCTGGCGGTTCTCGACAGCCGCTTCCGGGTGCGGAAAACACAATCTCTGCGGGTCGTCGACGCTTCGGTATTTCCTCGAATCCCGGGGTACTTCATCGTTTCGGCTGTCTACATGATTAGTGAAAAAGCGCTGGATGTAATTCTCGCGGACAGTCAATCGGGCGCAGCTTAAGAACGCCTTCGGGCGCTTGCATCTCTTTCCGGCTCTAACCAGGCGACATCCGAATTCGAATCGCTGAAGCGCGCGAACCCGGCAGCAAGAATAGCGGAATCGGGGACCTTCACCAGGGGCGTGTAGCGAGGGTGATGAGCGTCTTTGTAGGGATTGTTCCGCGCGGCGTTGTAGCAGCAGATCATTGACCAGCGCGGCTTGTCGGACGTGTTCTGGTCGGAGCGGTGCAGAAGATTGGCGTGGAAGAAAACTACGTCGCCAGGATCCATCTCCAGGTACACGAGTTCCAACCGCTTCTTCGCTTCGAGCACACGCTCCATATCGGCGCCCGCCTGATCGCCGGTCAGAACGTGGTCGACGCGGCCCATGTGGTGCGATCCGCTGAGCACTTGCAGGCATCCGTTCTCGCGAGTCGATGGATCTACCGCAATGGAAGCGCTGCACAACAAGGGAAACAGAACACCATTTTGATACCAGTAGCCGTAATCCTGATGCCAGGTCCAAGCTCCGCCGGTTTTGGCGTCTTTCATGATCATCTTGGAGTGGTAGTGGTACACCTCGCCCTCGAGTATCTGCTCCGCTGAATTGACGATCCTCTGGCATCGGGCGAACATGCCATAGAGCGTGTCGCCGGGGTGGTTCCAGAGGGACAGCCGAACCGTGCCGCCCTCACCGTCGCCTTTACCGAAGGAGTGTTGATCGAGCTGGCGATCTTGCTTGGCGGCGCGGCGAAGGAGGTCGATCTCCTCGGCCGTGAAAAATTGCTTGGCCACGACGAAGCCGTTCCGTTGATAGTCCTGAAGCATTGCATCGGTGAGCGGGCCAGGGGGCATGAATGTTCTCCGTGTTTTAGTTGCGGATTTCTTCCGCACGCATCAATCGATCCGTGGCCCGGTACGCTTCCCGAACCCAATCGGTAATCTTGTCCGGCTCCGGCGAGTATTCGAGCTCAATGCTGATTGTCCCGGTGAACTCGGCCTCCTTCAACGCCTTTAAATATGGCGGAAAGTCCACAGTTCCCCGCCCCGGTGGAAGATCGCCATGTACTTTACCATCGCAATCCGAAAGATGGACGTGTGCGATTTTTCCCTTCAGGCGCAGAATTTTGCCGGCCGCGTCTCCGGCGAGAGCCAGATGCGAGATATCGATATTTGCCATGGCCCGCGGATGATCAACGGCACTCAGAAAATCGACCATCTTATCGACCGAGTTGACGATCGAAAGATGAAAGGGTTCGAGTTCGATGGCGATGTCCAATCCGAGTGAATCCGCGTACTCCGCCAACTGGCGCACATGGTCGACGGCCCAGCGCCACTGGGCCGGCGGCGCGATCACCTGTTGCAGCCAGATATACTCACCGACCACCAGGAGCAAGTTTTTGGCGTCCAGCTCGCAGCCGAAATCGAGGTAGCGCTTGGCGCGTTCCGTATGGAAATCGCGGACGGGCTTGTTGAAATCGGCCAGCCCGAGCGCACAACAGATGGTCGAAATGACCGGCAGGGATTCAGCCTCGCACGCCTTGCGGATCAGCCTTCGTTCCCGCGGCCCGATCTCCATCGGATCGGCAAAAATGTCGATGGTGTCAAAACCGATCTCGCGAGTCAGTTGGATGCCTCGGGCAGTATCAACGGACGTCCCTACCCAGGCGGAACTAATCAAACCAAGTTTCAAACCAAGCTGGATATTATCATGACTATGCCTAGCTGTTGCGATTTCGGTATCGGAGCCATTGGCGCGGGGTTCATCATGCGCGACGTCCAGCTTGTCGCCTACTCCGATGCGGGATTCAATGTGGTTGGAATCATGTCGCGGCGACCCGAGACTGCCCGTGCCGTAGCCTCGCTACGCGGCGTTCCGAGAGTCTATGAAACGCTCGGCGCGATGTTGGAGGATCCCGACATTCAGATTCTGGATATCGCGGTTCCCCCAGACCGCCAGATCGAGATAATTCACGAAGCAGTTCGCGGAAAGTACGTGAGAGGCATTTTGGCGCAAAAGCCGCTGGCCCTGGACTATAAGACAGCAGTCGAGACGGTCGGGCTGTGCAATGAGCATGGGGTCACGCTGGCGGTGAACCAAAACATGCGCTTCGATCAATCGATCCGAAGCGTGAAGACCCTGATCGCGCGCGGTGAGCTCGGTCTTCCGGTTCTCGCCACCATTGAAATGCGCGCGGTGCCCCACTGGCAGAAGTGGCTGCACAGTTATAGCCGGCTGACGCTGCTGAATATGAGCGTCCACCACATCGATAGCTTCCGGTATCTTTTCGGCGAACCGGAATCGATCTACGTGAGCGCCCGCAAGGATCCGCGTACAAAGTTCGCCCACCAGGACGGAATCTGTCTTTACATTCTGGAGTATGCCAATGGGCTTCGTGCCACAGCCTGGGACGACGTATGGGTGGGACCGCAAACGGAGCGAGACGACCTGAAGCCCTATATCAAGTGGCGCGTGACCGGCACAAAGGGACTCGCCGAAGGCAGCGTGGGATGGCCAAGTTATCCGAACCGCGAGCCCAGCACGATTACCTTCACGACTGACGCGCAACCCGGAATTTGGATTACTCCGCGCTGGAAGGATGTCTGGTTTCCAGACGCCTTCCAAGGGCCGATGTCCGAGTTGATGAATGCGATTGCCGCCGGAACCGAGCCTAGTGTGAGCGGCGCCGATAATCTGGGCACGATGGCCGCGATCGAAGCCGGGTATCGTTCACTTTTGGAGCGCCGCCCCGTTCAGATCGGTGAGATTCTTGCTGACAGGTAGCGCAAATGCAATGTAGGCGCCGCGCACGGGCGATTGGGTTGCGGGGGTCAGGCCCGCTTGCGCGGATGCGCAGAACACGATGTACTGGCGGCCGGCGACCTGATAGACGGCCGGTATTCCCTCAAGCGCCATATCGATCGGAAATTCCCATAGAAGCTTCCCGGAATCCAGATCGAACGCGCGCACTTTGCGGTCGCGCGTGCCCGTAAATATCAGCCCGCCCGCCGTGATGACAGGTCCGACCTTGGGATACTGAGTGCCGGTTTGCGCGAATCCTTTGGCGGCCAGTTCCGGAACATAACCCAACGGGATGCTCCACTTGATGGTCCCTTGATTCAAATCGTAGGCCGTGAGCGATGTCCAGGGAGGCTTAATAGCGGCTAATCCATCACTGGCAATCATGAAGCCGAAACCGCTCACGTAACGATCCTGATCAGCGGCCTTGTCGTCCGGCTTGAGTGTAAGCAGGCAGGGCAGATCCTTCGAAACGACCACAAGCTTGCCGTTCCGAGCATCCACCGCGGCGCCACCCCAATTCGCTCCTCCGTTGTTTCCGGGCATTTGGATCGTGCCGCGACGGCTCGGCGGAGTAAACAAGCCTTCGTTGCGAGCGGTCAGTATCTCGTCGCGGAAACGAGCCCGATCCGCTTGACTCAGAAACGGGCTGAGGTCCTCTACCGCAAATTTTTGACGCGCGAAAGGCGGCGGCTTCGAAGGGAATGGCTGGGTCGGCCATGTAGTTTCACCGGGCATGTCGCTCGAAGGCACCGCGCGTTCTTCGATCGGCCACAGCGGCTTGCCCGTTACACGATCAAAGACCCAGATGAAGCCCTGTTTACCCATTTGCGCGACAACGTCGACGGCTTTGCCCTCGTGCTGCACGGTCAGGAGTTTAGGGGCTGTCGCGTTGTCATAGTCCCAGATGTCGTGATGAACCATTTGGAAGTGCCAGAGCCGCTTGCCGGTTCGCGCGTCGAGAGCCAGCAAAGAGTCGGCGAACAAGTTGCTTCCCGGACGATCAACGCCGTAGAAGTTGTACTTCGCGCTGGCGGTCGGCGCGTAAAGGATGCCGCGCTTCTCATCAAGGGAAAGCTCGCCCCATACGTTGGCTCCGCCAATTTTCTTCCACGCATTTTTCGGCCAAGTCTCATATCCAAATTCGCCCGGATGAGGGATGGTATGGAAAGTCCAGACTAATTGGCCTGAACGCACGTTGAACGCACGGATGTCTCCCGGCGCGGATCCGTAGCCCTGGTTTGTCGCCGAGCCTAATATCAACAAATTCTCGAAGATCCGGCCGGGCGTGATGGATTGAACCAACGCAATCGTCTTCGGGTCCCGTCCCAAACCTTCTTTGAGATCGACCGCGCCGTCGTTGCCGAACGAGGAGATGGTTTTTCCGGTACGCGCAGCAAGGGCGCGCAGATAATGATTGCCGGCAAACAGCAGACGGCGGTCCGAGCGGTCCTTACTCTCCCAATAATTGATTCCCCGGCTGGTGATGATCTTCGTATCGGGCGGTGCCGGATGTACCCAGATCTCCTTTCCCGATGCCGCATCTAAAGCAACAATCGAATTGTTTCGAGCCAGCACGAACAACACTCCATCTACTTCAACGGGATTGAAGAAGTACTTATTGTTGTCGCTGGTGGGATAGCTCCACGCGATTTCAAGCTGCTTTACATTGCTTCGGTCGATCTGGTTGAGGCTGGAATATTGAGCCGCATCCGAAGCGCCGCCGTAATCGCGCCAAGTGGAATGATCCTGGGCGCTCGCGATAGCAGCCCCCAACCCGACCATCGTGCTGAGAGTGATTAGTACAACATGAACGACCAGATCAGGTCTCCAGTGGCGGCAATTAAATACTGATGACCATCAAGCATGTAAGTCTGGGGCGGGTTGGTAACTCTGCCAATGCGCGTATGCCAGAGCGGGTTCCCGGTCGCCGCATCATGTGCTACCAGGTTACCGGCACCGTCGCCCGCAAACACCAGCCCGCCAGCAGTCGCCAGCAATCCGCCGCCGCCCATCCCTTCGGTGTAGTAGGGGTGTCTCCAAACGACCTTGCCAGTCTTGTAATCGATAGCCGTGAGAAAGCTGCCGACAGATCCGACTTCGGCTTCTTCCTTGCCGCCCAGGCCCATCGATCCACGGGGGTCGAGATCGGTCAAATAGAAGATGGAATATTCATCGCTTTCCTGGACATACAGGAGTCCGGTATCGGGTGAGTACGCGGGCGGCTCCCAATTGACGGTGCCGTCGGAGTTCGGTGACACCAGAGAACCGGGCACCGTCGCGTCCTTGCCGGGGTCGTGCTTCGGACCGCCAAATTTGTTCAGACCGTTGGACCAGTTCGTGAACTTCCCGTATTTCGAGGTGACGAGGTGCTCACCGGTGACGCGATCGAGAGTGAAATAGTAACCGTTTCGCGCCGCGGTCAACGCCAACTTCCGCATCTTGCCATTGAACTGAGCGTCGACCAAAATTGGTGTCTGCGCCGAATCGTAATCGTGCATGTCGTGCGGCGAGGTTTGGTAATACCAGGCCATCTTGCCGGTATCCACGTTCACCGCGATGAGCGCGCAAGTGAATAAGTTGTCACCCGGACCGCGCGTTCCTGTGGTGAAGGCGGGGGTGGGGTTGCCGGTTCCGAAAATGTAAAGGTGCGTCTCCGGGTCGTAAGCGCCTGGGATCCACGTTTGAGCACCGCCATGACGCGCCGCATCCAGGCTTGCCCAGGTGTCGAGTCCCGCATCGCCTTTGTTCATGGGCACGGTATAGAGCTTCCACTGGAGTTCTCCAGTTTGCGGGTCGAACGATTGGAGGAAGCCGGGCGAATCGATGTCGTTGCCGGTCCCGACGAGCACGTGATTACCAACGACAATCGGAGCGGGGGTTGAGAAATATCCTTGCGCCAAGTCGGCGATCGGCTTATGCCAGCGCTCCTTGCCGGTTTTAGCGTCCAAAGAAACGATGTAATTATCGGGTGTCTCCATGAACAAATAGCTGTTCCACATCCCGAGCCCGCGATTGCCGATGTGGGTGCCGCCCTTGGTCTTCCAGAAGTAGTGCCAGAGTTCCCGGCCGTCGTGCGCATCCATGGCCCAGGCGTTGTCGGGCGTTGTGAAGTAAAGAGTTCCATCGACTTGCAGCACGGAAGCCTTGATGTATCCGCCGCCACCACTAAGATCGCCGGGACCTTCGCCGCCGATGATGAGGGGTGGGGCGTTATTTCCGCGGCGTCCCCGGCCCCCGCCGTCGGGGCGCGCATCGCCAGGGATGATGCGACTCATCCATGAAAGCGTGAGGTGCTGGACGTTGGATTTGTTGACCAGCGCTAGCGCGCTATATCGCTTGCCGGAGTAGTCGCCGTTGTAACTCGGCCATTGGTCTTTCAGCGGCTTGAGCAGTTCATCCGGACTGACGCCCTTACCTTGGGCACTTACAATCCGCGGCAGCAGCAGTAAGGGTGCGACGAGTAATAGTTTTGTGAGAGTCATTTTACGGTTGCGAGGAATGCGGTTACGTCGTGGATGGCCCGATCGGTGTACTGGGTCAAGAGGTCGCGATGGACCTTCATGGGATCGTGAATGTCTATCTTAGGCTCATCGCCTTTGCGCTGGAACGATCGAACGGCGCCATCGGGGAGCTTCGTGGTCACGAGGAAGTCGTCGATGTGGAGCAAACGCCCCTCCACGCGCTCGCCGGAGGCAAGAGCAATGGTGACCGTGGGGGCACGAGGATTCGGGGCATCGGCGCTCACCAGGGTGTCGTGCCTGTTGGGCGCCTCGCCCCTCACCCACGAAGTCTGCAGATTTTTCGCATCCGGAATTCTCGTGGCAATTCCGCGGAGATCACCGGTGAGCGAGTGGCAGGTGCTGCATTTGGCGGCGAAATATGCCTGGCCTTCCTTGGCGTTCCCGACGAGCACGTTCGGGTCTGGGCCGCCTTTCGGCGGAGGCGTCCCCTGCACTCCGATGGTTTCCAGAACGCTACGGACATAGACGGCAACAATGAGTCCGTCCTCAGGGCTCATCGGGATCGCCGCCATTCCCGAGTCCTTGCGGCTGCCTTGAATAATGGGAAGAATCAGCTCGCCATTCTGATCGCTAAGCGCCACTTGGGAGCGTAGAAGGTTGGGGCCGCCCATGTCGCCGCCGCGGAGATCGGCCCCATGACAGATGGCGCAATGGATCCCGTAAAGCGCCTTGCCGCGCGCAATCTTGACCGGATCACCGGGCTCCCGATGCTGACCAGGAACGAAGCCGCCGGGAGTCCCTTGCGCGCCAACGGGAGGCACGGAAAGAAATAAGGACGCGAATAGAGCCACACCGATTGCGCCGTTGAAATACGAATGTTTCCTCACGCATAGATTCTATCAAGGCAAGGTTATCGGCTTTTCCAGTATGCGCGGTGGCCGAGGTAGTCGGGATCAGGCAGGTTAGCCAGAACCATTCGCCGCAATTCCAGGATATCGACCTCGCCCAGTTTTTGGTAAAGGATTTTGCCTCCAGGCGCGAGCACCATCGTAAACGGCACGCCGGCTTCCCACTTTGAATCGAAGGCCGACTGCATGGCGTAAGTGTCGGTGGAGGCGAACTGCAGATTGCGGCTGGAAGCGTGCTGCTTCTGAAGCGCCTTGATGACGCCCGGCTTTTCGTCGGGCAGATTCGTCGCGACGGTGACGAAATCGAAGTCGCGCCCGCGATACATCCGATATGTCGTCTCTAGCTCTGCCATCTCGTGAACACAAGGACCGCACCAAGTTGCCCAGAAGTTGACGACCGTCACTTTGTCGCCGGAATTCGCTCGCAACGTCTTCAGTCCATCGGCGGTTACAGGCTCGACGCGGACAGGCTCAGCCTCGATGGTCTTCATCTCGCCGGCGCGGCTCGCCTGCTTGGACATCCATTTGGTCGAGCAGCCGAAAACACCGGTATGCGACACCGGGACCGCCCTGCCCGCCAGAATGGCGTCGATAGCGTTTCGCGCATCCTGGGTCTTAACGAGCGATTCGCGCTGGCTGTTATCGATCCGGCCCTCGTATCGCAACGTTCGTTCTTTGTCGAAGATGAAAACGTGGGGAGTCGCCTTCGGGCCGTAGGCTCGGGTCACGGACTGCGTCTCGCCATCATAGAGATACGGGAAGTTGAAATGCCGGTACTCGGCCCGAGTTTTCATCTCATCCAGACTGTCGCTGACATCGGTATAGCCGAGTTCGTCGAGACGAACGGCTTCGGGATTATTGGGCTCGATGGCTACGAGGGTGACGCCTTTATTCGCATAGTCGTCGGCCAGCTTTTTGATCCGACTTTCGTAAAGCTGCGCCGTGGGGCAGTGATTGCAGGTGAATACAATCGCGAGTATCTGAGTCTTCGAGTAGTCGCTCAAAGTGTGCGTCTTACCGTCGACGCCTGGAAGCGAAAAGTCTGGAGCCGGCGAGCCAACCGCGAGCGTGGGGTGGACGTCGTCAGCCTGAACCGTAAGGGAAATCAGAAACAGAAATGAAAGAAACCGCCACATGCGCCAGCCTCCAAAGAACTAATTTACACCGCGCCGTCGTCTATCGCTGGTGAGCGGGCTTCAGAGTCCAGCCCTGCAGCTTTGCCAACTCCAGCAGTTCCGGTGCTTCGAAGTTTTCTGGATGGATGGGCCACTGAAACGCGGACTTGGCATCGGTCGCGAAGTACTTCTCGAAGGTCACATTCCCCCTCACGATGCGAACGGAACCGGGCGACAGTTCCGCAGCGGCTAGAGTAGCTGCGAAATCCGGCAGCGAAAGCGTATCGGCGCCCACGAACACTTCGGATGGCAGACGGTGGTGCGTGTTGATGAAATCGGCGGCGTCGCGCTTCGCGCGATCAAACAGATGAGTGGGAATCACTGTGGAACGGAGAGTGGTCGTCCCGCGAGAAACGGGGCCGTCGACGATCTGCGACGGAATGGCGAGTAACTGCAACACGATATCGGCGGGCGAGAGAGCGCCCGAAGCGGTGTTCAGGAAGGTGATTTCCCGCGAAAGATGTTCGGCGATCCGGCGACGGTCGATTGCCGGTGGGCCTTGACCGGCGTAAAGTTGCAAGACATCCTGCGCGGTGACAAATTGGACACCGCGTGACCGCGCGTGCCGCATGTAATCGTGGAGCACTCGAAAGCAGCGTTCCGCGTCGGCCTCGGTGCGTGCGCGCGGCCGTTTCCATTCGCTGCGCGGCGGAAGAGCGCCGCTGGAGAAATTCGCAGCATCCCAAAACTCGGCGTTCACGAACTCGGTGGGATGAAAATAGCTGCTGATCACTCCGCCGTCCGATGCGGAGAGGCGAGCGACGATTTCATCGAATTTCTGATACGTTGCCGGTTCTGCGTCAAGCGATGGCCGGAAAAGATTCGGCGCCATATTGAAGATGTACAGGAGACCGCCATACCAGAACGGTTGACCGCCGATCCCAACCTGTGAACCTTCGTCCAGGTAAACCGGAACGTTCATCCGCCGTAAGGCAAGATTCGATTGCGGTCCCCATGATGAACCCGGCTGTCCGTAGCAGATGGGATTGATACCGAATATTCGCCGTAGATCGGCGATTCCGGGTTGTTCGCGGCGCTGGAACTCGTCGGCGCCTTCTAAGTACCCGAGGCGGCGGAGATAGACCGAGGGCGCCGGTTGGATGCTGTGCCAGTTGGAGTGATACCCAATCGCATGGCGTGAGAGAGCGCGAATCACATCGGTACGTCCACGCTGTTCCAATACGCGCGCCTTTTCGCCCACAATCTTGAAGGTCGCTCGGATTCCCATCGAACTAAGATCCTCAGCGATCCGCAAAGCTGCATCGTCGGATGCGGGATCGATGTAATCCTCGGTGTCGAACCACAGCAGAAAGTATACGGGTCCCGCGGCGCAGAGCCACCGCACCGAGAGCAGAAGGAAAACGATGCATCTGATCATTTTGTTTTTACGCGCTACTTGAGCGGCAGCACGTGCTCCTGAATATACTTTTCAACTCGCGGATCGCGGTCCGCGCCCGAAGCGCCCGCCGGGATGTAATGGAACACCTCGGCATACTCGACACCGTATTGCTTGCCCAGCTCGCGGCTGCCCGACATCACGAATTCCTTAATGTAGTTGCGGTCGGCGGTGAGGTCGTCATTGCCGAGCAGCGCCAGACGCTGGTTGCGCTTTGCCAGTTCCGTGCGCAAGCGGGACCCGAGATGCCCGGCGGGACCTTGCGCCACGTTCGCGCGATTGACATCGACTTTCTTATCGATCTGTTTGCCGATGTCCACGACTCGCGTGATCTCCGGACGTCTCGCAAAGTAGTATTTGTCCCGCACCGTCTTGGGCGAAAGCCCAGCCGCGAGTTGTTCGGGATAGTCGTGTTCGCGCCCGGCCATCCAGCACGCCGCTTCCACCGCGCGCGCAAGCATATAATGGTCGGGATTTTCTTCATCGCGCGCCCACGGATCCCAGCAGACAACAGTGTCGACCTTGAGTAACCGGATCAGAAAAATGATCCGGCAGATCAGCTCGTTCAACGAAGCGTCGGCCATGCGGTGATTGCTATAGTTCAGATCGAAATGGCCTTTGCACCCCAGCACCCGTGCAACCTCGGCGTTGTCGCGCTCGTTGCCCAGCGCGATCTCCGCGGTAGTTCCCGGCGTGCCGAGCCCGGGCGCATCGCCCATATCGTCATTGGTTGCGCGCACCAGGTAACCGGTGTAGCCCTCCTCAATCAGTTTGGCCACCGTGCCCGCCGCCATTAACGGAATATCGTCGGCATGAGCTTGCAGGGCAAGAAGCACTTTTCCCCGATGCGGCTGGCCGTTTGCCGGGCCTTCCACCACCAACTTTGAGGGCATTTGTTGAGCGCGCATCAACTGGGCCATAGCAGCAGTGGAGATGACGCTCCCGAAAAAATGACGGCGTAACATGGGTCTGATTGTACTCTTGAAAGGCTGGAAAAATGAAGATCGTTGAAGTTCAATCGGCAGGTTTGCGCCACGGCACGCCGCAAGGCGGTTGGTCGAATGAGATTCGTCCGGAAGACTGTATCCACACAATTGTTGCCGTCTACACAGATGAGGGCATTACGGGCTGGGGATCGGCGTTCACCAGCGATCTGCTGGCGCATGGCGCGTTGCGTTTACTGGAACCCCTCTTCCTCGGAGAAAATCCGCTGGAACCGGAGCGGGTCAGTGAAAAGCTGCATGCGAACACATTTTGGATGGGCCGCGGCGGCTCGATCACTCACACCATCAGCGCACTCGACATCGCGATGTGGGACATACTCGGCCAAGTCACGCGTCAGCCGGTAGGGCGGTTGCTCGGCGGCCGGTATCGTGAACGCATCAGACCTTACGCGTCGCTTTTGATGCAAGAGCCGGGCGCCTTGAAGGAGCATCTGGCCAGCGTACGCGCCCAGGGATTCCGCGCTTTCAAGATTGGCTGGGGGCCTTTTGGCCGACACAGCTTCGAGCTCGACGAAGCCATCGTGAAAGCAGCCCGCGAGACGGTTGGCGCGGAATCGCCGCTGATGGTCGACGCAGGCGCGAGCGATGCGTTCTGGAACCAGGGGTACAAATGGGCACTTCGGACGGCTCACATGCTGGCTGATTACAACGTCCACTGGTTCGAGGAGGCGCTGCCCCCCGACAACCTGCACGACTACGTACTCCTGCGAAACAATTCACCGCTGCCCATTGCGGGCGGCGAGGTCTTGACCCGAAGGCAGTCATTCCAGCCGTGGCTCGAACAACGGGCATTCGACATCGTGCAGCCGGACGTCACCAAAGTCGGCGGCATCAGCGATGAGCGCCGAATTGCGTGGATGGCGGAGGAGAACGGCGTCCGGTTTATCCCGCATGGATGGAACACCGCGCTGGGCCTTGCGGCGGACCTGCATCTGGCGTCGGCTTGCCGAAATACGGATTTGGTCGAGTACCTCACGGGCTCGCCGTTCATCGACGAATTGGTCGAGACTCCCTGGAAACTGGATGCCGATGGGATGTTACAAATTCCTAGCGGGCCGGGATTGGGTGTCTCGATCAACATGGATGCAGTGGAGAAGTACACCGGGCGGCGCCTGGGCAGGGGTCGTGCATAATCAAGATTCATGCCGCAACCCAAAGGCTTTCTAGCTATCGATACCGCGTCACTTCCATGGGAAGAACGCCCCAACGAGAAAATCGGACGTTCGCTATTCCGAAAGAACCTGGTTGAGGATCCCGACACGGGGATGGAGGTGCGGATCGTGCGATACCCCGCCGGAATCATCAATCCGCTTCACACGCACAACTGCGCGCACGGAATGTACGTGCTCGAAGGAACGCTGGTTACGAACGCAGGGAACTTCGGCCCGGGCAGTTTCGTGTGGTTCCCCGAAGGAGCTGAAATGGAGCACGGCGCCGCAGCGGATGCGGATGTCACGGTCCTGTTCATCACGAACAAGCCGTTCGACATCGCTTACTTGAAGTAGCAATGGATCGGCGCACAGGGGGAGCGACCTCAAAAATGGAGGAACACCGAATGTCTCCAAGGACAAAGTACATCCGGATTACCACGTTAAGGCGAGGACAATGGGCACGCAAAGGCGCAACGAACGCAAAGAAAAGACAAGCAATTGGCTACGCCAGTAAATCTTTCACCACGCGGCCGGCAACATCGGTTAAGCGGAAGTCGCGGCCCGCGTATCGATAAGTAAACTTCTCGTGATCGAATCCGAGTTGGTGTAGCAGCGTCGCGTGAAGGTCATGCACGTGGACCTTGTTCTCAGCGGCGGCGAAACCGAACTCGTCTGTCGCGCCATAGACGGCGCCCTTCTTCATCCCTCCTCCGGCTACCCACATCGAAAAGCCGTAGGGGTTGTGGTCGCGGCCGTTCGACATTCCGCCGTTCGCGCCCACGTCGGGGAGTTCGACAGTCGGCGTACGCCCAAACTCGCCGCCCCAGATTACCAGGGTGTCTTCGAGCAAGCCGCGCTGTTTCAGATCCTGCAGCAAGGCGGCGATCGGCTGGTCGCACTCGCGCGCCAGTCTTCCGTGATTGGTCTTGATGTCGTCGTGGCTGTCCCACGGCTGTCCAGCGCCGTGCCACACCTGCACGAACCGCACGCCGCGTTCCAGCAAACGCCGGGCGATCATCATCTGCCGCGCCTGCAATCCTTCGCCGTACAGTTTGTGGATGTGCTCGGGTTCCTTCGAGATGTCGAATGCTTCGTCCGCTTCCATTTGCATGCGGAACGCAAGTTCGAACGATTGAACCCGCGCTTCGAGCAGCGAATCCTCCTGGCGCCGCTCTTGATGATCGCGGTTCAACTCAGACAACAGATCCAGATCGCGGCGCTGCGCATTCTTAGTCGAATAGTTGTTCTTGATATTTTCAATGAGCTTTTCTATTTGCGTCTGGCGCGTATCGATCTGCGTTCCCTGATACGAACCCGGCAGGAACGCCGAGCGCCAATTCTGGGTCCCCTGCGTAGGCAAGCCGTCTGGACAAAGAATGATGAATCCCGGCAGGTTTTGATTTTCCGAGCCGAGCCCGTAGGTGATCCACGACCCGAAGCTCGGGCGAACTTGCCGCGTCTCGCCACAGTTCATCATCATCAGCGATGGCTCGTGGTTTGGGATGTCGCTGCACATCGACCGAATCACGCAGAACTCGTCGGCATGTTCCGCGACTTTCGAGAAGATCTCGCTGACTTCGGTACCGCACTGGCCGTACTTCTTGAACTCGAAGGGAGATCCGAACGCGGCGCCAGTGCGGCGTTCCGTCTTGAGCGTGATCGGAATCGGCTTACCCGAGAATTTCGTAAGGGAGGGCTTCGGATCGAATGTATCGACGTGGGATGGGCCGCCATTCATGAACAGGTGCAGCACGCGTTTGGCTTTGGCGGGAAGCGGCGGAGCCTTCGGGGCCAGCGGATTGACGCTGCCGCTGCCGACGACGTTGGCCTGAAGCGCACCGGTGTCGCCGAGCAGCCCGGCGAGGGCAACCGCGCCCATACCCATACCGGTGCGCTGCAACAACTCGCGGCGGGTGTAGAAACTATTTTGGAATCTCATGATCGGCGTTGTTCCTTTGGGTCTTCACTCCACGAAAGCAAATTCGTTAGTCTGGAGAAGCACGTGCGCGTACCGCTCCCAAATGGTCAGCGGCCTCGGAGCCGGACCGCGGAAATCGTCCTTAGCGCTCCACGCGTTTTCCTTCTGCGCGCTCTCGTTTAATCCGGCCAGCTTCACTGTCGGAGCCCAATGGAAACCATCGTTCTCGCTATCCGCGCGTGCTTCGACGACGAAATCCAGCGTGTCTCCCTTTTGGATCTTTACGCCATTCAGCTTCGTCTCCGCGCTCGATCCATTCACGATCCATGATGCGAGCTCACCGTCGCGGCTCGAAACAAGGCGCGCCCGAACTCCGTCACCGAAATTTCCGAGGCTATTCTGGTCGTGGCGAAGCGTTCCCTCGATGGACATCTTGCCGTCCGCGGGACTGATCCACCGGCGAATTACCGCCTGTCGCGGATTGTCTCCAGGCTCACCTCCGTCGGCTCCGAGCCTCGCCTTTCCGGTTACGGGATCGGGAAGCATCGACGCGCCCTGCCAGGATTCGCCCGCGAAAACATGGAACGGCGCGAACGTGCGTACCCGGTTGGTTGCGGCATCGTATTCGCCGAAACCGTACTGCCAGGGCGAGGGGGTGTCGGCTGCCGCGCCGGGCTCCCCACTCTGATTGATGAACTGGATACCGGCCGAAATTTCACGCGCAGTCGCGTTGCGGCCCAGCACGATGCGATAGATCCGCTGCAGGCGCCTGGCTGGATCGGTTTCGGCGACCAACTCGGGCCGCTTCGAGAGATGCTGTGACTGCTCCGCCATGAACGGGCTGTTCAACAGGAAGAGGGCTTGCTGCGGGACCGTGGTGGTGTAGCGCAGGGGAACGTGCTGGTCGGGACTGGCGAAATCGAAGGCAGCAAGCATCCCGGGAATCCGTCCGCGCTCGATGTAGCCATATAGCGTGCGGCGCGGAACGGTCGGGCTGGCGGTCAGTGCAAAAGGGACACCGCCAAGCTTGTTTTCCAGTTGGCCTGACGCGGCAAGAACGGAATCGCGAAGGCTCTCGATATCGAGACGCTGCCGGTTCATCCGCCACACGAGTTGATTTTCCGGATCCACTTTCCGAGCTTCGGGATTGTTTGCGCCGCTCTGCTGGTATGCAGCCGAAAGCATGATGGTTCGATGCAGCTTCTTGAGCGACCACCCGGAGTCCATAAACTTTACTGCCAGGTAGTCGAGCAGCTCGGGATGAGTCGGCGGGTCGCCTCTGAGGCCGAAATCACTCGGCGTGCGCACAATGCCGGCACCGAAATGGTGCATCCATACGCGATTCACGATGACTCGCGCGGTAAGGGGATTGTCCTTACTGGCGATGGCCTTTGCCAGAGCCAAGCGTCCGCTGCCATCGTTGAAGTTCGCAGGCTCGCCGGGGGACAGGCAGCTCAGAAAGTGCGCCGGCGTTTCGATGCCGGGGTTGTTTGGATTGCCGCGCACAAACACGTGCGCCGGTTGCGGCTTGGGAACATCCTCCACCACCATGCCGCGCGGAGCACCGCCATCGTAGGAGTACAACGCCCGCATGATGTCGTACCGGTTCTTGAAATTGATGGTGTTGTTCCGGTCGCCTTCGGTCATTACCAGATCGAAGTCGCTGACCGGCACATTCACGGGCGCGCCATCTCCACGGAGAGCCATCCGTAATTCTTCGCGATGGGAATCTGGAAGTTTGGAAGGCGAATCGCAGCGCAGAAGAAGCGCCGCATAACGCGCGGCGAACTCTTTGCTATTGGCGGGTTCCGTTTTAAATTCCTCTAAAACGAAAGGATTCGCAGCGGATTGTGCCGACCAAATCTCGGGCCACTTCTTCGCAAACTCGGCATCCGGAATCGCCGCCGCCGCATTCCACAAGCCGAATACCGGGCTGCCGCTCGTTCGGGAATCGGCCAGATAATTTTTCCACCGGCCAAGTAGATAGAGATTGAGCTGCCGCTCTTTTACCAGATCTTCGACTTCGGTTGGGCGCATCTTGGCGGAATCGCGCACGGCCAGGAGATACTCGGCGATTTGCGTCCGGAAGAAATCGTTTAACACCGCTGACCGATTTTCGCGATATTCCAAATCGGTTTTTCGGATGCGTGCCAACCGCTCGCCATAGACCTGGTCGGCCGGGATTTTGATGGTGCTCTTGCTCAATAAAGGCAGGTCCCCAGGTTCACGGATGTTAGAAAAAATCGAATAGAACGAATAGTAGTCCTTGGTCGGAATTGGATCGTATTTGTGATCGTGACAACGGGCGCATGCGACCGTGAGGCCCATCATGCCGCGTGCGACCACGTCGATACGGTCATCCACAGTTTCCGGAAAAGTTTTTGGGAATTCGCGGCCGAGGCTCAGATATCCGAGGGCCGCGAGATTGCGCGAGTCATTAGGGTGGATACGATCCGCGGCCAGTTGCTGGGTCAAAAACTGGTCGTAAGGCATATCCTCATTGAACGCGCGTATCACCCAGTCGCGATAGGTATAAGAGTAGGCAAAGCGTTCACCAACGTTGCGAGCGTCCGAATAACGCGCGACATCCAGCCAGTATCGCCCCCATCTCTCGCCATAGCGGGGCGAGGCAAGCAGACGATCGACCAGGCTTTCATAGGCATCGGGCGACTTATCCGCGGCGAAGGCGTCCGACTCCTCGGCAGTCGGCGGCAGCCCGGTCAAATCGAAATACGCGCGACGAATTAAGGTGCGCGCATCGGCAGGAGCGGAGGGCGTTATGCCCTTCTGTTCCAGCTTCGCGAGGATGAAACGATCGATGTCGTTGCGCGCCCAATCCTTCTGCTTCACATCGGGCGGGGCGTGATCTTTGGGTCGCTGAAACGACCAGAACTGCTTGCGAGGATCGACCGGCTGAACCGGGGCGGCATTGGCCGGAACGGCGGCACCTGCGCGAATCCAATTTTCGAAATCCGCGACTACTTCGGCGGGCAGCGGCTTACCCGGGGGCATCTGCAGATCTTTATCCTGATAACGAAGCGCATGAATCAGCAGACTTTTCTCGGGATCGCCAGGTTCGATTACGGCGCCCGAATTGCCGCCGTGGGTCAGGCCCGCTTTCGAATCGAGGAGGAGACCGCCCTGCACTTTCGCGGCCTTGGCGCTATGACAGGCGTAGCAGCGCGTCGCCAGCACCGGACGGATTTTGGTTTCGAAAAGGTCGTGGATGCCGGAATTCGTGTCCTGCGCGCAGAGAGGAATTGCTAGGAATGGAATCGTAGTAACAAAGAAAGCACCCGATAAGAGGCGGTCGCGCATGGATGATCAATATCTTATCGCCTTTTGTATTGTGCATTCGCGGGCAGAGCCCAATGTGAGGCTCAGAAGGAGAGATCAGTCGAGGTCCATCGCTGCCTTCAGGCCCTCCTCGATTTTCAAGAGGACCTCGGAAGATACTGCGCCCAGTCTTCTGGTCAGTTTGGCGCGGTCCAGTGTGGTCAGCTGATGACATAATGCAAAGCTCGTCTTCAAGAGACCCGCAACGCCACCAAGTAGTTCCACGACCGTCGGTCCGCGCTTTGCCTGGGCGATGCCGAAGTCATGATCGGGACCACAATGACCGATCTCCAAGTCGGAATCGCGTAGAACCCATCGCTGGACATCAGGAGGACCGGACGCCGCCTGGTTTGCTCGGATCCCGATCGCGGAACGAGATCGGCCCAATAAACCTCGCCCCGCCTCATCTTAATCTTCGTATCGGTTTTCATGAGATGCTCGATTCCGGCAGACTCCAAATCGGAGTCTAGGTCATGATCTGTACCCGCCATCTCTGCCGCGTAATCCGATATGGCAGTGCGCCTTGCGCCGCGCAATTTCTGCCGATATGTCTCTTTCGGAAGCGGCAAGTGGAAGTTTTTCATATCTGTCGTTGGCCCATTCCATAATGCCATGATGTTGTCGACGCCTGGCTTCCCGATCGCCGAAGTTAACTGCATTCGTGATAGCGTAGGACAGTAATGAAATGGCAGTTTCCCCTTGCTTTCGCCTTATTTCTCCCTCTCAGTAGCCAAGCCCAAGCCCCCGTCGATTTCTCGAACGATATCCAACCGATTTTTCAAAAACGGTGCGTCCTCTGTCACGGCCCGACGATGCAGGCCAGCAGCCTGCGCCTTGATGGCCGCGCTGCCGCTCTGCGGGTTATCAAGCCGGGCGACAGTGCCGGGAGCCGAATTGTCGCCATGGTTTCGGGCGCCGGGCCGAAGATCATGCCGCCGGTCGGCGATCCGCTCACGACGCAGCAGATCTCGCTGTTGAAAGCGTGGATCGATCAGGGCGCGAAGTGGCCCGAGAAGACCGATACGACGCACTGGTCTTTCCGTCCGATTGCGCATCCCAACCCCCCGGCGGTGCATGATCGCGCGTGGCCCGCAAACGCGGTCGATCAATTTGTCCTCGCTCGTCTTGAAAAAGAGCGTATTGTCCAATCTCCGCCAGCCGATCCGGCGACTCTGCTGCGCCGCGTGAGCCTCGATTTAACGGGCCTTCCACCCACCCTTGAACAGACCACCAAATTCCTGAACGACACGCGTCCGGACGCCTATGAACGGATCGTAGACAGCCTGCTCGATTCTCCGCATTACGGCGAGAAGTGGGCGCGTTACTGGCTCGACCTCGCTCATTACGCCGATAGCGACGGCTTCGAAAAGGACCTGGTTCGCCCGTATGCGTGGCGTTACCGGCAATGGCTGATCGGCGCCCTGAACCGCGACATGCCGTTCGACGAATTCACGATCGAACAGATCGCGGGTGACGAGCTTCCGAATGCGACTACCGAACAGAAGGTAGCCACCGGATTTTACCGGAACACCTTAACCAATCGCGAAGCCGGCGTGGACCGTACCGAAGCGCGCTTCGATCAATTGATCGATCGCACCGGGACGACTGGTACAGTGTGGCTCGGCCTTACCGTGCGTTGCGCTCAGTGCCACGACCACAAGTACGACCCCATCAAGCACAAGGATTTTTACCAGATTTTCGCGTACTTCAATAACGCCCAAGAGGCGGACATCGATGCGCCACTGCCCGGCGAACTCGGACCTTATCTGGCCGCGCTGCCCGAGTACCAGAAGAAACGCGCCGGCCTGCTGGCCGAGTACGAGATTCCGAAATTGCAGACTGCCTGGGAGGCGAACATCCGCAAAGCGATGGACGAGCCTGGAAAGGTGCTCGATTGGGACTTCGCGGTAACGGCGATCCGGGCCAGCCTCGATCATGCGGAGAAAATTCTGCGGCTCGCTCCCGAACAGCGAAGTGCACGGCAGCAGAAGGCGCTGACCGACTACTTCGTGCACAACTACGGACCCGACCTCGAGAAGGACGCAGCAGCCACAGCCAAGTTGAAGGAGTTGCGTAAGAAGCTCGATGCGATCGAAGAAAACTTCCCCGCCCTCGCGCAGGCGCAAGCCATCGAGGATGACGCGCAGCACGTGACTACACACATTCACCTGCGCGGCGACTATAAGCAAAACGGCGCCGAGGTCCACCCGGACACTCCGAGTTTCCTGCCGCATTTGCCCACCGGGGAACCGACGCGGTTAGGCCTGGCGCGATGGATCGTAAGCCCGGAGAATCCTCTTACGGCGCGGGTGGCGGTCAACAGGATGTGGCAAGAGCTGTTCGGTCGCGGGCTGGTTGCGACGTCGGATGATTTCGGCACGCAAGGCGATAAGCCATCGCATCCAGAGCTTCTCGATTGGTTAGCGACGGAATATCGCCTGCGCGGATGGAGCCAGAAGCAGATGCTCAAGCTCATCGTGATGTCGTCGGCGTATCGTCAATCCTCGCATGCTCGGCCTGATTTGGAATCGCGTGATCCCGAAAATCTGTTGCTCGCTCGTCAGTCGCGCATCCGCCTTTCCGCGGAGTCGATCCGCGATGAGGCGCTCGCGGCGAGCGGGCTTCTGAATCCATCGATTGGAGGCAAGAGCGTGCGTCCCCCACAGCCGGCCGGAGTGGCTGAATTAGGTTACGCGAATTCGGTGAAATGGAAAGAGAGCGCGGGTCAGGATCGTTACCGGCGCGGCCTCTATATTCATTACCAGCGCACGACGCCGTATCCGTTCCTCGCAAATTTCGATGAGCCCGATTCCACGCTCACCTGCACTCGGCGGCGCGCTTCCAACACGCCGCTGCAATCGCTCAATCTGTTGAACGATCCGGTCTTCTATGAGGCGGCCCAGGCGCTGGCCTGGCGGACGGAAAATGAGACGCGCGGAAGCTTTGACGATCGCCTGAATCGCGCTTTCGAACTGTGTTTAGGCCGCAAGCCTACGCCAAAAGAGAAGGACCGCCTGGCATCGTACTTTCACGTTCAGCCGGACTGGATTGGGTTGAGCCGCGTGATTTTGAATCTGGACGAATTTATTACAAGGGAATGAGTATGACTGTAGACGAGTTTCGCAAGATCCAAAGCCGTCGTAAGTTCTTCAAGGATTGCGCCGGTGGACTCGGGACGATCGCACTGGCGAATCTTCTGGAAAGGGATGGCTATGCGGCGAGCGCCGCACCTTCCGCCAATCCGCTTGCCCCCAAGATTCCGCCGTTTGCACCGAAGGCGAAGAACGTCATTTTTCTGTTCATGGAAGGCGGCCCCAGCCAGCTCGATCTGTTCGATCCCAAGCCGGAATTGAAAAAGTGGAATGGCAAACCGCTTCCCGAATCGATCACCAAGAATCTTCAGCTGGCGTTCATCAAGCCGACCGCCGCGGTGCTCGCCAGTCCGCGCGAATTTCAAAAACACGGCCAGTGCGGGATGGAGATTTCCGATTACCTGCCGCACATTGCAAGCTGCGCGGATGACATCTGCCTGATTCGCTCCATGCACACCGACGCCTTCAATCACCATCCGGGTCAGCTCCTCTTGTTCAGCGGGACGACGCAGGTGGGCCGGCCGACCATGGGCGCGTGGGTGGTGTACGGACTGGGCAGCGAGTCGCAAAATCTGCCCGGGTTTGTGGTGCTCAGCTCAGGAGTCGGCACCAGCGGCGGCGCCTCGAACTTTTCGAGCGGTTTTCTGCCGTCCACGTATCAAGGGACGATGTTTCGGAATTCCGGGGATCCTATTCTGTATTTGTCGAACCCGTCGGGCATCACCGCGGCGAAACAGCGATTGGATCTGGATGCCATTCGCGATCTGAACACGCAGCATCTGGAATCGACCGGAGATCAGGAAATTGCATCGCGGATCGCTTCTTACGAACTGGCTTTTCGCATGCAAACCGCCGGCCCCGAGCTGCTCGATTTCTCGAAGGAATCGCCCGAGACGCTGGAGATGTACGGCGTCAACAAAGAGCCCACGCGTCCGTACGCGACGAACTGCCTGCTGGCCCGCCGCATGGTGGAGCGCGGTGTGCGCTTCGTGATGCTGATGCATGCCAGTTGGGACGACCACACGAACATCAACACCAAGCTGAAGAAGAACTGCGACATCACCGACCAGCCCGCGGCGGCGCTGATCAAGGATCTAAAGCAGCGAGGCCTGCTCGACAGCACGCTGGTCGTTTGGGGCGGCGAGTTCGGCCGCACGCCGATGTGCGAGATCCGCAAACCGGAAGAGGCCGACAACGCCGGGCGGGATCACCATCCCGTTGCCTACAGCATGTGGATGGCTGGCGGCGGCATCAAAGGCGGCCAAGTGGTTGGCACCACGGACGATCTCTGCTTCAACATTCTCGAAGACAAGGTGCACGTTCACGATCTGCAGGCGACGATTCTCAACCGCTTGGGATTCGATCATAAGCGCCTGACCTATCACTACATGGGCCGCGATTTCCGTTTGACGGATGTCGAAGGGAATGTAGTGAAAAAGCTGCTGCTGTAACCTGTCTGGTTTAACTCTAGCTAAGGATAGGCTTCACCACGTTGCCGCGCACATCGGTAAGGCGAAACGCCCTGCCCTGGAATTTGTAAGTCAGCTTCGTATGATCGATGCCGAGGCAATGCAGAATGGTGGCGTGCAGGTCGTGGACATGGACCGGATCCTTGACCACGTTGTAGCAATAATCGTCGGTCTCGCCGTAACTCATGCCCGGCTTAATCCCGGCGCCGGCCATCCACATGGTGAAACAGCGCGGGTGGTGATCGCGTCCGTAGTTGTCGGCGGTTAGCTTGCCTTGGCAATAGACAGTGCGGCCGAATTCGCCGCCCCAGACTACCAGCGTGTCTTCGAGCAACCCGCGTTGTTTCAAATCCTGCAACAGCCCAGCGCAAGCCTGGTCGGTATCTTTCGCCTGTCCCGGCAGTTGCTTCGGCAACTCGTTGTGTTGATCCCAGCCACGGTGAAAGAGCTGAATGAAGCGGACGCCGCGCTCGGCGAGCCGGCGCGCAAGTAAACAGTTTGCGGCGAAGGTGCCGGGTTTACGCGAGTCGGGTCCATAGAGCTCGAAGGTCTTCGGCGATTCTCGCGAGAGATCAATCAAGTCAGGCACCGAGGACTGCATCTTGTACGCCATTTCGTACTGAGCGATGCGGGTCGCGATTTCGGGATCGCCGAAGCTCTCCATTTCGACTTGATTCAGGCTTGCAACATCGTCAATAAAGCGCCGCCGCTGACTGGACGTGAAACCGGCGGGATTGGAAAGATACAGCACCGGATCGCCTATTGAGCGGAACTTGACCCCCTGATACCGGGTGGGAATGAATCCACTGCCCCACTGACGGTCGGCAAGGGGCTGATCGTTCAGGTTTCCGGTGCCTTGCGAAATCATCACGACGAAGGCGGGCAAATCTTTGTTCTCGCTGCCCAATCCGTAGGACAGCCAGGCACCGATCGAGGGGCGCCCAGCAAGCTGAAAGCCGGTTTGGAAGAACGTCACCGCCGGATCGTGATTGATCGCTTCGGTATACATCGACTTGATGAAGCAAACCTGATCGGCGACTTTCGCGAAGTGCGGCAGCAACTCGCTGACCCAAGCTCCCGAGCTGCCGTACTGTTTGAACTGGAATATCGAAGGAGCAACCGGGAAACTGGTTTGCATCGAAGTCATTCCAGTAAGACGTTGTCCCATTCGTATGGAGTCGGGCAACTCCGTTTTCTGGAGATCTTTGAGCTTTGGCTTGTAGTCGAACAGGTCCATCTGAGAAGGCCCGCCAGATTGGAACAAGTAAATAACGCGTTTGGCCTTTGGGGGGAAATGCGGCAGACCGGGCAGCCCCGAGTTGCCGTCGGATGAGGTCGCACCGGCGTCGCCGCCGAGCAGATTCGTTCCGAGCAAGTTCGCAAGCGCCGCAACGCCGAGCCCGGCGCTAGTCTTACCGAAGAAATAGCGGCGTGTGCGAAGGGTATTTTCGGCAAGGTCCACAATCACTCCTTGGAAACCGTTACATCCAGATTTAGAATCACGCTGGCTACGTTCATATAAGCCGCGGCCTCACCCGCGTCCAGCTTGGGATCGACGGGGCGATCGCCGACGCTGATGTATTTCGCGGCGGCGGATCGGTCGCCTTGAAAGATATCGAGATTGTATTTATAACCGGACAGTAGAATCCGGCTCTCATGCGACGTGGGCGGCCGGGAGGTCGCTAGCTCGAACGCGTAGGCAATGCGCTCGGCCGGTGTGGACCCGCCTTCGCGGATCATCCGCTCGGCGAGCGAACGGGCGGCTTCGAGATAGGTCACGTCGTTCATCAAGTCCAGCGACTGCAGCGGGGTGTTGGTCCGCTGTTCGCGAACCACGCAAGTCTCGCGGCCGGCGGCGTCGAAGTTCATCATCGTCGGCGGCGGAGAAGTTCTCTTCCAGAAGGTATAAAGGCTGCGGCGATGCAAGGCCTCACCGACATCCGGCCGATAATCTTCGCCGCCGGTCAGTTCTTTCCATAGGCCAGGCGGCTGATACGGCTTGACGGAAGGGCCTCCGACTTTGTCGACCAGCAGTCCCGAAACAGCCAACGCCTGATCGCGCAACGTCTCCGCGCCGAGGCGGTACCGAGGCCCACGCGCAAGCAGCCGGTTTTCAGGGTCGCGCTGCCACAGTTCCGGAGTGACTTTTGAAGCTTGCCGGTAGGTGGCACTCATGACGATTGTTTTTTGCATGGCCTTGACGTCCCAATCAGTGTGGATGAACTCGGTCGCGAGCCAATCGAGCAAGTCAAGGTGAATGGGCCACTCGCCCTGCGATCCGAAATCTTCGACGGTCTTGACCAGGCCTGTGCCGAAGTACATTTGCCAGAAGCGGTTCATGGCAACGCGCGCCGGGAGCGGGTTGGATGGATCGGTCAGCCACCGAGCCAGACCGAGCCGATTATTGGGAGCGCCCGCGAGCAGAGGCGGAAGGACGGCAGGCACGCCCGGTGAAACCTTATCGCCCGGGCGATCGTAAGCCCCGCGCACCAGGATGTGAGTATCACGCGGCACCGCGCTCTCTTGCATCACCATCACGGTCGGAAACGTTTCGAGCAGCCCGCGCCGGGAGTCTTGCAGATCGAGAATTTCCTTTCTTGCAAGTTGGAGCCGGCTTGGGGCATTGAGTTCCAGAAAGCACGTACGCAGTTTCGCGGCTTGAGTCGGAGTGCGTTGCTGGGGCGCGATCCGCGCAAGTTCGCCGATGGAGTGGGGCTCGGAAAGAGTCGCCACGTCGGTTGGGTTCAGCGCTGCGCGATAAATGCGGAGTTCCTCGATCATGCCGTGAAAGCGGTTCTGCGGGCCGAGGCCCGCGCCCAACCGCAGCGGCTGCTTGATCCCGAAAGATTGGTTCAGATCGTCGAGATTGATCTTGAGTTTCAGAGGCTGACCGTTCAAATAAACCGCGATACCGCTTGCCAGTCGCGAGCCGTCGTAGCTGAGGACCACATGGGACCAGCGGTTCAGTTCGACCGTCGCCTCACTCTCCGCACGCGCACCGTCATCCAGCCAGCGCTGTACGAGGTTCGCTTGCACGTGACCGTCCTTCAGGTACAAGCCGAGACCGCCGCCGTCGACTTGATCTTGAGCACGGCTTACGATTGCGCCGGTGGCGGAAGTGGGGTAGATCCATGCGGCAAGAGTGAACGAATCATAAAAACCAAAATCAGCGATGTTGCCGATTTCGATGTATCTGCCGCCATCGAAAACGCCGGCTTGACCCGTCCTGCCGTTGACATACTCGGCGCTCCCGTCTTTCCACAAAGCTTCGATCGGAGCAGAGGGTGGCGCCTGAACCGCCGGCGGGCCGTTCTCCATAAGATCGGCGTCCTTCTCCGACTTCGGGAGATCGTTGTGGAATTCGCCGCGAAGGTCGCCCGCGAGTGGCAGGTGCACGGCAACGTGGCGGTCGGTTGCCCAGTCGAGAGATGGGTCACGCGCGAGGGACTTTTCCCACTTATGTTGAAGCTTCGAGATTTCCGGCTCCGCTTCGGTCAAATGCCGACGCGCGATTGCGAGGTTTTGATCTACCGTGGCAAGGCGAGTCTCCTGTTCCGCCGTAGGAGCGGGAATGGCGGGAGGGGAGTTGCCGTATTTGAATGCCTTGCCGCGCTCTGGAACATTGTTAAAGTAGGCGAAAAACTGGTAGAACTCCTTCTGCGTAAACGGATCGTACTTGTGGTTGTGGCACCGGGCGCAGCCGAGCGTGACTCCGAGCCAAACCGTGGAGGTGGCTTCAACGCGGTCTACGACGTACTCGACGGCATACTCTTCAGGAATGATTCCGCCTTCGCCGTTCCCGCGATGATTGCGATTGAACCCGGTTGCCAGGGTCTGCTGGAGCGTTGCGTTCGGCAGCATGTCTCCGGCGATTTGATCCACGGTGAAGCGGTCGAACGGCATGTTTCGGTTGAATGCATCAATGACCCAATCCCGCCAGCGCCACATGGAACGTTCGCCGTCGGTTTGATAGCCATTGGTGTCGGCGTAACGTGCGGCATTGAGCCACGGCATGGCCATGCGCTCGCCGTAACGCGGTGACGCGAGTAACCGGTCGACCACACGCTCGTAGGCATCGGGTGCCGTGTTGTCGACGAATGCTTCCACGTCTTTGGGCGAGGGAGGCAGGCCGGTGAGGTCGAGCGTTACGCGCCGGATCAACGCGCGGCGGTCCGCTTCGGGAGACGGCTTCAAGCCTTCGCGATCCAGCCTGGCCATTACAAAATAATCAATGGGATTGCGAGGCCAAGTTCGTTCGCTCACGGAGGGGAGATTTGGCCGAACCGGGGGAATGAAAGACCAATGCTTCTGCCATGCGGCGCCTTGCTGGGTCCAACGAGTCAGCAGATCGATTTCACGATCGGTTAATTTCGGCAATCCAGCATACGCGGGCGGCATGCGGTGGGTGTCGTCAGCCGTGACTCGCCGGATGACTTCGCTTTTTGAGGGATCTCCCGGTACGATTCCGAAGCGGCCGCCCAAGTCCGCTTTGGCGCCGGCTTCGATATCCAGGCGCAGTTTGCTCTTTCGATTCGCCTGATCGGGCCCGTGACACGTGTAGCAGCGGTCGGAAAAGATGGGACGGATGTCCCGGTTAAACTCAACAGGGCTGGCTGCGGCGAGAAGCGAACCGCTCCCGAACGGCAATATGAACCCAAGTAGAAAATGACGAATGCTTCGCAAGGACCATAAAACCATGTTCCTCATCGCTCCTCAAGTGTTTCCGTCGTCACCCTTGCGGGAGCACCCAGAGCGGCGAGCCTGTCGAGGTCGGTGACCTTATATAGGTCAAGACAGAAGAGGTCCGCCGCGTCCTGATACTTGACTGGCTTATCGACCAGATATCGCAGGCTCGGCATTCCCTGCCGCACCACAAGTTCGGTAAATAAAGAGGGCTCGAGCGCATTGGCGACCAGCGCTACTACCTGATTCCGAATGCCGGTTGTCTCGACGCGCACTTGGCCCGCGCCCCGGCGCTTGAGCCAATGGGAGAGTTCGATCAGGTGAGCCACCTCGACGCCGAGCGGGCGGTCGCCGGTGGCATAGAGCATCTGCCCGAGGCTCCAGGTGCCTTCCTGATCCCAAGCATCGCCCTGAAAGGGCAAGTCGAGCGCGAGCACCTGTTCCCCGCGGTTCACGCGATTGGTTACCGCAACCGCCGATGCGCGCTTGCCTTTGTCATTCAGGATGATGGTGGCGACCGCGGTGTCGGGCGCTCCGATGGCTCGCAACCAGATTGCGTTCGAAGTCAGACCATCGGCCATGGCAAAAAGATGCGACTTCGATTCCACTCCGCCGTGCTTGGTGATTCCAGTTGTCCAGACACGATCCACCTTGGCGGGGCGGTAGCGAACAACGGTCCTCAATTTGTCGCGTTCGCTATTCAGGGCGGCTGGGTCGGACGGGAGTGCGTCCCGCTTCACCTGCCCCGCCATTTGCCGGGCCAGTGCGGCGATGGTGAGGTTGTCGCCCGGCAAACCTACGACCAGTTCGTCGTAACTTTTGACCTCCGACCCGATTGCCGGATCTTCTTTGATCGGTGGAAGTTTGAAGTGCCGGCTGACGAAATCGTATGCGGCCATGCGGTTATCGAGTTGATAGTTGTGCGTTCCGGGGTCGCGATTCTCATGCCATGCGAAATCGTTCTGCTTGTTGTACAGCGTGAAAAAGGGGACGATCGCGTCGAAGATGCCGGGCTTCACCATCGCAGCCCGGAAGCAGCAATCGTCCTCGGCGTTGTACGCGACCAAGGTCGGGCGCGGCGCGCGCATGGCGGCGAGCCAGGTGTAATCGCGACCATCGAAAAGATCGGTGGCGTTCTGCTCGATGTCGCCCCGGTCGCCATGCTCTTTGGCCTCGACGCGGGGCGCAATACCGGAGAACCCGGCGACCGGAACGGCCACGTTGACGCGTTCGTCGAGAGAACTGAGGACGATGGTCTGCCAACCGCCGCCCGACAGGCCCGTCATGCCGATTCGCGACCGGTCGGTGTTGGGGTGATCGTATAGAAAATCGAGGCCGCGGCGCATCGCCAGATAAAACAACCCAAGCTCATTGGCGCCGACCAAGTCGAGATGCGCGCCGTACCAGTGCTCGTTCTGTTCCTGGCGGAGCTCGCCGCAGGAGAGCCACTCGAGGTTGAGCGACAGAATTCCGTTGCGCGCGAAAGTGATGTTGCGCTTCTGTTTATACTCAACCGCCTTGCCGGGCGCCCCCGCGTGCCCGTTTACGTTGAGGATGGCAGGCATTTTGCCCTTCATGTTCAGCGGTTCATAAAGAATCGCGACCGATTGGAATCCAGGAACGATCTCGTAGCGGAATTTGCGCATGCGGTAACCATTCCCCGGCATGACACCGAGATCCTCGAACTTGGGTTTCGAATCGACCCACTCCTTCGGCCAGCCATGGAAGACGACATCGTTCAGGATCTGCTGTCGAAGGCGTTTCGATTCGGCGGTCCACACCGCGCCACTGGTTGGAGCGGGTGGCTTGGCGACTCGCTGCAAAATGTATTGCCGCAGTTGAAACATTGCGACCGCCGGAGAGAGAACCTCCTGTTTCAGGATGTCCCGCATGTATTCCGGCTCGGTCTGCGCAAGGGCGGCGCCGAGTGTGGCCGCTAGGAGAAGTGAGTGTCTCAGGCTATACCGGTTCATTTAAGCGGCTCTGTTTTTAGCTCCACGCGCACCTGCTCCACCGGTTCGCCGGCTGCATTCGAGATCGGCGGATCGCCCGCAGCACGCCAAACGAACCCATTCCTGAATACGACCACCGCGGGATCCTCCGGATGCGCCGAAACCGGGCACGGGCTTTGGGGCGCGCAGGTCACCCGCAGGATTCGAATCATCCCGCTCTCGTAAGGAGTGCGATCGGCCGGAGCGCGCCGCACGTCGGACTCGGGCAAATCCACTGGCCGCGTCTCCAATTCAATGCGGAGATATTCGCTCTCCACGCCATCTAATTCTTCCACCCAATGTCTCTCAAAGACGCCTTTTTGAAACCGGATGCCGCCCATTTTAACCGGAGGTCGAACGACCGGCTCAGTTCCTTCGTGCCCGAGCCGCAACCGGCCTCCATCGGTGATATAGACAAACACGGTAGGTGTTGCGGGATGGTCATGCACCGCGGTCTTCTCGTGCGGATTGTAGTGAACCCGCACTACGCGGACCGAATCGTTTTCGAACTCGATCTTGGAATCGCTTGGCGGAAGCGCCCACAGCCAAGTCCCGATCATCAGCAACGCGAGGCTCAATTTCATGGCTCTTTAGGACCAAAATCATCTTAACAGGACGGCCAATTTCCGGGGGAGCGGCGGGAAACCAGTTCCCGCACCGCGCGCTCCAGAGCTTACAATCTCGGCATGAAGTGTTTCTGTTTCCTGATTTTCAGCGCTATGCTTGGCGCGCAGAACTTCGATGTGCTGATCCGGAATGGAAGGATTGTCGATGGAACCGGGAATCCATCGTGGGTCGGTGACATAGGAATTCGCGAGGGAAGAATTGCGGGGATGGGCGGACTCTCCCGCAGCACCGCGGCGACTGTGATCGACGCGCGGGGCTTGGTGGTGGCGCCTGGATTCATCGACATTCACAACCACTCGGATTACACGCTGCTCACCGACGGGAACGCCGAGAGCATGATCCGGCAAGGTGTGACGTCGATGATCCTGGGTGAAGGGGGTTCGGCGGCACCCGATGGCGGCAAACAGAAAGACAAAGAATTTCCCGCGGATTGGCGCGACTTCGACGGTTACTTTGCGCGGCTGATGAAGGGCGGCATCTCGACCAACGTGGGGAGTTATGTTGGATCGAGTCAAATCTGGACCTATGTTCGCGGCGAGCAGGCGGGGCCGCCGATGGCGGCGGAACTGGCGCAAATGCAGGAACTCGTGCGGGAAGCTATGAGGCAGGGCGCTCTGGGAGTGGCGAGCTCACTCAGCGGCCCGCCCGGTTCATGGATCGATACGAATTCTCTGATCGCGATGTGCAAGGCGGCTGCGGAATATGGCGGCATCTACTCGACACATATGCGCACCGAAGGGCAGGGTGTATTTGAGTCAGTCGCGGAGGCGATCAGAATCGGCCGGGAAAGCGGCGTGCCGGTCGACATCATTCACCTGAAGCTGGCCGATCACAACCTCTGGGGCCAGATGCCGGAACTGATCGCCCGCATTGCGCAGGCACGAGCGAGCGGGGCGGAAGTCACGGCCAACGTATATCCCTATCGCGCGGGGCAGAACGATCTTGCGACCATCATTCCGCCATGGGCACACGAAGGCGGATCGGCAGCACTGATCCGGCGGCTGAAGGATCCAGCTCTGCGTCCACGGTTGGAGAGCGAAATTGAGAACGGCATTCCCGGTTCAGGTTGGTACAACCACTACACCGCGACGGGAGGGTGGGAAGGAATGCTACTGGTTTCGCTTTCGAATCCCGCCTATAAAAAGTACGAGGGCAAGCGCATGAACGAGGTCATTGACGATATGCGCGCCAAGCCGCTCGATGCTCTGTTCAAGCTTCTTGAAGAGAACGGAGGAACGGTGCCGACCGTCTACTTTCACCACGACGAGAAAGATATGCGGTATGCGCTGCAGCAGCCGTTTGTATCGATCGGTTCGGATGGACTGGCTTTCAAGACGGAAGGGCCCCTGTCGGAGGGCAACCCGCATCCGCGATCCTATGGCACTTTCCCGAGAGTGTTGGGGCGCTATGTCCGCGATGAGCATGTTTTGTCGATGGAAGAAGCTATTCGCAAGATGACTTCGGCGAATGCGACTAAGATTCATATCTTCGATCGCGGTTTGCTGCGCCCCGGCATGTGGGCGGACGTGACGGTGTTCGATCCGGCGACGATCATCGACAATGCCACCTACATGAAACCGCACCAGTATGCCAGCGGCGTGGCATACGTTCTGGTGAATGGGAAGATGGTGCTCGCGAAGGGCAAGCACTCGGGCGCGCGGCCGGGGGTGATTCTATACGGGCCGGGGAAAGTAACGCCTAGCGCTACTTCCCGACATACGTGATGCGCCAGATCGATTTCGATCCGTCGTCGGTCACCATCAGCGAACCGTCGGTCGCGGTAGCGACTCCGACCGGGCGGCCCCACACTTCACCGCTCTCGGTTACAAAGCCGGTCAGGAAATCTTCGTATTCCCCCGAAGCATGGCCGTTGGTGAGCGGGACACGCACCACTTCGTAGCCCGTGCGCACGGCTTTATTCCATGACCCATGTTCGGCGGCGAAGATATCGCCCGAATATTCCTTGGGGAACTGCTTTCCGTCATAAAACATCATTTCGAGCGAGGCGTTATGCGGCTGCAGCAGAACGTCGGGCACGATCACGTGACCTTGCAGTTCCGGGTGGGTGCCTTTCAGCCGCGGGTCCTGATTGCTTCCCATGTAGTACCAGGGCCAACCGTAAAATCCGCCTTCCTGAACATGAGTGATGTAGTCAGGAACCAGATTGTCACCGAGCATATCGCGCTCATTCACCGAGCACCAGAGCTCGTTGGTGATGGGGTTGATGGCGATTCCGACGGGATTGCGGATGCCCGAGGCGTACACCTTGACGAACTTCCCTTCGGGCGTATATTCCAGGATATTGGCGCGTAACTTCTCGCGAGGATGCGTATCCGCATTGTCCACATTCGACAGAGACCCCACGGAGACGAACATGCGCTTGCCGTCGAGTGAAAACGCAACATCGCGAGTGGAGTGGCCGCCGGTCGGAAGTTTTGGGATGATCGTTTCGGCTTGACCGGTGGCCTTCAGGTCGCCGTTCTTATAGGGCACGCGAACCACGGAGTTTTCGTTGCCTATGTAGACCCACTGAGGATCGGCTCCAGGCGGGTAGAAGGCAATCCCGAAGGGGCCGTGCAAACCCTTTGTGAAGGCGGAGGTCTGCTCCGGTTTGCCTTCCTTGGTGATCCCCCGGAAAATTTCCAACTCCCCGGAATCGGTTTCCGCGACGAAAAGATCACCGTTAGGAGCGCGGCGTATTTCGCGCGGCTCGTGCAAGCCCGCGGCATAGAGTTCAACTTTAAATCCTTTCGGCGCTTTGGGCCAGGCACCCGGCGGTTTCGGCACTACTGTTGGGCCGTTCCCAACGCCTTTTGTCGCGTACGGTTTTGGGAGGCTCTCAGCCGTGATCTTTCGAAAGACGCCGGGCTGAATGTTGTGATAATCGGCAAACGCGCTTTCGCCGGTGAGGACCTTCGAATCGATTTTATCGGCGGCGGAGCAGAGCGTGCCGGCCGCGAGCAGAGTAATGGTGAGATAAAAGGCTTTCATTCGTTTTTCTCTAGACGTCCAGTGTGGGCCAAGTCAACATTTACCGCGGACCGGAGGCCAAGGCGGGATCGAGCTTGGCAGCTTCGGCAAATTCCTTAGCCGCAGCCTCGCGATCCCGCAGCCCCTGGAGCGTCAGGGCGAGATTGTAATGGGCCGCGGCATAGCCGGGCTTCAGGGCTGTTGCGTTCAGCAGAGACGTCTCGGCCTCAGAGAGCTTCGCCATCTGCAACCATACGAGGCCGAGATTGTTCCAAGCCTCGGCGAGATCCGGATTCCGGTGCAGTATTTCCTGATAGGTCGAAACAGCGCGGGCGTATTCCTTTTGATTGGTGAGAACGTTGCCTAATTGCATGCGCGCTTCCAGATGTGCGGGGTCGAGCGCGATGGCCTCGGCAAGCTCCCGCGAAGCTTCGTTCCAACGTGCGGCAGCCGAGAGGACGAGCGCGTAGTTGTAACGGGCATCGGCGGAATCCGGATCCAACACGGTAGCCTGCTGCAGCTCCGCAGCGGCTTTCTGGGCGTTGCCGTTGCGTGCATAGAAGATTCCGAATGCCATGTGAGCCGGTGCGAAGTCCGGCGCCGCTTCGACTACTTTTCGATATGCGGCCTCACTGTTCAGAGCCTTGGCATCCTGAAGAAGCTTGAGCGCTTCCGCACGCTGCTCGCGCTGCCTGTGACTTTCGGAAACACTTCGCATCCGGGAAGATGCGGCCGCGTTCTCGCCCGCCCTCCGCAAGGCGATGGCGAGGCCATAGCCGGCTCGGTCGTAGTCCGGTTTCAGGCGAAGTGCTTCGCGGAAGGCGGCGATCGCAGCGGGGATATTGCCGGCCGCCTTTTCCGCCAAGCCCAAATCCGCCCAGGAGATCGGGTTGTCAGGCATCAGACGCACAGCGCGCCGAAACTCGACTAAGGCACGCACGTCTTGGCCGGTCCGCCGTAACGCGATTGCCAAACTCTGGTGCGCGGGCCCGAACGCGGGCTTGAAGGAGACGGCGCCGGCGAACTGCGCGGCGGCCTCCGGGATGCGGCCTTCCTGTCCCAGCGCGATGCCGAAGTAATAACGCGCCTCAAAGTCGCGCGGACGTCGAGACACGCACGCAGCGAAGGTGTCGATGGCCGGCGAAGGTCTGCCTGCTTGCAGGTACGCGCGAGCAAGAAGGCAGGTGATCTGTGTGTCCGCGGGGCTGAGCTTCCGGGCTGCTTCGAGCTCAGAGACGGCCCCGGCCGCATCCAAGCTGCCCAGCATCCGGCTGCCGCGGTTGAAGTGTTCCGACGCAGTGGTCTGCGCCCACGCCGCGCCCCAAGCAAACAGCGTGATTGCAAGAATTGCTTTCCCTTTAGAAAACAAACTTTAAGCCTATCTGACCGATGCGGGAGTCGCGAGCGCTGGTGACGACCCCGAAGTTCCCGCTGGCGAAGTTGCCGGACGGGTTGTTGAACTGGGTGTGGTTGAAGATGTTGAAGAACTCCGCGCGGAACTGAAGCTCGGTGGACTCGGTAATCGCGGTCGATTTCATCAGCGCGAAATCGGTGTTGAAGATTCCCGGGCCGTGGAAAAAGCGTCGATTTGCATTGCCGAATGTGCCTAACGCCTGAGCGGCGAACGCTCCGGGAAGAAAAAACGTATTCGCGCCATTCGGCCCGGGCTTGTGCGGGTCTTGCGTAATCACTTTGCCGACTAAGTCGGGCACATCGGTGCTGCCGCTGCCGACGAGGGAGATGTCCATGCCGCCTTCACTGAGAGAGATCGGGAAGCCTGTTGTCGCGCGCGTGATGCCCACGAAGTTCCAACCGTTAACCAGACGTCTCGGGGCTCCGCCGAGGAACCGCGGAAAAGGTAAAGCCCAGTTGTAACTCACGACGAAGTTATGCCGGACGTCAAAGGCCGAGAGAGCCCGGCTGAGACGGTAATTCGTGAAGTTAACCCAGTCGTTGAAGCCGGAAGCATTGTCGATTGACTTTCCATACGTGTAAGCTGCCAGGAATGTCAGATTGGCTGCCTTGCGCTCCGCGCTGATCTGCAGGGAGTGATAGTTCGAGTTTGAGATATTCGCCGTAAACGTGTTGCCATAGCCGAATGCGGGACCGAGCGCATTGCGGGTGCCTTGCACCACAGACCCGTCAGGCCGCGTGAAAACGGCGGATTCTAATCCGGGTCCGCACCGCGGTGTTGCGCCTTCCGCGGCGAGTTGCAGACACTGCTTGGGATCGCCTGGATTGGCGTCATACTGCGAAATGAGCCGGTGGCCTTCAGTTCCCACATAGGCGAGCGTAAGCACTGTGCTGCCTGACAGCTGCCGCTGAATGGAGAAGTTGAAGTGCTCCGCATAGGGTAGCTTGTTGTGAATCGAGTATCCCGGCGAATAAGAAATCGGCAGATAAGTCGAATAGTCAAGCGTCTTGTTCGCGGGAGATCCAGGCGTCGGGAACGTGAAGGGAAAGCGCTGGTTTTGAGACGAGCCGTCCGAGCGCGTTCGGAAAGGCTCCTCGAAAAGCGGCGGTACCGGGCTGACCCAATATAGGCCGAAGGGGGCGTCACCGACTTCGTAGAACAGATTGAGATCCTCGATGGACGTGTAATAGATCCCAAATGCGGCGCGGATGCTGGTTTTTCCGGGTCCGCCAGTTAGTTTGGCGAGAACGCCATCTTTGAAGTCGGGCGAGTAAGCAATGCCGACGCGAGGCGCGAATTTGTTGTACTGAGTTTGCGCGAGCGTTTTCGGAATTCCAGGATCGCCCGGAACTACCCAGCCTCTCGGCGCGGTCGGGAATTGGGTCGACTGAAGACCCGGAACGATGGTCTCGATTTTGCCTTGAGTGTCATACCAGGGCTGGCTAAACTCCCAACGCAGTCCCAGGTTCAGCGTGAAATTCGGCTTAATTTTGTAAGCGTCCTGCGCGAAAGCTCCGCCGTAATGAGAGCGGGAATCGAGGAATTGTTGACTGCACTGGTTGTAGCTCGATGGAGCGCCCAACAAGAAGTCGGCGAAGTCGATGCCGGTTTCGAGGCCCGCGAAAGTGAAGTCCCCATTGGGCGCGCAAGTGTTTCTTTCATTGATCTGGAGTGAGCGGAACTCGCCTCCAAACTTCAGCGTGTGAGAGCCCGCCACTTTGGAAAAACTGTCCGAGAAATGCCACGTGTTGTTGGGCTGATACGTAGTGAGCGTGGGCACGCCGATAGAGAAGCTGTTGAAGTAAATCGGCGGAACTGTTTGCGGAAAACCCGCCGGGCCGGACGGGTTGATACCGAGCGTTCCCAGCCCGCTTACAAAACCAAGATCCGGAAGCTTCGCGAAACTGCCGCCTGGCTTGGTGGTTGTGGTGGCGGTGCGGAAGAAGCTGACCCGGAACTCATTCACCGTTGTCGGACTCAGCGTCTTGGTGTTGCCGATACTGGCGAGATACACACTGGTGGGCGTCTCAGCCGGGAATCCGGGGACGCTTGCCGCGGCGAGCGGGTTATAAACGTCGGACCAGTCGTGGTGCATGTAGACGGACCAGTTGCCGGTGAGCTGGTTGTTGAAGTCAACGCGTTCGCCGATCTTGTCGTCGCTGACTCTGCCTTTCTGGCTGGCATCGGCGAAGTTGCTACCGGCCTGATTGGGCGCCGGAATGTAGGGGAGCAGACCGATCGCCGGCTTCGACCATGCGCTCTTCGGAATCACCCCATTCGGAAACACGTCGTTGTAGGACTGACCGTTCGTGACGGTGTAGCCCAGCCGCTGCGAAAGAACTTGCGCCCAATAGTCGCCTTGAACATTGTTTGAAAAAGCGCCGGCGCCGAAGTTACCATTGCGCTGATCGAGCGATGGCACCCGAACTAAACCGGTGCTGGCGCCTTGCACCTGGCGCGTGCCTTGGTAGTCGGTAAACCAGAACAGCTTGTTCTTCCAAAATGGCCCCCCGATGGCGAAGCCGAACTGGTTGCGGCGAAGTTCGCTTTTCGTCGGGTCGAAGAAGTTACGCGCGTCGAGTTTGTCGTTGCGTAAGAAGTCGAACGCCGCTCCATGAAAGGCATTGGTGCCGCTCTTGGTGATAGCGTTCATCACGCTGCCGCTGAAACGGCCGTATTCGGCATCGAAGCTATTCGTAATCAGACGGAATTCGGCGATGGAGTCGAGGTTCGGGATGGCGCCCGCGCCCATGTTGCGGCCTTCGCTGACGTCGCTTCCATTCACCAGGAACGCGTTCGCAGTTTCACGCTGCCCGTTGACGGATACGTTGCCGGCCGAGAGGCCACCCGACACGGGACGGTCCTGCTGAATGGCTCCCGAGGTAGTTGGCACCACGCCCGCCTGCAGGCCCAGCAGGTCGATAAAGCTGCGGCCATTCAATGGAAGCGAAAGCAGTTTCTTGGTCTCGATCACGTCGCCGAGCTGAGTGTTCTCCGTTTCGATTTGGAGAGCATTCGCTTCAACACGTACCTCTTGCTTGATGCTGCCGACTTCCAGGATCACATCCACCTTCAATCGATCGTTCACCTTCAGATCGATGTTGGTGGTGACGAAATCCTGGAATCCCGATACAGTCGCCTGCACGCGGTACGATCCGGCAGGAAGTGCCAGCAGGCGGTATTCGCCGTCGGGACCGGAGATGGCATCTTTTGCAAGATTGGTTTCCACGTTGGTGGCGACCACATGAGCTCCGGCGATGGCGGCCTGGGTTGAATCGCGGACAGTGCCAAAAATGGAGCCGGTGACGTCAGCGTGCAACATTGCAGCGGAAAAAGCGACGAATGCTAAAACCTTCACGAAACCACGATTCCTCATTCGTAAAAACCCCTTTATGTGTTATCCGCGATTATGATATGACCTACATGACCGAGTCAAGGAAACGGACGTGGCGCACCTGCTTATTAATGTTCGGGGCTGCCACTTCTCTGAGCGCGCAAAACGTCAAGGGAATATTTCCGCCGGGCGCAAAAATTATCGGACCCTACAGTCCCGGCGTTGTGGCGGGCAATTATCTTTATGTTTCGGGACAGGGCGCAAGAAAGGCCGACGGGGAGTTTCCTTCCGATCCGGCCGGGCAACTGCGCCAGTGCCTGGAGAATATTCGGAGCATCGTCCAGGAGGCCGGCTTTTCGATGGAAGGGCTTGTCTACGCGCAGGTCTACGTGACCGACCACAGCGCCTTCGGCGAAGTTGAGAAGGCGTGGGCTGCCTCGTTTCCAAACGGCGGGCCGGCGCGTTCAATGCTCGGTATCGCCAGTCTTCCCGACAAGACTCCGCTGGAGGTGAATGCCGTGGTGATTCGGGATCCCGGGACCAGAAAACCGGTATTCGTGAGCGGGGCCAGTGGCGCCGTCCCGGATGCGGTTCTGACGCCCGAGCGGGCTTATATTTCGGATTGCCGCGCACCTGGGCCGGCCGAGGCCGCAGTTGAAGTCCAGCAGGCGCTCGAGCGGATGGGCGCAGTGTTGAAGGCCGCGGGTCTGGATTACGGCCATATGGTGTTCGTGAACCCGTACCTCACCGATGCCGCCGGTTATGAGCCGATGAACCAGGAATATGCGAAGCATTTCGAATTCGGAAATACGCCGGCCCGAGCGACGATTCAGGTCGCGGCTTTGCCGAATGGGAGGAAGATCGAATTCACCGGCGTTGCGGTTCGGGATTTAAGCCAGCGTCGTGCCGTGCGGCCGAAGAATATGCCGCCGAGCCCGACCGCGAGTCCGTGCGTGCTTGCCGGGGACACTTACTATTGCTCGGCTAAGTCGGGGTTCATTCCGGGTCCGCTGAGCGGCATCTACTCCGACACGGTCGAAGGGCAAGTGCGGCAGACGTTTCGGAATCTGCTGGACGGCCTGGAAGAAGCCGGCTTAGGTTTCGAAAATGTGGTGGCCTCGAATGTTTATCTGGACGATCTTGCGGACTTCACGAAGATGAATGGCGTCTACAAGCAGTTCTTCGGTCAGACACCGCCAGCTCGGACGACCATCCAGCAGCGCGCCGCCGGGGAGCGAAAGATGAACGATCGGCAGCAATGGCCGACGCTCGAACAGATTTCATTCTTTGCAGTGAAGGCGCCGGCGAAGTTCGAACTGCAAGCGAAGGCGCCGGAGTTTTGGAATCTGATCGCGCGAGGCACCGAACTTCAGACTGTGGCTTCCGGCTTTGGCTTCACGGAAGGTCCGGTGTGGGACCAGCGGGGCTTTCTCTATGTCAGCGATGAGGTGACCAACAAGATTTTCAAGCTTTATCCAGACGGTCATCACGAAGACGTGGTGAGCTTGGGCGACCCCGACGGCAACACCTACGACGCGAAGAACCGGCTGATCGATTGCGCCAGCGTGCTCCGCGCCATCATCGCCGTGGCGCCAGATGGAAAGGACACGGTGCTGGCCGATCGCTTCGACGGCAAGCGGTTCAACAGTCCCAACGATGTGGTGCTGGGACCGGACAAAGCGCTGTACTTTACGGATCCGACGCTGGATCTGGTCAAGGGCGAGAAGCAGGAGTTGGCGTATCAGGGCGTTTACCGGCTCGCTCAGGATGGCTCGGTGCGGTTGCTCATTCGCGATCTGGCTCAGCCGAATGGTCTCGCGTTTTCGCCCGACGGCCGGAAATTGTACGTGGACGACAGCGAGCGGAAGGACATCCACGTTTATGACTTTTCGAAAGGCAGTGTGAGGAATGGGCGGCTGTTTGCAAAGCTCGACGGGCCGGGCGATCCGGACGGCATGCGTGTCGACGTTAGCGGAAATCTGTTCGTTACGGGACAGGGCGGCATTTGGGTGTTCGATGCGTCGGGCCGACACTTAGGCACCATCGCTCTGCCGGAACAGACGGCGAATCTAGCCTGGGGCGATCAGGACTGGAAGACGCTGTACATCACGTCGAGTACGTCGGTGCTGAAGCTGCGGACGAAGACGACGGGGTTTGTGCCTTATCGGTGAAACTTGCGGGGGATTGTTGAACGCAGACTCACGAGGCTGTATCCGAGTCCACGAGGGTGCGCGGTATTAGGTGATGGTTGGCCAAATGGCTCTTGATAGCGATCTCTGAGATCCCAAAATGCTCCGCCGCGTCTTCAAAGGCCTCCGGGAGGAACTCGTTGCCCAAGTATTTTCGGAGGGAGTCGATGGGGCACAAAAACTCGGCGGCAAAAGCGCGCTGCAACTTCTGTCGCGCTGTCGCCGCGTCCGTAATCGGAAGCCATCGGTCACGTCCTTCAGCGGAAAGGTAATCGGCGATGAAGCGAGCCGCCTCAAACCTGCGCGCCGGTCGATTCCTCTTATGAAAAAGCAACTTCAAGTCCCGATCACTTCCCGAGCGAACCGCCAAGCCCATCGGTGCGGGAGCTGATGGTTTTTCATTGAGATCGTCCGGTGAAATCTGTAAGAGTTCAGCGACCGTCTTGTCGTCCAGTGGCCCAACACCCAGGCCGAGCGAGCTCCGAACAGAAGTCGCAAGTTGACTAGCGCGTTGCCATGGAGGCACGGTTCCCTTGGGGACGACGCTTGCCTGATCTGGAATGGAGACTCTTCCCTGAATTCCAGGCTGGGAAGCAAGACGCATCACCTTTTGCAGCGCGTCTGTTGGATTGGTTCCGGCACAGACTGGAGCGATCTCGCCGGCGGCGGCGGCGCCTACCTCAGTGGCAAGTTTGAGGAGACGCTCGAGCAAAGATGGCGGTGCCTCGTCGGCATCGTATCCGAGACGGGCCTCTATCTTTCTTGAAGCCGATTGGTCCCGATCGGCGCGCTCGGCAAGAACTTCGCGCCAAAGCCGGTGCAACTCCGTTTCTCCCAAACTATCCAGCCTGCGGAGCACAAGGTCAATGAAACCGTCGATTCCTATTTCGAAGTCCCGCGCCGGCACAGCCACGTCGAACTCCGAAAGATAGTGAACCGGTTCCTGGGACAAGGCCGGGGATTGCCGGCAAATGACTTGAATCGACTCGCCGTCGCTTGCAAAGAGCAGTTGTGGCCAGATAAATCCGTAACCGGCGGCCGGCAACTCGTGGCTCATGCGCCAGTTCGTATCCGCCGGAGCCTGCTCGTGGTTGAGACGGATTCGAGAGGGAAGCGGCTCCCAGCGGACACGCCACCATGACGATGCCAGCCACATGGCAAGCGGATATGCGGAGACCCGAGCGCCGTCCTGAACTGACTCAGACCACACATCCCAAGAGCGCGTTGCGTTTTCAGTTCCGAAATGGATCTGAACAGTTGCGGAGGTTCTGCCGATTTCCGGTGCTCCCTGAAAAGGGGGAAGCCACTTGAGTTCGATCGACAGACCAGGCATTATTGAGGCGCCCACCGTTCCAGGACTTCCTCCCGGAAGGGATCAGCCCGCGGCATTGGGTAGCCGTGATAGACGCCATCACGTTCGCGTTGTGCTTCAAGCGGCTCCCCACTCTTGGTCACGGCCCAGACGTTCTGGGGCCAACCGTTATGCTCTTGAGGGCTAAACATGCCGCGACGAAAACCTTCTTGTAGCAGACTGAGAGCTTCGTTGCGGGTGAAAATTTTTACCTCGTCACAAAGCGTCTTCCCAGGCCTGGCCGCGGCGGGCGGAGTCAGGCCAAAATCGCCTGAGTTGCGCTTGTGTTCCGGATTTCCTCCGTAGCGGACGTGTTCGAGAAGCTCGGATAAAACCTCTTGCCGGTTCTCGAACTCCTGCTTCGTGCATATCCGGCGCTTGGGGTTAAACGTCTTTCTTTTGAGCGTCATAGCAGTTGCTTACTCATGTTCGTGGCTATGGGTTCGAGTAGTCTTGAGTTGCGCACCGGGCGCTGCTATAACGCCGCGATCACGTCAATTTCAATCAGCGAATCGCCCGGAATCCAGGCGGCGGCGATGGTGGTCCGCACTGGGGGCTCGGGGCCGAATCGGCCGAGAAATTCCTCGTTCATGGCCTGGAAATCTTCGCCGCGCAGCAGATAGACGTTGCACTTCAGCACCTTGTCCATGGAAGAACCGGCGCCTTCCAGTTGCTTCTGAATCTCATCCAACACGTGTTTCGTGTGCGCTTTGATGTCG
>JBBROU010000005.1:0-74379 GCA_038229055.1 Bryobacterales bacterium | reverse complement strand
CGTAGACGGTGGGGAGCGCGGAGCCGGACGCGGGGGTGGAGCGCAACGATGAGATTCGGTCCTCGAGAGATTGCAGCAGAACGTCCAGGGTCGGAGGCTGGATGCGGTCTTCCGAGCCTCGCGGGTTCTCCTGTTGCAGCACCACGTCCATTGAGGGATGCAGAGCGGGAGCCCGGAAGACAATGCGGTCGAGGCCTTGGGCGCGGGCGCGATCGAGTTGAAGAACATCTACGGGCTCGACTTCATCCTCGGCAACGAATCCGGGTTTCGGTCCGGCGAAATGAACCGAGAGGGCGCACTGACTCAGCGATTCCTGAATGGAATTGCGCAAAGCTGGGGAGGCGTTGGGCAGGGCTTTGTCGGGGAGGACTCGGCAGTTCCACGCGACGAGTTGCCGCGCCGCGGCATCGCGCCATTCCTGGAAGTCCGAAGTGGCAGTGGCCAAATAGATTGATAAGTCGGGCTTGGGTGACTTGGCGAGTGCACAAAGGTGGTTCAGTAAATCCCAGACCTCTTGGGCCAGCTCGTCAAGTTTCGCGTCGAACTCAGGGCCGGGGGAATAGAATCGCCTCACCCGATCCGGCCGCGGCCGTTCATAAAACTCGTAACCGAGGGTGCTAAAGACGTCACGCAGCCGTTCATCATACAAAAATGGCGTGGGGACCACCTTGATCGCTCGGATGCGGTCGTCGTCAAGGCGGAAGCCTCCAGTGGATGGCGCGGCTTGTTCAAAGCGCTGTCGCTCCTGCTGGCACCAATTCGAATCAAAGCCGTTCGGAGAGAGGATCGAAATCAACAACGCCGAGGACTTCAATTGCTGGTATATCTTGTCGGTGAATATGTCGGCGCCGCCGAGCTTTTGATCGCGCCAAATTGTGATCCGCGCATCGCGATCAAACTGCTGTAGCCGGTTCGCGAGGCGTTTCTCGAAATTATCTACCCAGCCTTCGGTGTTATCGGCGTGTGCGTAGCTGATGAATATATCGTTTTCGAATCTCTGGACGAACGCCATAACTGGTGAATGATTCTAGCGCACCACAGCGTTGATTGCGGTTCGTGCTGCGACATCGCGCCCACGCCTCACCGTACCAACTCCAGCGCCCGGCGAAAAAGCGGCTCGAATTCCGCCACCGCGCCCCCCGCCCGCGCCTTCCGAACAGCCGCTTCCGCAGCCGGTCGTGCGCACCCCAGATTCAGCAGCGCAGAAAGCACGTCCTGATCGAGCGATGAGAGCGATGTCGACGGCGCCCCGATCGCGTCGCCAGTCGGCAGCGGCAGCTTGTCCCGAAGCTCCAGCACCATGCGTTCCGCCGTCTTTTTGCCGATCCCCGGAACGCGCACCAGCCGCTCCACCTCCCCGTTTCGGATGGCGTGCAGCAGATCCGGCGCCGCCAGTCCCGATAGCACCGTGATCGCCAGCTTCGGCCCGATCCCGCTCACCCCAATCAGCTTTTCGAACAGCGTCTTTTCGTCTTGCGTCAGGAATCCGAACAGCGCCAGAATGTCTTCCCGCACGTGCGTATGGATGCGCAGCCGCACCTCCGAGCCGATTTCCGGCAGATGCGTGAAAGTTGAGACCGGAACGGTCACATCGTAACCAATTCCCGTAACTTCAACAATCGCTTGGTTCGGATGCTTCTCAAGCAGGGTTCCGCGCAGGAAAGCAATCATGGATAGCGTACATATTGTATATGGCACGGCGCAGATTCTTCGTGGATGCGGTGCGAAATGGCGCCGCCGAGATATCGGGAGACGAAGCGCGTCATCTGGCTCGCGTGCTGCGTGTCGAAACCGGCCAGCGCTACGAGATCAGCGATAACAACCAGGCCTGGCTCGCCGAAGTCGCCGACGTCCGCAAAGATTGGGTTCGTTTTGTCATTATCGAAAAAATAGCGGCTGTCTCCGAGACGAGCCCGCTCGTCCTCGTCGCGGCGCTGATCAAGTTCGACCGCTTCGAGTGGATTGTGGAGAAAGCGACGGAGCTCGGCGTGTCGCGAATCGTTCCGGTCGAATCGGAGCGCAGTGAAACCGGCTTGCTGGCGGCGGCGCAGAAGCGCGTGGAACGCTGGCGTCGAATCGCTCGGGAGAGCAGTCAGCAGTCGCGGCGCGACCGGCTCCCGGAGATCGACGAGCCCCGCAAGCTGCGCGGATTCGAATTCGCAGGCCAGAAGTTCCGCTTGGAAGAACAGGGCGGGAGTCTGCTCCGCGACGCTTCGCCGGACAACGGACCCACTGCCGTGCTTGTCGGCCCCGAGGGCGGCTGGACGGACGCGGAGCGCGAGCGCCTGGACGCTTCCGGTTGGTCGCGCGCTTCGCTCGGGCCCATGATCCTGCGCGCTGAGACGGCGGCCATCGCAGCAATCGCGTTGCTCCGGCAAGCTACACTGGAAGTTGACCGAAAGCATGAGCCGACTATCGCGCCACCTGCCTGATATGGTCACGCTGATCCCTATGGGCTTGGCCCAATTGGGGATCGGCTTGGTGGTGCTGCGGGAGGGTCGCAAGAGGGGATCAAAGAGGCTGCTCCGGGCGTTGTCGGTTGCCGTCTTGCTCTTTTGGGCGGTGATGTTCGTGGGCGTGCTTTGCGGCATCCGGTACTTCGCTTACAAGATGCCTTGGCTGCCCTGGCGTCACATGGGCCCGGTACACTTGGCAACCTTCACGTGGGGCGTTTGTTCCACAGGCGCCTTTGTAATTTATCTGATCTACGCGTTGCTCGCGCCGCGGCTGCAAGCGCGATTTCAGCCGGAGCGAAGACGTTTTTTGCATGCCGCCGGAGCCGTCGCGGTGGCGTCCCCGTTCGCGGCTGTTGCTTTCGGAACCTTCGTCCAGCGCCTCAATTTTCAGGTGCGCGAGGTCGATATTCCGCTGAAGGATCTCCCGAAGGATTTGCAGGGGCTGCGCATTTTGCAGCTTAGCGATATCCATCTGAGTTCGTTTTTGACCGAAAAAGATCTCATCCGGGTCATCGACATGTCGAACGAGTTGAAGGCGCATGTCTCCCTCATGACGGGCGATCTGATCACCGATCCCGCCGACCCCGTGGATGTCTGCATCGCCCAGTTGGCGCGGGTGAAATCCGACGCGCCTATGCTCGGCTGCCTCGGCAATCACGAGCAGTACGCCGGGATTTTGGATTACACCAAGTCCCAAGCGGCGCGTTTCGGCATTGAATTCTTGCGCAGTGAAAATCGTGTGCTGCGCTTCGGCGATGCCAGCCTGAACTTCGCGGGAGTGGACTATCAGCCGTTCTATGACCGGCCCACCTACCTCGCCGGAGCCGAGAAGTTGATAGTTCCTGGAGCAACGAACGTACTGCTTTCGCACAACCCGGATGTGTTTCCTGTGTCGGCAAAACAAGGCTACGACCTGACGCTGGCCGGTCACACGCATGGCGGACAGGTGACCGTCGAGATACTCAACCAGACTTTGAATCTGGCCCGAATTTATACGCGCTACGTTTCGGGCTTCTATCAGATCGGCGAGAAGTCTTGTTACGTCACGCGCGGCATTGGAACCATTGGCTTGCCGGCGCGGCTGGGCGCACCCCCGGAGATTACGTTGCTCCGCTTGCGAAAGGCTTAACTGCGCCGTGCGTTATCTGATATTGAGCGACATTCACAGCAACTGGGAAGCTCTGGAGGCTGTGCTCACAGCGAGCGAAGGCGAGTACGACGAAGTTCTGTGCTGCGGGGACTTGGTGGGTTATGGCGCCGATCCGAACCGGGTGGTGGACTGGTCTCGGGAAGCGGTCAAGTTGGTGGTGCGCGGCAATCACGATCGGGCTTGCGCCGGCGATGAGGATCTGGAATGGTTCAATCCGGCGGCGCGTGCGGCCACGATTTGGACGCAGAATGAGCTAACCGCCGACAATCGCGAGTACGTGCGCACACTGCCGAAGGGGCCGCTCGCGGTGGAGGATTTCCAGATTATTCACGGATCGCCGCTGCATGAAGACGACTATCTATTGAGCACGTACGATGCGACCGAGGTCTTCGCCTATCTGGACACAACCTTAGCTTTCTTCGGACATACGCACGTGCAGGGCGGGTTCGAATGGCATAAGCGCAAAGTGAGAAGCCTGGCAGAATTAGCGCAATCGGATGACGGCGTTAGCACGCTTGAACTGGATGCGAATTCGGCGTACTTGATCAATCCGGGATCGGTGGGGCAGCCGCGCGACGGAGACGCCCGAGCGTCATTTGTTCTTTATGAACCCGCGGACCGCTATCTTCGGTACCTGCGCGTGCCTTACGATTTGGAAACGGCGCAGCGCAAAATCGTGAAAGCGGGGCTGCCGGATTTCCTCGCTCAGCGGCTAGGCGTAGGACGCTAATTGCGTGCTCGCGCAGATCGGAAGTAGACTGGCTAAAGCAGTTCCGAGGACTTTAATATGCCTGAAAACATTACGCGCCGCGATGCTGTGAAGATTGCGGGAGCCGCCGGCGCGTTAGCCGGCATCCGGAAGGCGCGAGCCGCCAACGATCAAGTGCAGTACGGCTTTATCGGAACGGGGAGCCGCGGCTCGTATTTACTCAAGCATTTGAAGAGCATTGATGCCGGACGCTGCGTTGCGATCTGCGACATCAATCCGACGGCGCTCGACCACGGTGCCGAGGCGATCGGCAGCAATCCGGAGAAGTTCAAGGATTACCGCGAACTGCTGGGGCGCAAAGGCATCGACGCGGTGTACATCGCGACGCCGCTGTTCGTGCATTTTCCGGTGACGCGCGATTCATTGCTGGCCGGAAAGCATACGTTCTGCGAAAAGAGCCTGGTTTTCAAGCCGGAAGAGGTGCATGCCTTACGCGCACTGGCGAACGAGCGGCCAAAGCAGATTTTGCAAGTCGGATTGCAACGCCGGTACAGCCGCTATTACCAAGCCGTGAAGGACATGGTCGATAAGGGCGTGCTCGGCGAAGTGACGCACATCCAAGCGCAGTGGCACCGTAATCCGGGCTGGAAGATGAAGCCGAATCCGGATTTGGCGGCCCAAAAGATGGCGAACTGGCGCCTGTATAAAGAATATTCCGGAGGCATGGCGGCCGAGCTGGCATCGCACCAGCTCGACGTGGCGGATTGGTTGTTCGGATCGTCGCCCGAGTATGTGATCGGCGTCGGTGGCCACGATTTTATCTTTGATGGGCGCGACATTATGGATAACATCCAGATGATTTATAAGTACCCGAAGGGCCGCAAGGTAAGTTGCAGTTACATTAGCACTAACTCGCATCTGCCTTACTTCAATTCGACACGAACCGAGTTCGGCGAGCTGATTATGGGCACGGGCGGTTCGGTCGAGATTACGATCGGGGACGACACGCATCCCGCAATTGCGACGTGGTTCCGCGAGCCCTCCCCGCCCCCGACTGTGACGAAGGCCGGCGAAAAGAAGGAGCACTACGTCGCCGGCGCGACGATGGTGGCGGCGGGGGCGCAGAAAGGCATCCCGATTCTGCTGGAGAACGACCAAGTCACCGGCACAGAGGGGTTCCTGGACCGCGAAATGAAATTTGCGCGGCGATATTTATATAGCAAGGGCGTGATGATTCCGGAAGAAGGCCGCAACCCAGTGGACATCGAACTGGAGTCTTTCTTCGAGAACGTGCGGAACGGCAAGCGTCCGAAAGCGGACCTAGAAGTGGGGCTCGCCGATTCAACGGCTGTCATTTTGTCCAACATTGCGATGGAACAAGAGCGCAAGGTGTACTTCAACGAGATCAATACGATGGGTAAGGGAACTAAGACGTAGTTTCGAACCACTCAACCGCCCGGCGGAGGGCTTCTTCGACCGGACCGGGGTGAAATCCCAGTTCCCGTTCGGCTTTGGCGTGCGTGACGAACATCTTCTTACGGGCCATTTTTACAGCATCGAGCGGGGCGCGAGGCGGCTTGCCCGAGACACGGGCCCACGCGGTTGTGACTACTCCGGCGGCATAAGCGACGGCATAGGGAAGCTGAATGGACGGGGCTCTCTTGCCGGTGATCTGCGCCAGCATTTCGAGAATTTCTTTGAGCGTCAGATTCCGGTTGCCGAGAATGTAGCGCTCGCCCGCGCGTCCTTTTTCGGCCGCGAGTAAGTGCCCGATCGCCACGTCGCGTACGTCGACTAAGTTCAGTCCGGTGTCGATATAAGCGGGCATGTCACCATTAATGAAGTCGAGAATGATCTTGCCGGTCGGGGTCGGCTTGACGTCGTGATCGCCCACTGGAGCGGTCGGGTTCACGATCACCACAGGGAAGCCGTCGCGGGCGAATTCGAGCGCAGCCTGCTCGGCCAAAAACTTCGATCGTTTGTAGGCGCCGGACACCTGCTCAATCGACACCCGCTGGGTCTCATCGCCAATGCCCCCAGCCGGAACTCCGATGCAGCCGACCGTACTCGTATAGACAAAGCGTTCAACCCCCGCGGCGCGCGCAGCGTCCAGAAGATTGCGTGTGCCATCAACGTTTGACTGATAGAGTTCGTTCGGATTGGGCGCCCACAGGCGGTAATCGGCGGCGACGTGAAACACCAATCCGCAGCCTGCGACGGCGCGACGAAGAGAATCCGCGTCACGGAGATCGCCGGCGATCCGTTCCACCTCGAGACCTTCGATTTTGCTGTTGGGTCGAGCCAGCGCGCGTACCGAATGGCCGCGCTCCAGCAGTAATCGGGCCACGTGCCAGCCAATGAAGCCGGACGCTCCGGTAACCAGAGTGGGGCGCAACCGTTACCGCTGGGCTCCCGCCATGGAAACGCCGGCGAACTCAGCCGATTTCACTTTGCGGAAGTTGGAGAGCGCGAGCAGCGGGAAATAAAGTTGATAGAGATGGTAATTCAGGTAGAAGACCTTGGGGAAGCCGGTGCCCGTCGCAAGTTCTTCGTTCCATGCGCCATCGGGCCGCTGCGTTCGGAGTAAGTAGTCGATGCCGTGTTGCAGACTCGAGCTGGTGACGTCGCCGCCCGCCATCAAGCCCATCAGAGCCCACGCGGTCTGCGATGGCGTGCTGGGTCCGGCGGTGAAGATGCCGTTATCATAACTGGCGCAACTCTCGCCCCACCCGCCATCCGCATTCTGGCAGGCGCGCAGCCATTCGTTGGCGCGCTGAATGTAAGGCTCATGATCGTCTTCTCCAGACGCCGCGAGGCCGCGCAGGGCGAAACACGTTCCGTAGATATAGGCGACGCCCCAGCGGCCATACCAACTGCCGTCTGCTTCTTGTATACGGATCAGATAATCGACACCGCGGCGCACAGCCGGATGATTCCTGTCAAGGCCGTGAGGCGCGAGCGATTCCAGAACGCGCCCGGTGATGTCGGCGCAAGTCGGGTCGAGCATGGCGTTGTGATCGGCGAACGGGACTTGGCTCAGAAATTCCCAGTTATTATCGACATCGAAGGCAGCCCAGCCGCCATCGCGCGATTGCATGGCGAGCAGCCAATCGAGCGCGCGGCGGTGGCAGGCTTGCTGCGCGGCCTCGTCGGTGGCATGAGCATAGCGGAGACTGAGCATCACCATGCCGGCGTCGTCTATATCCGGATAGAACTCGTTGTTGAATTCGAAGGCCCAACCGGAAGGCTCGGTATTCGGACGCTTGATGGACCAATCGCCTTTGCGGCGGATCTCTTTGCTAAGAATCCAATCGCCCGCCTTTTGCAACTGCGGCGCGTTGCCGTAACCGGCTTCACCGAGCGCATAAGCGGCGATCGAAGTATCCCAGATAGGCGAGAAGCAGGGCTGAAAGAAGAAACGCTCGCCATCGTCAACCATTAGATTCATGAATTGCCGGAGGGCTTCGACGCGCAGCGGATGGTCGGGCGCATAGCCGAGAACATCGAGCGCCATGATGGCGTACATCATCGGCGGGTAGATGGCGCCGAGGCCGTCGGAATTCTTGAACCGTTCGAGCATCCAGTGCTCGCACTTACGAATGGCGATGCCGCGGATGCGCGAGAAGCCGTACTTCTCCCAAAGCTTGAGAATCTTGTCGGACTGGAAAAAAAACTTGCGCAGCGTAAGCCAGGAATCGTCCGTCGGCAGCGCGCAGCTTTTGTCAGGTATGAAAAGCTCTTCGAGGTTGAATCCTTCGGGCACCGGACGCCGCGGATTGTGCGCGTGAACAATGGCGAGCGCGACCAGGATGGCGCGCGTCCATGATGACATCTGGTACAGCACCTTGCCGGGAAACAGCACGATTTCCGGCGGAATGCTGGGGCAATGTTCGCGCGGATAGAGATCGAACAGATTGAGATTCACCTTAACGTAGCTGTTCGCCGCCTGAATTCCGCCTAGCGCGACGATGCGCTCGCGCGCCGCAATCATGCGTGGGTCACTAGTCGAAATGCCGGCGAGTTTCAACGCGAAGTACGCTTTCACCGTGGCGCTGACTTCGCTCGGACCCTGCACGTAAATGTTGAAACCGCCATCGGGCAGTTGCCGTGCCAGAATGGATTGGGCAGCCTTATCGACCCGCGCGCGCGAAGGCGGGTTCCAAACGCCGTCTTGCGGCGGGTTCAGCCACAACTCCAGAAGAATATAGTCCGATTCTAAAGTTGTGTCGGCGGTAAGCTCAGCGCACCAGTAGCCTTCGGGGCGCTGCTGCGTGAGCAGATTTTCGGCCGCCCGGCGGATGGAACCGTTGAGCGTTTGCAGAAGAGTGTCTTGTAACTGCGCCTTGGCACTCATCGAGAAAACTCTCTCATCGTGCTGAAATCGTCGTCAGCGCAGCCGGCACATGCATCAACTCGGCGGGCAGCGAAAAGCGCACGTCCTCATCCACAAGTTCAACTTCCTCGAGGGCGGTGAACCCCTCATTCTGCAGAGCCTGCACGAGTTCCTGCACGAGATGTTCGGGCGCCGACGCGCCGGCCGTTACCGCAATATTCTTGATGCCTTCGAGCCACTTCGGATTCACGTCGCTCCAGTCATTCACCAGATACCCCCGAACACCGAACTTCTCGCTAACTTCCACCAACCGCTTCGAATTGGAGCTATTGGCCGACCCGACCACCAGCACTAAGTCGCAGAATGCCGCAACGCCCTTCACCGCCATTTGACGGTTCTCAGTGGCATAACAAATGTCCTGAGTCTTGGGGCCTTTGATCAGCGGGAAACGTTCCTGCAACCGCGCCACAATATCCCGTGTTTCATCGAGGCTCAACGTGGTCTGCGTCAGGAATGAGACACGCGACGGATCCGGAATATCCTCCGGCACGCGCAGAGCGTCGACATCTTCCACGGACTCAACCAGGAGGGAGCGCGTAGGCGCTTCGCCAAGCGTGCCGGTGACTTCATCGTGATCCTTGTGGCCGATCAGAACGATGGTGTAATCTTCGCGGGCGAACTTGATGGCCTCTCCATGAACTTTGGTGACCAGGGGACAAGTGGCATCAATGATCTGCAGCCCGCGCTGCGAGGCTTCCTTGCGAACCTCGGGTGAAACGCCGTGCGCACTGTAAATCGCGCGAGCCCCGAGGGGAACTTCGTCAAGCTCTTCCACGAAAATCGCGCCGGCATCCCGCAGATCGTCCACCACGTGCTTGTTGTGCACAATCTCTTTACGAACGTACACCGGAGGACCGTATTGATTGAGAGCAATCCGGACCACGTCGATGGCGCGCACCACGCCGGCGCAAAAACCGCGGGGCTTCAACAGGTAAATCTTTTTCTCGTCGCCATGGTTCGCGGCAATCGGTTTTAGAGGCATAATTTCCTGCTATGGGCTGAATTCACGATTATATCAGCCCTCGACCAACGGCCTAAGCAAAGGATGCGAAGCTAGAGACGAATGACTCAAGCGCGTCGTCCCGTCAACGTTCGCCGGGTGGATGAGTGCCACTCGCTGGACGAAATATTTCAGCACTGTTTACCCGCTTTCGGGGGTGCGTTTCTGCGCCGGATTTACAAGATTCTGGATCGCGCCATCGGCACGGGATGCCCGCTCACTCTGTCGATTTCGGGTCCGATCACGGTGAGCGGCCAGCACCTGGCATGGCTGATTCCGCTGCTCGAAACGGGTTGGGTGGCCTATCTGAGCACCACCGACGCCGTCTGTTACCACGACGGCCACCGCAGCCTGGACGGGCATACGCGCGATCCGATCCACGAAGTTCCAATCTTCACCGACGATGCCGCGCTGCGGGACGAGAAGACCATTCGCGTGACGGATATGGCCTTCGATGAGGATGTGCTGCTCGATCAAGACCGCTTTCTGAGCGCGGTGCTGGCGCGTCCTGAATTTCAGAAGAAGATGACCGGGACCGAGCTTCGATATTTGCTGGGCCGGTACTATGCCGCGCAGGAGCGGCAAAACGGAGTACCCGAAGGGCTGCTGGCCGCGTGCCATCGCTTGGCGATTCCGATCTTCGTGGGCGCGCCATCCGACGGCAGTGTGTTTCTGAATTCCATGAAGCTGTGGGCCATGCGTCAGGCGGGAGTGATCCCGGCGTATGATTTCGATCTCGATTTGCATGCGGAAGTTTTCGAGGCGTGCGCGTACCATCGCTGGGGGTTGTTCGAGAATCCCGCGCATGCCCTGGCGACGTTGATTTTGGGTGGCGGCGTTCCGAAGAATTACAATCTGCAGCCGGAACCGGCGTTGGGCCAGATCCTGGGGCTTCCGAACGTGCGCGGTTACGAGTTCGATGTGCAGATTGTGACGGCACCCGTGACCGATGGTTCATTGTCGTCGTGCCCGCCCGCGGAGGCGGTCACGTGGGGCAAGGTGAACAAGGACACTTATCTGCAATCGACGGAAAGTCTGCAGGCGGATTATTCCATGGTGATGCCGTTTTTGGTGAAGGCGCTGCTGGAGAACCGCGAGCGGCACACGCGGGCAGGGGAGACGGAGGCGACCAATCAAGGTTATCTGAGAACCCGGAGTGGTTACCGTTTGTTTGAGCATCGGGAGCGGTTGGTTGAGCAGTTGCGGAATGATGTGCGGGAGAACCGGGATTGGCTGTTGGAGTCGGTCGGATATCCGCTAGCTGGTTAGTTATAATTGGTCGATCGGCTGACGCGATGACGTGGCAAGAACAAATTTCAATTGACCTTGAGGTACTGGTTGGGAAGCCTGTAATCAAGGGCACGCGTATCTCGGTGGAATTGATCGTTGATTTGTTGGCCGCCGGCTAGAGTGAACAACAGATTCTCGATAGCTATCCACACCTGACGCAGAACGGCATCCGGGCGTGCCTTGGGTACGCGAGTGACTTGCTCCATTCGGAAAAAGTTTTCCCCTTGAAGATCGCGTGAAGTTCATCGCACGGACGAGAACTCCCCTGTTCGCGCGGTGGCGCGTCTGCGAGACGCCGGATTCGATGTGACCTGGGTTGGCGACGGCGACGCTGGTGCGTCGGATGATCAAGTTCTCCAGCTTTGTGCAGCGTCGAATCGCGTTCTCCTCACGCTCGATTTGGAGCGGCTATTTCACCGTTGTCACGCGAGAGCGAATTCGTATGCGTTCTCTTCCTGGCAAAACATGACCGTCGGCCGCTATTGGCCCAAATGTTCAATTCGTGAACAGAAACTTCCCACTGGATGCTTTCACGACACGCAACCGGCCTGCGCCCACGAGCGCTGTCAGCCGCGGGACTCGTTCAGCGATTGCGAAGAACGATTCTAGACTCGGCCAAAATCCTCAATTGGTAAACAGAAACTTTCCGCCGGACGCTTTTACTACGTGCAGCCGATCTGCGCCCACTAACGCGCGGAGGCGCGGGAGGGCGGGCGAGGCGGCAACCAGATAGTAGCGGTCGGTCGTAAGCCAGCGGCGCGCGAAGTCTTTATCGCCGATGAATACATTGGGCGCGCCGGGGGCGTACGAGCCGTATTCGATATTATTTACACGGCCATTGAGCAGTAACGCCGTGCGGTTGGCGTAGAAGAACACCGACGAGAACGCATAGTATTGGTCGTCCACAATCAACTGTCCGGGCGGCTGAGTTTTGAGCGATTCGGCGAGCGGCCGGGATCCCAGGTACGGATCGAAGGCCACGAGCGCCTGTCGGGCGGCGAGGAAGAACAGCACCATCATGACGGCCAAGGCCAGAACGGCGCGGCGCACCTGTAGGAACCATGCGCCGACGGCACCGACGAAGGTCGCGAATCCGGCCAGCGCCAGGGGAGTTTTGAGATACGCGAAAGCGCTGAAGGTCAGGTCGGCGAGATGCCCGAGCGAGAGCGTGTAAATATCCGGGTTCTGAGTCAGCGCGCTGGCGATGTCGCCGGGAGCCGGTAAGCCGCGGACGTTGAACAGAAGGAAAAAAATAATCGAGCAAGCGAGCGTCGCGACGGCGGCCGCGACGCGCGTGCCCGTTTTCAACCACGGATGGCCGCTGGCGATCGCAGCTCCCATTAAGATCGCCAGCGCCGGATAGCCGGGAAGCGAATAGTATTCCTGGGTGGTTGAGAAAGTGAAGAAGACCAGGATGAATCCGATCCAGCACAAAGCGAGCAGACGCGTGCGGGAGGCGCGGCCGGGTGCGCGGAATTTCAATTTAACGACGACGGGAAGGTACACACTCCAGGGAAACAGCCAGAGCAGATGGAATAGCCAAAAATAGGCACGCGGAACGGTGTTGTAGTCGCGCGGGTAGCGCAGGTTCAGGAACCGCAGCACATGCTCATTCAGGAAATAGAACCAGAAAAATCCGCGATACGAGCCGGCTTCGCTGTGCATCGTGAAGTCGAGATAAGGTGGATTCCGCAGAGTCGCTAGGATGTGCCACGGCGCCGCGATCGCAAGCAGCAGCAGGATTCCGGTAAACGGATGGAGTCTGCGCCATGTCGTTCGATCGAATAACTGATGCGAGATAGCCAGGAAGATTCCCGCGGCGGCGAAGGGGAACACGGCTGCGATCAGGCCCTTCAACAGCAGTCCCGTTCCGACGCTGGCCCATGCCAGAAGCGCCCAGGCGCGAGGGCGGACTTCATCGGAATCGAGCGCGCGCAGAAACGACCACATGGCCACAGTGATGGTCAAGGTCAGCACGACATCGGGGATGAGCACGCGGGTAAACAGGAACAACCCGACGCAAGTGGCCAAGCTTAGGCCGGCATAGAGTCCGGCGCGCACCCCCATGGCCCACGCGGCGAATCGGGAAGTGACCCACGCGAGAAGAATTGCGGATAGGGAAATGGGAATGCGCGCGGCCCAATCGTGCACGCCGAAGATCTGGAAACAGATTGCGATCAGCCAGTATTTCAGGGGTGACTTTTCGAGATAGACGATGCCGTCGAGACGCGCCGTAACCCAGTCGCCGGATTGCAGCATGGTACGTGCGATCTGAGCTTGTACGCCGTCCACATCATCCATCAGGGACGGAGGGCTGATGATGGAGGTGAGAAAAATGGCGGCGGCGAAGAGAATAACAACTAGCTGATAGTGGCGAAAACGGAAGAGGAGGCGGTCCGCTTGATCTGCTCCGGCTGAGCCACCTCGATGTTCCACCGCTTCAGCCAAAGGAAAAGAGTCAATAGACCCCATAGATGAAATCCGACATTAATCCGTCTCTCCATATGATCACGGATTAGAGTTTCGGTTGCACCAAAGTTAAACAACCCAGTATTCTCGACGGCACTTTCCGTTAGGGTATCCAGCAGCAGCGGCCGCAGGACGCCGCGGAACCAGTCATGCGCGGGTATGTCGAAACCCGCTTTTGACCGCCCGAGAACCGAGGCCGGGAGGCGGTCGCGCATGACGCGTTTCAACAGATATTTTTGCGTGAAACCGCGGATCTTAAGATTCTGCGGAAGGCTGGCCGCAAACTCCACGATGCGGTGGTCCAGAAGCGGCGGCCGCACTTCGAGCGCGTGCGCCATGCTCATGCGATCCACCTTATAGAGAATATTATCGGGCAAATAATATTGCTGATCGAGCAGCATGTACCGATTCAGGCGGCCGATTTCCTTGGGACCGGGAACGGAGTTGAACAGACGGTCGGGGTCCGGCCCGCAGGACCCGGTAAGGAGCGTGCGCTGCGCCTTGGAGAATGCGCCATTCCAGAACAGATGGGCTTCGTCAGGCGGGAGCAGCGACCCTTCGAGCAGCCGCTTAAACTTGTATTCAAAGCCGATCTTGCGGTTGGAGACCGGCCAGCAACGGTGAGCGCTGCGCAGCGCTCCGCGACGGAAAATGCGGGGGACCATGCGCAAGGCTCGCGAAATCTGGTCGGCGCGGTAAGTGGCGTAACCTCCAAAAAGCTCATCGCCGCCATCGCCGGAGAGGGCCACGATGACGTGACTGGCGCTCAGCTTCGCCAGGTGCCAGACGGGGAGCGCACCGGCATCGGCTCCGGGCTCGTCGGAAAAGTACGCGAAGTCCTCGACGGTAGCCGCCAGATCGGCCGTAGGGCCGAGTTCGAGTTCATGATGCTCGGTGCTGTAGGTGCGCGCAATCTCGCGAAAGTAGCGGCGCTCGTCGCAGCAGCCCGCGGTAAAAGCGACGGAAAAAGTCTTCAGCCGCGAAGGGGATAACTCGGCGGCATAGTGCAGGATGGCGGAAGAATCGAGGCCGCCACTGGCCCAGATGCCGAGCGGCACATCGGCGGCCAGGTGCTCGCGGACAGAGGAACGCAGCAAGTGGTCCAGTTCCCGCTCGGCATCCGCGGCGGAAATCGGTCGCACGCTTGAATCGAGCTGCCAGTACGGCTCAACGGAGACGAGGCCTTGATGGTAAGCCAGAAAATGCGCAGGTGGAAGCTTTTCGATCCCTCGGATGAGCGTGCGCGGGCCTGGCACGTAGTTCATGGAGAGGAAATCCTGCAGCGCATCGGTATCGAGCACACGCGGAATGTGCGGGTGCTCGAGGATGGCTTTCAGTTCCGAGCCGAAGTAGAGCTCACGGCCGCGGCGGCAAACGTAGAGCGGCTTGATACCCATGCGATCGCGCGCCAGTACCAGCCTCTTATCGCGCTCCGACCAGATGGCGCACGCAAACATGCCGCGCAGACGCGCAAAGCAGCCGGTGCCCCATTCACCAAAGGCGTGCAGCAGAACTTCCGTATCGCACTGAGAACGAAATTCCCGCCCTCGGGCCTGCAGTTCACGTCGCAACTCATGGTGGTTATAGATCTCCCCGTTGAATACCACAACCGTCTGTCGATCGGCGCTCATGAACGGCTGATCGCCTCCGCTGGGGTCGACAACCTTGAGACGAACGGCGCCCAGGCACACCTCGGGCGAGACGAAAACATTCTGCTGATCGGGGCCCCGGTGGAAGAGCGATGCGGTTACCCGCTCGATCACATTTCGGTCGACAGCCCGGCTATTATGAATAAATCCGGCGATTCCGCACATCAGTATCCCCAAACTGCTCTTCCCCAAGCGAGCCGTTACCCTAGCACGGAGTTGGATGTCGTGAGCATAACGCGAGATTCCGAATCATTGCAAAGTTGATTACAAATCGTCGGTATGAAAGAGACACTCGAATTTGTTTTACGGCACGGATACAGCATTTTATTTGTGTCCGTATTCGCGGAGCAGATTGGACTGCCGATCCCGGCACTGCCGGTGCTCCTGGCAATGGGCGCCCTATCGGGAATGGGGAAGATGTATTACGCTCCAGCGCTCCTGCTGGCGCTGGTGGCTTCGCTGGTCAGCGACCTCTTTTGGTATTGGCTGGGCCGCCGCCGTGGATCGGCGATTCTGCATCTGCTCTGCCGGATTTCGCTCGAGCCCGATTCGTGTGTCCGGCGCACTGAAAACGTCTTCGTGAAGTATGGCGCGAGATCGTTATTATTTTCCAAATTTGTTCCAGGATTGAGCACAGCCGCGCCGCCGCTGGCCGGAATGTTCCATATGAAGCTGTGGCGGTTCACCGTTTTCGATGGCTTGGGGGCATTGATCTGGGCGGGCGGATATAGCTTACTGGGCTTTATTTTCCGCGAGCAGTTAGAGCAACTCGCGCAGGCGGCGCTCGGGATGGGCACGTGGCTAATGGTTGTAATCGGGGTGCTGCTGGCCGGATACATCGCTTGGAAATACTTCGAGCGCCGGCGCTTCTATCGTGAGTTGCGAATTGCGCGTATCACGCCCGAGGAACTCGATCAGATGATTCAGAATGGCGAGAAAATCGCTGTTGTCGATTTGCGAAATTCGTTGGAGTGGGAGGACGGAGCGGACAAAATTCCCGGCGCGCTGCACTTCAATTTCGAAGATTTAGAAGCGCGGCACGAGGAGATTCCGCGGGATCGCGATGTGGTGCTTTACTGCACTTGACCGAACGAAGCCTCCAGCGCCCGTGCGGCGCTGCAACTTAGAAAACGCGGAGTAAGACGGGTGCGCCCTCTGGCCGGGGGCTACGAGGCGTGGCGCGCCAAGGGCTTTCCGGTGGAGCCGCTGATGAACACGACGGTTAACGCGCCCCTAGATTGATGAGGACGATTCCGCTGAGGATCAGGCCGAGGGCCAAGAACTTCGGCGCGGTGACGGGTTCCCGGAAGAAAAGGCGCGACCACAGCAGCGTCCACACATAGCCGAGCGAGAGCATGGGATAGAGGACGGAAAGCTCGCCGATCTTGATGCCTTTATAAAAGAACCCGGACGAGATGAGGAAGAGCACCACTCCGGTAAACGCCTGCCAACTGACGATGTGCCTGAGCCCGTAGCGGAGCCGTTCGGCGCCGAGTTTCAGGAAAACCGCTCCGAACGATCCGATGAACGACGCCATAAGAACCAGCAGCATGGAGCTGACGGGAGTTCTCACTTGGTTCCGGCCCGGCCGAGCACGGTGACGCCGGCCATGATCACCGCGATCCCGCAGATCTTCCAGGGATTCATCACTTCATGGAAGAAGTAAACCGACAACATCGTCACCCAGACATAAGTGAGAGCGATCACCGGATACAGAAGAGACAGCTCGCCGTCGCGCAAGGCCAGCATCAACAACAGAGTATTCAAGCCGTAGAGCGCGTATCCTGCCAGTGACGGCAGATTGCTCAGGATGAGGATAACGTCGAAACGCGGTACCTGCGCCGAGCCCGTCTTCATCAGTATCTGCGCGACCGCGCCGAGAATAGTGCAGATAAACACCAGCGCGATTGACTGCAGACGGGTGAAGGGTTTGTGCTGCTGCTGAGGTAAAGCGGACGCGGAGCTGATCATGCTTACTGAAGAAGAGATATCAGCATATCAAGCTTTCCGATACAATGGGATACTGTGGAACGAGACAAAACCAGCGTAGCGGAGAAGCCCGCGGAAAAGCCGCAAAAACCGGCGCGCAGTGAAGTATCTCGCGGCGTGATTGCCGAATGGACAGTTACCATCATCCTGCTGTTGTTCGGGACCACGACACTGGTGCAGGCATTCGTGATTCCGACGGGGTCGATGGAAGATACGCTGCTGGTGGGCGACCATTTGCTGGTGGACAAGCTGGCTTTTGCGCCGGCGGGTGCGATCAGCAAGCACATTCTTCCGTATAGCGATGTGAAGCGCGGAGACATCATCGTGTTTCGGTATCCCGTGGATATCCGGCAGACCTTCGTGAAGCGTTGCATGGGTGTTCCGGGCGACCACATCCGGTTGGCAAACAAGCAGGTGTATCTGAACGGCAAGCTGCTGAACGAACCGTATGTGGTGCACAAGACCGAGTACATGGATTCGTACCGCGACAATTTCCCGGGCGAGCCGAACAGCCAGGTGTATCCTCCGGCGCAAGAGATGCTGGACCGCAATGTGGCGGCGGGTGCGAACGGCGTGCGCGAGGTGGTGGTGCCCCCAAATAACTATTTCGCAATGGGCGACAACCGCGATTCTTCACTCGACAGCCGCTACTGGGGCTTTGTTCCGCGCGAAAACATTATCGGTAAACCGCTGATTATTTATTGGTCGTACGACGCCCCTACCGAGCAGTTATCGAATCCGACGATCGGTCTCGATCACATTCTCGACCTGGCGCAGCACTTCTTCACCAAGACGCGGTGGAAGCGAACGTTGAATCTGGTTCACAGCTACCCGGTCCAATAACGAATGGCGAATCCGAAGTATTACGGCCTGATTCTGGCGGGCGGCCGAGGCACGCGGTTCTGGCCGCAGAGCCGCAGGCGGCATCCCAAACAGGTGTTGAATGTGGCGGGCGAACGCTCGCTGATCCAAGCGACGGTGGACCGTCTGGCACCCGTGATTCCGCCGGAGCGAATCTGGATTCTCACCAATGATTTCGTGCGTGACGAGATCGTGCGCCAGCTTCCTGAAGTGCCGAAGAATCAGATTATCGCCGAGCCGCAGCAGCGCAACACGGCGCCGGCAATCGGACTGGCGGCGCATATCCTGCATTCCATCGATCCGGATGCAGTGATGGGGGTTTTTCCATCCGATCACGTGATTGCAAAGCCGAAGCGCTATTTGCAACTGGTGCGCAAAGCATTTCAGGCGGCGCAGAAGGGCCACGTTACGGTGTTGGGACTGGCGCCCCGGTGGGCGGAAACCGGTTACGGATACCTTGAGTTCCCCGAAGGCGCGGAAGTCGGGGAAGTTTCCGAAGTGCGGAAGTTTCGCGAGAAGCCCGATCTGAAAACGGCGAAGAAGTATGTTGCCGCAGGGCGATTTTTTTGGAACGCGGGGATGTTCTTTTGGCGCGCCGACGTGCTGCTCGATAATTTGCGCCAGCATCTGCCAAAGACGGCTACGTTGCTGGCTTCGCTGCCCGCGTTTGGGAACCGGAATTTTACGACGCAGTTGGCGCAGACCTTTCCGCTGTGCGAGAACATTTCAATTGACTACGCAGTGCTGGAGCAAGCGGCGAAGGTCGCCGGGATCGCGTGCGATGAGATCGGCTGGAATGACGTTGGCAGTTGGAGCGCGGTTTACGAATTGCTGCCGCGGGACGCCAATCGGAATGTGTCACGGTCGGAGTTGATTGCGGCGGATAGTACGGGGAATTACATTGATGCGGGCAAGAAGAAGTTAGTGGCGCTGCTGGGCGTGAAGGATCTGATCGTGGTGGACACACCGGATGCGCTGCTGATCGCGGATCGCAATCAGGCGCAAAGGGTGGGCGATGTGGTGAAGCTGCTGGAGCAAAATAAGCGCGAAGATCTTTATTAGATTCGCGCGAAGATTTTCCTCAGTATTCCAAGAGCCTGGTCTACTTCGGATTCCGTGATGATGTAGGGGGGCAGGAAACGCAGCACCGTATCGTGCGTGCAGTTGATCAGCAATCCATCGTTCATCGCATCGAGGACAATCTGCTTGCCGGGAATTTCGAGTTCAGCGCCGATCATCAGGCCGTAACCGCGCACTTCACGGATGAATGCATGGCGTGTTGCGAGGTCGCGCAGTCCGGCGCGGAAGTACTCGCCGACGCGGCGCATCTGGGGCAGCAGGTCATCCAAGATGTCGAAAAATTCGATGGCGATGCGGCAGGCGAGCGCATTCCCGCCGAAGGTCGACCCGTGCATCCCGGGGGCAATCGCGGCGGCGGCTTTCTCATTCGCAACGATCACGCCAAGCGGCATACCGCAGGCCAGGGGCTTGGCGGCAACCATGATGTCGGGCATGACGGCGGGATCCGCGAGCTGATAGCCGAAATAAGTTCCGGGGCGGCCCACCCCGCACTGGATCTCATCGAACACCAGAAGCGCGTTGTAGCGATCGGCGAGTTCGCGTACCTTGACGGCCCACGCGTCCTGAATGGGGTAAATGCCACCTTCTCCCTGAATCCACTCGATGACGATGCCGGCGGTGCGGCCCGTGAACGCGGCTTCGAGCTCTTCGAAATTGTTGGCGTTGATGAAGCGAACTCCGGGAAGCAGCGGTTCGAAATCCTTACGATATTTGGGCTGCCCGGTGATGGAGAGCGAGCCGAGAGTGCGTCCGTGAAAAGAATTTTCCAGCGCGATGATTTCGAATTTATCGGCGGAGATCTTGCGGCCATGGGAGCGGATCATTTTGAGCGCGCCCTCGATTGATTCGGTGCCGGAGTTAGTGAAAAACGAACGTTGCAATCCGCTGACTTCCGAAAGTTTCTTGGCGAGAGGGCCCTGGTATTGGTGGTAGTAGAGGTTGGAGGTGTGGATGAGCAGGCGGGCCTGTTCGTCGATGATCTTGAGGATGCGTGGGTGCGCCTGGCCGAGCGCGTTGACGCCGATACCGGCGATGAAATCGAGATATCGATTGCCGGCGACGTCCCATAACCAGGGCCCGTCGCCGCGTTCGAGCACGAGAGGATAGCGTGCGTAATTCTGTAGCAGGTAATCGGATTCGAGCTGCATCACCTCGCCGGCGATGACAGTTGTGACAAGACCCATTTACCGATCATACATGGATCTTCGCCCGGCTTATGCGGTGGTTTTGTGGAAGATGCCGAGCGCGTTCAGGACTGCGACAACGCGCTGGACGATGGTCTGGATCAAGGACACCAAATGGTCTTTCCCGATATCGTTTTTCATCGCGGGCACGGAGTCATAAACGTCGGAAACCATCCCGAGCAGAAGATCCAATTTCGCTTTGCCCGCACTCGGCAGCGGAATTGCGGCCTCAAGCGCTTGAACCGCGGTAAGAATCGTGGGGATCAGTCTCAATATCAGTAACAGAATGGACAAATGAGTTACTCCTTTCGGTTTGATGTTAGTGGGTGAGTAAGGTAAGAACGGGGAATGAAGCGGGTAAGTGGGTCAGGGGATTGGAGGAATAAAGTTGATTTGCGTGTGAATGGGGATTAAAAGGCTGGCACGCAAAGGCGCAGAGACGCTAAGAAAGGAGAAGCTTCAGAGCGAGGCTGCGGAGGTCTTCGAGGAGGAGGTCTTTGGCGGCGGATGCTTCTAAAAAACGGGCAAGAGCCGATTTTGGGTGCGTTCCGCCGCCGACTGAACTGGCTTTCACAGGTTAATTCACGGTCAATTTCACCGATGTGCTCCGACTGACTCCATTCGCGGTACCGCTGACAGTGATCGAGTATGTGGCCGCAGGCGTTTTCGCCGAAACTGCGACTTTCAGCGTCGATATAGCGGATTTGTTTCCCGCCAGGGTGACCGAAGCCGGCGTCATCGAGCACGAGATCCCTTTTCCTGATGGGACGTGGCAGGTTAGGCTCACAATCCCGCTGAATCCTCCGATCGGAGCGACTGTGATGGTGGATGTGCCGGAACTGCCCGGTGCGAGCATGATGGCATTGGGATTAGCGCTTAGACCGTAATTTGTTCCAGTGCCCGTCAGTGCAACGGTAAGAGTGGATGGGTATCCATTTTCGGTAAGAGTCAGTGTCCCGCTCGCCGGGCCCGCTTTTGCGGGCGTAAACGAGATCTGGACTTGGCAGGACGATCCGGCCGCCACGGAAAAACAGTTGTTTGTTTGCGTGAAACCGGCGCTAATGCTGGCGTTGGATAAATTAAATCCCTGATTTCCGGTATTCGTTACCGTCACGATCTTGGCGGCACTGCTGGTTCCGACGAGCTGCTTCGCGAAGGCAAGAGTAGCTGGGGAGATACTCACCACGGCGCCGTTTGACAAGCCGGTGAGCGGAACAATGTGAGGGCTGCCCGCTGCCGAATCGACCAGCGTCAGAGTGCCATTGAAAGGTCCCGCAGTGACGGGGTTGAAAGAGACAAGGACCGTGCAACTTGAGGCAGCGGGAACGGTTGGTGTCGGGCAGCTGCTATTAGCCGAGAAGCCCGAACTTGCAACGACGGTTGAAAGGCGATTCCTGGACCGTCGGCGCCCGAGATTTTGGCAACAAAAGGGTCGGAAGTCCCGACAGCAAGTGAGACGGGCTGAAAGGCAGAAACAGTAGGCATGATGGCCGCGTATCCCGTGAGATACATATTTTCAGATCCATCAGTCGCCACCGATGTAGGGAGCAGAACTGCCTGATTCCCACCCAGAAAGCTTGAGAACAATAGCGTCGTTCCGGTCGAGTTGACTTTCATGACGACCGCCGTGTCGCCAGGCGCGGGGCCTGACTGGATCGGGGCCACTAATGGCAAATTGATCCCGGCTGGGGAGGCGACATACCCCACCACGTATGCGTTTCCTGCCGAATCAGCAGCGATGCTCGTTCCATAGCTCTTTGGCGAATCGCCGCCCATGTAAGAAAAATAACCGGTGCCGCCGCTGGTGGCCAAACTGAGTTTTACTACGAATCCTGCAGGTAACGCAGAAGAGGTGGGCTGAAAACCCCCGAGTGTGCATCCAAACCAAAACCCGCATGAACTACTGTCTGTCGTCCCCGTAACGTACGCATAGCCGTTACCATCGGTAGCCACAGCCGCAGGCGTGACCGCGCCAAACCCATAACTGCCTATAAGGGCAGTAAGTCCTCCCTTTGACAGGTCGAATTCCGCCGCAAAACCTCCGCCTTCCACGCCTGTGCCGACCCCCAGGATTGGTACTTGGCCCCTTCCCGCAAGAAACACCTTCCCCGATGTGTCCACAGCGACAGACGCAACCTCTACGTTGCAGCCTCTGGTATCCGCGACGGCAGCATCATAGACGTAGGTGGAATAGAGCAGTGATGCAGGACCAGTCTGTGTTGTATCGAATTTCGCTATGAATCCGGGAGTGCCGCAATAGGGGGTGGCCGGGACCGTCGGCTGGTAAGAACCTAGCGTACTGGGAAAATCCACGTCTTCGGTTGTCCCGCCCACGTAAGCTCTCCCTGCTCCATCGACGCCAACGCCCACTGCATGCGTTGCGCTGCGGCCGTTGCCTCCGATGCTTCCGCCCAGGTAGGTGGAATATAGAAGCCTTGAGCCGTCACTGCTGATTTCCGCGAGCACTGCTGTAAAACAACCGCCCTGGCTCAGATCAGTGCAATGATTTGAAAAGGAATTGACCATAGGGAAATCCAGCGAACTCGTGTCACCCACCACATAGACATTTCCGCTCCCGTCCACCGCGATTCCGTTCGTCACGAATGGGTCTACCGCCATGCCGGTCCATTCCTGGCCGCTCCCGCCCAAGAGCGTTGACCACACCAGCGAGTTGCCTGCCTGACTGAGCTTGGAGATGGAGAAGTCTGCAGCGCCGGCTACCTTAATTTGGTAAGCGCCGGTCGTTGTGGGAAAGTCGACGGATCCTGCGTATCCCACAACGAAAGCGTTACCGGACGAGTCGGCCACGATTCCGGCTCCCAGATCCCCGCTGGATCCGCCAAGAAAAGTGGAGTACGCCAACACCGGGTCAATCACAATTCCGCGGTCGCGGTCATAGCTGCCGAGTTCAAATCCGACCTGCCGAGGAGATCGAATCCGGAACTGGGACGAAACCGTCCGTCTTGTTCCTCGATCAAGTTGATATGCGACCGGGCGGCGTAGAGTCACGGTCGCTTCGCCGATCTTCATGAGCAGGTCACCGTTTGGAGTAATCGAGAGCGATGTCGGGCCCTCAAGATCGAGAAGCACCTTGGTTAAATCCGCGCCAGGCTGCGCGATGATGTCATATTCAAGATCATCGGGATTGGCATAAAACGAGACGCCGATACCGGGATAGACAGCGCTGTATTGCACCTTCTTGAACGTATGAACACCATGCCGCCATCGCGCGGGGTCATTTCCGATGAAGTAGTTGACGGTGCCCGGCTCGGGGTCGATCCCCTCCGCGCGCATGGCGGACAAAGCGCCGTGGAACGACATCTTTAAGACCTCGACATCTGTACGCGTGGCGTTCAACTTCAGCGTCACGTCACGCGAACCCAGGAAAAGCGCCGCGTGGCCTGATCGTGCGAGAAACTTCACCCGCGGGTCGGTTTGGCCTTCGTTCGCCTCGAATACGGGGTGGAGCCGAATATTTTGGGCTTCCAGTGGTTTACTCGCTCGCGCCTGCTGGGAGGCAAACGACAGGGCTATTGCGAACCAAAGGAAGCTGACAAGTTTGACGTTCATGAGTTCTGTTCTCCGATCAATGCTCCCTGGGATGATAAGCCGGTGAGTCGAAGGGCACATCATCCAAACGGATGATGCTCATGACCGACAACGGCTATTCGGGTCTGACCGCGAGTCGCGATGCAAGCGAAACAAATTCGGCCTGCCTTCTTACGCCGGTCTTGTGGAAGATGCTTTGGAGTTGCGTGCGCGCGGTGTTTCGTGAGATGGACAACTTTTCCGACGCCGCGGCGAGATTTTCTCCAGCAGTAAGTAGGCTCGCCAAGTGGAGCTCCGCCCGGGACAAACCGAAGAGCGTGCGAAGCGCTTCGACATCATGTCCACGTTGTTCCTCGAAGTCCGTTATCGAGAGAACCAGGGTGGCGGCCCCCAAAGCGGCGATCCCTTCAGAACGAGGTAACTGACTGAAGCGCAGCAGGTACGGTCGCTTTCCGGAAGGCCGGGTGACTGCAAGCAGATCGTTTTCCCGGTCGCACGGTGCTTCGAGAGCGGCAAGCCCACAAATGGCGGCAAGGGCTCGATTCTCGCTTCTTCACGCCACCACAATCCCCTTGGCGGCAAGTTCGATGCCATCTTTCTGGGCAAAAATTCTTGTAGCAGCAGCATTCGCAAAGACGACTTTGCCCGCCGGCCCTAAAAGAACCAGCGCGTCACAGAGGGAGTTCATCGCCTCGTAGGAAGCACGCAAGGAGGCCAGCCTCGTGTGCAACCGGAACGCGCGGGTGAGGTGAGGGAGAAATAGACTCAAACCGTCCCGTTCGGATTCCTCAAATGGCCCGGCTTCTTTGGAGCGAAGCAGCGTCACGAAGGCCGCGCGCTTCGGCTCCAGGTTCACGAGCGCGCTCATGCTATAGAACAGAGACTGCTTCAGGAGAAAATCGTTGAAGTATTCCGAGCGGGAAAGCTCGCGGTCGCTCAGGTACATGTGACTGGCCAAGGGACGGCACGATGTTTGAAGACGCTGGGAACACCTTTGAGTGAAAAGGTCGAGTGTGTGATAGTACCCGGCATATTGCTTGATTGACGTGGGGTCAAGCCGTACGGCAATCGCGACGCGGGTGTGGTGAGAAGTATAGTCCTCTATGGTAAAGCCAGCCGCCGCCCCGCCAAAACAATCACCAAGCTTTTCGAGTACAGAGGGCCAGAGACTTGCATCCTTAACAGCCTCGTACAGACTTGAAATAACAGTATTTATCTGAAGTTCGGTCAAGGGGGCCGGCCTTTCCTCCGGACGATGTATTCTACCGCAGGTGCGCAGGGCGGCTGGCACGCAAAGGCGCAAAGACGCTAAGACAGGAGAAGCTTTAGAGTGAGGCTGCGGAGGTCTTCGAGGAGGAGGTCGGGAGCCAGGGCTTCGAGTTCAAGCGGATCGGAGACGCCGGTTTTGACGGCGATGGAGCGGGCGCGGTTGGCTTTGGCGGCAATGATGTCGCTGGGCGCGTCGCCGATGAGTGTGACACGGGCATCGGGGACGATCCAGTTGCGATCGCGGGCGTTGCGGATCGCGAGGCGCGCGAGACCGGCGCGGTCTTTGGCCATCTCGGCGAAGGCGCCGGAACGGAAGAATGGCTTCAATCCAGCGCGGTCGAGCTTCTTCCATCCGATGCGGGTCAGATTGCCAGTGACTAGGACCAACGGAATGTTGCGGCGTTTGAGATTCCCGAGCAGACGGCGCACCCCGGGGCACGCGCGGCGGCGGATGTCGGGACAAGTGCGGACGTAGAAGCGTTGGGCTTGTTCCATGACGGCCGGCATGTCGCGGCGAATCTGGCGCTGGCCCGCGCCGGCGTTGGCCATCATCTGCGAGAGAATGTCGCCATCGAGCATGCCGTGTACGGGAATGTTCTCGGTGGTCGTGTCGAGGCCGGTAACGCGGCGAACGCCTTCGACCAGAGCTTCGCGATGATGTGGACCCGCGCGGCGGACGAGGGTACCGTCGATGTCGAAAAGCACAAGGTGTTCGGCGGGCTTCATAGCGCGCGGGCAGAGCCGAGGTACACGGCGTTGAGCAGAAACTTGAAGGTGCCGAAGGATTGCCCCCGGAACTGAGGGCGCATGGCGAAGAGCACAATGCGGCCGCGGCCATAGAGAGCCTCAACGACAGCATGTTTGCCGAGTACGGCTTTGTCGCCCGAAACCCAACCGCTCGCAAGCAGATTGGCTTTGGCGAACTGCGCGACGGAGCGAATGGCACGGTTATCGACTTCAGAGGCTAAGGTGGTCTCGAATGCTTCGGCCCCGGAAGAAAAGGCGATCGCTTCGGCGGGCATGCCGAATCCAATGGGGTTGTGTGCGTCAACCGAGATCCGCAGCAGCGAACCGGGGCAATAAAATCCGCTGCCGGGAACGACATTCTTCATCGGCAGCGGGAAAAACTGAATCGGCAGTTCAGTCGCGGTGTCGAGCGCAATGAGTGTCCCTCCGTCGCGCACGAATTTCTGAAGACGGGCAGCGCCGGCGATGCCGATGCCTCCGCTATATTCCGGGCGCTGGATGGCGGTGATGGCGAGATGGTCGTCACCGTCGGCGGGAGTCAGCTTTTCGCCGGTGCGCGTGCCGTGCAGGATGGATTGGGCCGTTTGCTGCGCTAACACGATGGTGTCGAAGCGAGTGCGGAGATCGTCCTTTTGGAAATCATCGTTGTGGATGAGCGAATAGGGAACGCGGTATTGATCGAAGACCCATTCGGTCCATCCTTGATCGGCGTTAGCGAGCCAGGGCTGATAGACGGCGACGCGGGGGCGCTTGAGTTCGAAGGCCGGCTTCGCTGAAGCGGGGTGCGCGAGGACAACGCGAATGCCGAACTGATGCGCGAGATTCTCGGGGCGCGCAGGGCCGTCGCTATAAGCACTATCGACGATGATGTCGCCGGCGGCGGACCAACTTACTTTTTCGCTGCGGTCGAGGAAGAATGCGGTGGCAAGGAAGGAGGCGTTCTCGCGATGGTCGAGCAGCAGTGCGGTTCCGGCGCCGGTGACAGAGCCTTCGCTGCGGAACTGTGTAGCAGGAGTGAGCGCAGCCTCAAAACGGCCGTCGATCCGGGCGACGGTGACGCCCATTTGAAGTGGCAGCGTCCATCCGGCGATGTCGTAGGGTCGCTTGGCGGCGCTGGTCTTGAGGTCGGGATATTTCCGCGGCTCCAGCAAATCGACGAGGTAAGGGCGAAACGGCTGCGCGGAGCGAGTGACATAAGACCCCTCGGGGTAGGTTGCGCCCGCAGCCTTGAATTCTCGGGAGGCACGCTCGATATCGATGCCGGCAAGTGAGAGGCGCTCGAGCATATCGAGTGCCGTGGGACCGTCCCACTGCTGCGGCGGGATGACATAGGCATACGGGGCCGCGGTCGTTTCCTTGCTGGCGCGCGCCATCTCCCAGGACTTGTGCAAGTAATCGGCGCGGCGCTGGCTCGCATGGGCGAGAATCGCAAGATCGGCGGTGAGCATGTAGTCGATGGCGTCGCGCACCCCCCACTTTCCGCCCATCCACGGGCGTTCGTAGAAGACAGAGGGCTCCGCGGTGGGGATGCCGTTGGCGAAACTCGGGGCGAAATCGGCCTGCTTGTAGACGCGCGGCGTCGCGAAAGAATTCTGCGCAGTTTCAGTGAGGATGCCGTGCATGTTGTGGAACGCCGGGACCGAGCGCAGGCCGCCATTCCACCAGGCGTCGAACCCAAAGTAGGACAGAATTCCGGGTTTGTTTTCGCGGGCGAAACGCTCTTTCATGGCCATGCCGATGAGGTTAATGCCTTCCATGATGGGGGCGGGGATGTTCGGATTGAGCGGATCGGCGTAGGGCGGAACGAAAATGCGCGCAGGGAATGGCGGGGCCTGGTGCTGGTTGTAGACGATCTCGGGAAACCACTCGCGAAACAGCAGGCGCGTGACATGGCGCGTTTCTTCCAGATTCAACATGAACCAATCGCGATTGTTGTCGTGACCCGCGTACTTTTGATAGAGCCAGGGGAGTGGCGCGGTTTCGAATTCGGTGCCGACGTTTTCGCGATACCAGTGCGCGGCCATGTCAAGGCCGTCGGGATTGATGCAGGGAATCTGCATGAGAATGACGTTGCGACGGATGGATTGGAGTTCGTCGGACTCGTCGGTGAGCATCTTATATAGCAGCTCGGGGGCGTGCTGCGAGGGTGCGACTTCGCTGGCGTGCAGGCCGGAATCGATCCAGACGAAGACCTTGCCTTCCTCGGAAAGCACGCGGGCGTCCGCGGCGGAAGCTTGGCCGAGCGCGAGGCGGCGATTGATTTCGCGGTAGCGGTCGAGCTTCTTCAGATTTTCAGGCGCGGAGATGAAGGCGATGTACATCGGTTTGCCCAGCGAAGTCTTGCCGAACTCGATGAAGCGAATGCGATCGCTCGATTGCGCGGCTTTTTGGAAGTAGGAGGTGAGCTGGGAATAGTCGGCGAGTTTGTAATCGTCGCCGGGAGTGAATCCTAGAACTTCTTTGGGACTGGGGACCGCGGCGAGGGCTGCGTTGGTGGCGCAAAGAAGCAGCGCGAGGGTGTGTCGCTTCATCAAATCTTACAATGATACAAGTGACCACCGATAAATTTAAGATTGGGCTAGTCCAGATGGCGTGCTCGGAAAATCCGGGCGAAAATCTGGCGCTGGCGGCGGCGAAGGTGCGTGAGGCGGCGGGGCGCGGGGCGCAGATTGTGTGTCTGCAGGAGCTATTCCGTTCACAATATTTCTGCCGCGAAGAAAACGCCGAGCTGTTCGATTTGGCTGAGGCGATTCCGGGGCCCTCGACGGAGACGCTGAGCGCGGTGGCGCGCGAGTGCGGTGTGGCGCTGATCGCGTCTCTGTTCGAAAGGCGCGCGGCGGGACTGTATCACAACACCGCGGCTGTCATCGACGCCGATGGGGCGCTGCTTGGGATCTATCGCAAGATGCATATACCGGACGATCCGCTGTACTACGAAAAATTCTATTTTACGCCTGGTGATTTGGGGTTCCGAACTTTCGATACGAAGTTCGGGCGCATCGCGACGCTGGTTTGCTGGGATCAGTGGTATCCGGAAGCGGCGCGGCTGGCGGCGATGGGCGGCGCGAATATCCTGTTTTATCCCACGGCGATCGGGTGGCATCCAGCCGAGAAAGCCGAGTTCGGCGAGGCTCAGCATGATGCGTGGCGGACGATTCAGCGGTCGCACGCGATTGCGAATGGAATCTATGTAGCAGCGGTGAATCGTGTGGGGTTTGAGGGGCCGCCGGAGCACGGGCTGGAGTTCTGGGGACAGTCGTTCGTGTCGGATCCGTTTGGGCGCGTGTTGGCGGAGGCGTCGGCCGTTAAGGAAGAGATTCTGATTGTTGAGTGCGATCCGAAGCAGATTGAGGAGGTGCGGCGGAACTGGCCCTTCCTGCGAGACCGCCGGATTGACGCGTACGGTCCGATCGTGAACCGGATGCTGGTGTAATGACGCCGCGCCAACTTGGGTTCCGCATGCCGGCTGAGTGGGAGCCGCACGAGGCGACGTGGATCGCGTGGCCACACAATCGCGAGGACTGGCCGGGAAGGTTCGCGCCGATTCCATGGGTCTACGGCGAAATCGTGCGCAAGCTTTCACGGGTGGAGCGGGTGCGGATTCTGGTGCGGGACCAAGCTGCGGAACGCGCGGCGCGGCGCGTGTTGCGAAAGGTCGGGGCGCAATTGGAGTCGGTCGATTTTTTCTTGATTCCAACAAACCGCGTGTGGATGCGCGATGCGGCGCCACTCTTCGTCAAGAATGCGGCGGGAGAGGTTGCGGTCACGAATTGGCGCTTCAACGGATGGGCGAAGTACGACGACTGGCAGCTTGATAATGAGGTGCCACCGCGGGTCGCGGGGTCTCTCGGGATGCGCGCGTGGTCACCGGATATGGTGCTCGAGGGCGGCAGCATCGATGTGAACGGCAGTGGGCTGCTGCTTACGACCGAGGAGTGCCTGTTAAGTCCGATTCAGGCGCGGAATCCGGGGATGACGCGCGAGCAGATCGAGGGGGCGCTGTCGGATTATTTAGGCGCCGATCGGGTATTGTGGCTGAAAAATGGCATGGCGGGGGACGATACGCACGGCCATATCGACGATGTTGCGCGCTTTGTGAATGCGGACACGGTGGTGCTGGCGGAGCAGGAGGATCGCGCGAATTTCGAGAGCCTGCGCGAGTACGGGATGCGCGTCGTAATGCTGCCGATGCCCGCGCCTTTGAAGTTTGACGGGCAGTTGCTGCCGGCAAGTTATGCGAATTTCTATATCGCGAATAGCACGGTGCTGGTGCCGACGTTCAATGACGTGAATGACCGTCGGGCGCTGAGTGTGTTGGCAGATTTATTCCCCGGGAGAGAAGTGGTGGGAGTGAACTGCACGGAGTTGATACTGGGGCTCGGGGCGCTGCATTGTATGACACAGCAGCAGCCGGGATTCTAGGAACGAGCCTCTACCGGCTCGAACCGCCGCGCCGCCGAACTGGCCAAACGCCTCATCGGCGATACCTGTGGCAAGCAGGAGATCGAACCCGGTCAACTTGACCATCCACGCGGATCGGGGATCTTCGATGACATCAAAACACGTGGCATTTCCGGTGTCGGATCTGAGCGTCACCAAAACCCACAGCCGGCCTCATGTCTCCGACGGCAACCCGTATTCGGAAAGTCACTTCCGGACACTCAAGTACCGGCCCGGCTTTCCGGAACGCTTCGGGTCGCTTCAGGATGCCCGGTCATTCGCCCACTTCTTCGGCTGGTACAACGACGAACACCGTCATTCCGGCATCGGTCTGCTCGCTCCCGCCGTGGTTCACTATGGTCTGGCACCCGAAGCCATCGAGCAACGCCCCGAACGCTTCGTTCGCAGAAATTAATAGTCAGTAAACTAGCGGATGAGGTGTCTCAAAAGTGTTGCCACGCGCCGTTGGCCCCCGACCGGAAACTGGTGCCACCGAGCGAGGGTTCTTTAGTGAATATCCCTAGTCGAGGTTCGTTCATCGCGGTCGGCAAGCGGTTCGAAGGACTAGTTGCGCTAATTGAAAACTGGGTCGCATTTGTAACGATAAACTCCGTTAGCTTCTGCGATCCATTTCGCCGTGCGGACGGTTACGGGGCAGACGAGCGTCCGACGGTGTTCGTGCCTCAATGTAGTCAAAATTGTAGTGACTCGGAGCCTCCAAGGACCCAAAACGCTACAACTTGCTGCAGATGCGCTCTAGCGGTTGCGCCTCCCTGAGGGCGACGTTCAGGCGAAGGCTCGGTTTCGATCAGGCCAGCGCAAAGCGCACCCTCCGCGCGACCTATTTTTCTTTTGTAGTAGGATGTGAATTCTGTTTTCGCGAGGCTCCAACCATTCAGCCTGATCGGCGCTCTAACACTTCGAAATCGGCGCGCTTCTTCGCCACGCGACTCGTTGGATTCTTCCTGCTTATCGCCGGCTGGAGCATCGACCTGGCGGCTCTTGCTCTGCTCAAAGCCGTGGGCCAGCAGATGGCCTTCATCCTCGCGGGAACCGCCGTCGAAGTACTCGGTCTTGTTTTCGTCTTCCGTTCCCACCTGCTACCGAGAGGCGATCGATCATGAACCTGACGCCGATTCTCTGCCTGTTTTGCATACTCCTGACACCCTTCGCGGCAGCGGGGCTTTCACTTATCAACAGCGGCCTGGGGCGCTCCCGCAGTGCGGCCCACGCCATGCTCGCATCGCTCTGTGTTTTTGGCGTTGCCATTCTGGTGTACTTCTTCTGCGGCTACGCATTGCAAGGTTTCAAGGGCCGCCCCGACCACACCTTCTTCCTCGGAGCGAAATCGTGGAGCATTCTGGGTGCCGAGCCCCTCTTGTTGCGTGGGATCCCGCTCGATCTGTCGCCGGTCTCGCTCGCGATTTGCCTTGAGCTATTCAGCGTCGCGCTCGCCGCCATCATCCCCTTAAGCAGCGGCGCCGACCGCTGGCGTCTCGGACCCATGTTCCTCTCCACCGCGGTATTCGCCGGATTCACTTACCCTGTATTTGCACACTGGGCGTGGGGCGGCGGATGGCTCGCGCAACTGGGCGACAGCTACGGGCTCGGCCGCGGTTTCCTCGATGCGGGCGGCTCTGGCGTCATCCAGTCAGTTGGCGGACTGACGGCCCTCTCGATTGCCTGGATTCTGGGACCGCGCCGCGGCAAGTATCCGAAGGAAGGAATGCCGGCCGCGATCCCGGGTCACAACTCCGTGCTGGTCATCTTCGGTTCTCTTCTCGTCCTTTCCGGATGGATTGGGCTCAACGCCGCAGGAGCCATCCTCTTCGTCGGCGCCGACCCGACGAAGGTAATCCTCGTCGTCATCGACACGGCACTCGCGGCGGCCGCATCCGCCGGCACTGCCGCTATAACCACGCGCATTCGTTTCGGCAAACCTGATGCATCCCTCATTGCCAACGGCTGGGTGGGCGGCCTCGCCGCCAGCAGCGCCGCCTGCGCCTTTGTGCCACCCGCCGCCGCAGTCCTGATCGGGGTCGTCGCCGGAGTGCTGGTAACTCTATCGGTGGAATTTCTCGAACTGCGGCTGAGGGTCGACGATCCAGGCGGAGCCATCTCGGTCCATGCCGTCGGAGGGCTCTGGGGCCTGCTCGCGCTCGGCCTCTTTGTAGGTAACGATTCCGCCCAGTGGCTCGCACAGTTCGTCGGCGTCGCGACCCTGCTCGGCTTCGTCTTGCCGCTTACCTATGGATTGAATGCGCTGATCAACCGCTTCTATCCACAGCGAATCAACCCCGAAGGGGAACGCCAAGGCTTGGACTTGCACGAGCTTGGGGCGGGCGCGTACCCCGACTTCTTCACCCACTCCGACGATTTGACTTACTAAAAATTGTAGTTTGAGGCGCGCGGGTGATAGGTCAACTCGATCACCCGCCGGCCAGCGAAACTTCGTTGGCGGTCCCTCGCGGCTCTACCGCCGCTGGGACATTTTGCGCGAAGATCCTTTGGATACGAGTGGTCGTCCGAATCTCTTTCAAGAGGCCGTTCACGCCGGCCGGATTTGTTAGATAACTCAAATAGAAAATATGCACCACGTCACCATTGCCGCCGGGTACGCGGATTTCGTCGCCACCCCGGGTAGCCAAGAATTTCGGCGTTCGCAGAGCCGTCAAGACCTCCAACAAACTGATGGTTGACTCAGTGTGCCAGCACTGAGTCCGTTAATCCGGCGTCTCTGGCACGCCTTGCTGTCAGAAGCCCGTCATGCTCCTCTGCCAGCGCGACCAGCTCATCGAATCGAATCCATGGCACGCGGATTTGGTGAAGGTGCAAGGGCAGCAGCTTGCCGAAGTACTGACGGCGCGCACGGCGAAATTACGCTAGCCGCCGCGGGACCCGGGGACAGGCCGGCGCCAAGCTCGATGCCGAGGCGCTGACACGCGTGACGAAGTATCCGGACGATCCGAGGAAGAATCATCCGTTTCTTGAAGCCGTGGCTGGCGGAACGCGCGCGGAAGGCAGATGCGGGAACGCTCACGAAAAACCGCGGAAGAGTTTGAGAGTCTGCTGCTCGGCAACGATTGCGGAGAAGAAACGGATCGACGACGAGAATCATATCCGGCTGGGATTGAATCCGAGCCGGGAAGATTTGTCCAAAGCGAATCTCGTTTCGATGGATCGCGAAACGTATGTGCTCTGGGAGGATTTCTTCGGCGGAGGGCGCGAGCCGCTAAACCATTAGCGATAAGTTCTTTGAACGAATCCTCCCCGTATGCATTACCTGCGACACTGACCAACATGCCTTCCTGGAAGCGGGCGTAGACCACTAGATTCTCTCTCGCGGCGAGCAACAGGTTTATTGCGCCCTTTGAAATCACGTCATGTGGGTCTCCGACCCTGACCGTTGACCATTCTGCACAGCTAGTTAGCCTACTACGTGATCCTGCTTCTTGCGACCGTGATTTCCAGCGTTCGCCTTACCCTGGGCCAGCCAGCATCCTACGTATGCTTTGCTACGTAAAACAGCAGCCCGAAAATCACCACCGGGATCAGCGCCAGCATTATGTAATACAACACCTGCGAGCTGCGGCCAGTTTTCCGCCGGCGCCAATCATGCAGCTCCGACCGTTCCGATACTCCAACCTCACTCAAGTGCTCCAGATCCCAGGCCATCTCGTGCGCGCCGCGGTAACGATTTACCGGGTCGCGCTCCATTGCGCGATAGATCACTTCCTGCAACTCCGGCGAAATCTCGCTGTCGATTTCGCGCGGCGGGACCGGGTTGTTCAGCAGCCGGTCGTTCATGATCGCGAATGGATTCTCTCCTGAGAACGGGGCCTTGCCGGTCAGCATCTCGTATAGCATCACGCCTAACGAGTAAATATCGCTGCGCGCATCCCCGCGCTTGCCCTTCACCTGCTCCGGCGAGATATATTCCGGCGTTCCCATTACCTGCGATAGCTTGGCGAACGTCAGGCGCCGCGCGCCTGCCTTCGCCGCGATCCCGAAATCGATCAGCTTGATGCGATCCTCGCCGTCCACCATCAAATTCTCGGGTTTCAGATCGCGATGCACCACGCCGTGTTTGTGAATGTAATCGAGCGCGTCCGCAATGCGCCCCGCAATCCGCACCGCGCGCTCCGGCGGCAGCTTCCGGTTCTGCACCATGATCTCGCGCAGCAGCCGGCCGTCCACCCACTCCATCACCATGTAGACCGTTTTGCCGGTCTTGTCGGCGAGCACCTTCATCACGCCCGGATGGTCCAGCGCTTTGCCGATCTCCGCCTCGCGGTGAAAGCGCTCGAAGAACACCGGATCACTCTCCATCTCCGGATGCGGGATCTTGATCGCCACAGGCTGCCCCGTTCGGGAATCGGTCGCGCGGAAGATGGACGCCATGCCGCTGCGCGCGGCAAGCGAATCGATGCTGTAGTCGTCGAGTTTGTCCCCGGCGTGGAGTGAAGTCATGGTCGGTCGGCGTCAGGCACTAAGACTAGCGCAACTTGTAGTGCCGGCCGCGATACATGCCCACACGCTCGACACCGATAATGCGGATCAAAAGTACGCTAATATTATCGCCGCCGTCGCGCTTGTTCGCAAGGGCAACCAAGTCCACGGCCGCGCCTTTCAGGTTGACGCCGTGTTTCACGATTCGGCCGATATCGAATTCATCGACGGAGCCGTGCAGCCCGTCGGAGCAGAGCAGCAGCACGTCCTCGGTGAATATCTGGTGCTCCGCCGTATCCACGTCGACGAATAACTCTCCGCCGAGCGACCGGCTCAGCAGATGCCGCGTCGAGGCCGCAGCGGCTTCCCGCCCCGAGAGCAGACCGAGCCGCGCCTGTTCGTTCGCGACGGTGTGATCCCGGGTTAATGGCAGCGCGTGCCCGCGCCGGATCAAGTAGCAGCGTGAATCTCCTACGTGCGAAACCACCGCCCGGTCGAACCGCAAAGCGCAGGCTACGAAGGTGGTCGCCATCGCCGAACCGCCTGGGGAGGCCGAGTGCATCTCCAGAATTTTGGTGTTTGCCGCCTGAATCAGGCGAGGAACCAACGAGGTTAATGATTGGCCGCTGGGCGCTGCGCGGAATCCCGTCGCCACGGTCTCTACCGCCATCCGCGACGCTACTTCCCCGCGATCCTGACCACCCACGCCGTCGGCAAGCGCGAATAGCCAGCCGTGTGTTTCCGCCGCCTCCGGCGTCTCTGGCAGCGCATACCCGGAGTAATCTTCGTTGTGTTCGCGCACCCGCCCGGGGTCGGAGAAGTGCGCGAACTCTACGTCCAGCATTGCTAGTTCAGCCCCCACGAGCAGGCTTGCACCTGCCCGTGTCCCCCTGGGTCAACTGACTCTTAAGCCGCGCCCTGTGCGCGTTGAGTTACCAAAGTAGCCCGCCCCTTCGAACCGCTTGACCGGACGAAGTAGATGCCGCCGTAGATCGCCCAGACAGCCGCCAGTCCGAGCGCCAGCAGCGGTTCCATTTTCGTGCCGTAACCCATAAATGGCCCCACCAGATAGAACGCCATGCATCCCAGATTGGCCAGCAGTCCAAAGACCGGGATGAGCAGATGCCGCACCACCTTGAATTTTGGATGCCCGTGGTAACACACGATGCACGTCACGCAACTCAGCATGTAGAGCAGAAACGTGCCGAAGTTCGAAGCAAGCGTGACCGTCAGCAGCGAATTCGGCAGTGCCGCCATCACGTCGTGGCTCGGATACCCGAAGCTCGACAGGAACCCTTGCGGGAGCGCTTTGATGGTGGCGTCCGCGGGAGCAGCGGCATCGCCAAACGGCATGATCACCGCCAGGCAGCCGAAGATCGCAGAGATGATGGCCAGGGTCCAGATCGCGCGGTGCGGCGTAAGAGTTTCAGAATGCAGCATTCCGAAATGCTCCGGCACCTCATCGTCCTTACCCATCGCATAAGTAACGCGCGCCGCCGTGTTCATGCAGGAAAGCGTGGTTCCGATCAGCGCTAGGAATACCGTGACCGCTTCAATCAGCATGAACGCGCGGCCGTGCCCCTGCCCGAAGAAGGCGTCGCCGACGATGATCATCATGTCCCCGATGGGCGCTGACGACCCCGCCGCGGTCGCCATAGTGTAGCCGCTACTCAGAAAGTAATTCGCCGCAAAGTACTCGAACAGGTAGCAGAACGCGCCTTGCACCAGCAGTGAAGTGATCACCGCGATGGGCACGTCGCGCTTCGCATTCTTCGCCTCGCCGCCCATTGCCGTTACCGATTCGAATCCGACCAGGATCAGGATCGCCACTGTCGCCTGCACGAAACCCCAGCCCCAGTTATGCACTCCCACCACTGAACTCGCGCTCGGATGGCTCTGGAATACGCCCGCCGCGTCCTTCTCCGGATATGCGATCTTGAACGGCACCGGCTGCCCGGCGGCATCCAGCTTCGGTTTCGGAGCGCCGCTGGCATCGCGGACGATGGTGTCGGTCGTGGTTCCATTCGCCGTAACCGGCGCCGTCAAAAATTCGTAGTTGTATGTCGCGCCCGAGCTCGAATCGTACTGCAGTGCCGTGCTTCCGGCGGGATGGTTCATGCGGTAGCTCAATGCGAGCACCGCGAACACAATCAGGGCGCTGATCTGGATTACGTTGATCGCAATGTTCACCGAGGTCGAACCGTTCACGCCGCGCGACGCGATGTAGGCCACCGCGAACGAGAACAGCGTCGCCACGATCATCATGAACACCGGGCCGGGGTTGCTCGCGCTCATGAAGTTCGGCCACAGGGTGCCTGCTACGAATCCGCAGAAAATCCCGGTTACGCCCACCATCACGCCCGGATAGATCCAGTAATAAAGATGGGAGCCCCAGCCGACGATGAATTTCGACAGGCGCGCATAACGCCACGCTTTATCATGATTCAAGAAAGCCTGCTCCGCGAAGTAATACGAACTGCCTGTTCCTGGATAAAGCTTTGCCATCTCCGCATAACAAACCGCGGTTGCCAGACACAGAAGCAGCGCGATGATGATCCCGAACCACATCGCGGGAGCGGTCGCTCCAGTCGCGCCCTGGATCGCGAAAGTGAGCCACAAGAAGGCCCCCGGTGCAATCAGCGCCATAGCATTCATTGTGAGCCCGGTCAAGCCGAGCGTTGCCTGCATTTGTGGTGCCTTCGTTTGTTCCGCCATGTGTGGCTGCTCCTTCGGTGGATGCCGCTTAATATAACAAGTGACACACGCATGAAACCAAGTGATTCTTTGGATGTCTCCCATTCACAAAACTTATGTAAGGTTGCCACGACCGTGATCGTGATCGAGGCAGACAAGGAAATGCGATGCGGATTTTCGGTTTTGGCGTGAATTTCTGAAGCAGGGCAGAGGTAATGTGATCGACTATGGACAACAGACCAGTGGTTGTGCTTGGTGCTAGAGATTCGAACGCGCCCGAAAGCGCGTGCAATCAGCGAGTTGCCTTTTCACATTTCCACGCAGAAGATTACTCGAATTCAAAGATCAGGTTCGTGAAGCCTGAATCGCATGCGCCGGGTTAGAAGTGAACCTTCAGCGCAAACTGTAATTGCCGCTGCGGGATAACTGTCGACGTGATGACTCCGGCCGCGCCGGGACCATCCGTGATGTAGTTGTCCGGTTGAGCAAAGACAGCGTGGTTGAACGCGTTGAAAGCCTCGGCGCGAAACTCCAGGTTGGAACGCTCGGTAACGTTGAATACTTTGCGAATGGAAATATCCGCGGTTACTTCGCCGGGGCCTACCAGAATGTTCTTACCGGCGTTGCCGAACGTATAGGGCGCCGGTAGAGGAAACGCGTTGATATCGAACCATAAGTTGGGCGACCTCTTGCCGGACGCAAGATTCCCGTTCGCAACTCGGTCCGTACGAACCGCCCCATTCGAGCCTGTGTTTGACGGATCGTAACCCATCAGCGGAGAGAACGGAAATCCGGTCCTCATCGTGAAGATGCTGCCCACATGCCACCCCCCGAGTGCCAGATCGGCGACTCTGCTGCCGTTTAGAAACCGCCTACCCTTGCCAACCGGTAGCTCATAATCGAAGCTCGACACCCACCGAAATCGTTCATCGAAATCGGAAAGTCCTTTCTCCGACCTTAGGTTATAGGAATTCTGCGGCCACGGCGAGTTACAGCAAATCTCCGGCTGATCGTTGATGGATTTGGCGTAAGTAAACGCGCTCAAAAACATCAGCCCGGCTGACAGCCTCTTCTCCACCTTTAACTGTAATGATTGGTAAGTCGAGTTGCCGTGATTCTCAATGGAAGTAAACGGCCCGTATTGCGGGTATGGCCGCCGTGACTGAACGTCCCCAGGTCCTGGGGTTGGATCTTGATTGTGATCGACCAGCACTTGCAAGTGAGTCGACTTCGAACCAACATAGGCAACCTCGGCCATAATGTTCCCCGGGAGCTGGTTCTGAATACTAAAACTCCACTGGTCAGTCACCGGCGCGTGCAGGCGCCGGTCGTTGCTGGTTACGCCAGCCAACTTCGCGTTGTTCGGATCGAGTGCCGGAAAACCTCCGCTCACCGTTAGCACCGGAGTGACGCCATCGCTTACAAAGCTCGGCTCGAAAAAGAATGGGAGATTGTAGGCGAGTTGCAGCGGGTCGCCCGTGCGGATTTCCTGGTAACTGAAGAAGCGGCCGTAGGCAGCCCGGAATACCGTCTTCCCCTGACGGAGCGGGCTCCATGCAATGCCCACCCGAGGTGCAAAGTCGTTCTTATCAGTTGTGGTTAAGCCATCCGAAGCTCCATTCCGGCCGGCTACCAGGATCTGCCCCGTCGCGAAATCGAAATTGCTCTGCCGATTGTGCGCTTCTTTGATTGGGCTGGTGTAGTCGTACCGCACCCCGAGATTCAGAGTCAACGTCGGAGTCAGCTTCACATCGTCCTGAATGAAGCCGCCATACACCTTCTGCCGGTTTCCAAAGTAAGTCAGCGTGGAAATCACCGAGGTTGTCGGCAAACCGAGCAGCATGTCTGCCAGACCGTTACCGCTCCCGTCTCCAGCGGAAGGAGAGTCCGCCGTGAATTGACCCGTGAAGCCGAATCGCCCGCGCGGCTGTCCCACCTGGAATAGATTGAACTGGCTCTGCCGGAACTGTGCACCCACTTTGATCGAATGTTTGCCCCGATTGATGCTCAAGGTATCGGATTGCTGAAATTCTTGAGTCGTACTTACCGTCGGAGTGTAACCTGGCTCTCCCAGCCTGCGATAAGCGTTAGGTTGAAACAAGGTCAGACCGTTGACGGTTGCGTTATTCGGGACACCCGGAACCGCAAGGTTGCCGGCCGGATAGTTTTGCCCGTAGGCCGGAATGTTATCGCGATAGTGATTACGGCTCCAACCCAGCCGGATCTCATTCACCATTCTCGGATTGATGGTGTCGGTATGCGCCAGCGCCAGTCCCCGGGTCCCTTCAAAATAATTACCGGTGCTGTAGTTGCCGCCATCCGCGAGCCCCGGCAAAGGAGGCGCCTGGAAGCGCGTGCGCTGGCTCAGTGAAAAACGTCCGAAGATCTGTTGCGTCGCGGACAGGTTGTGGTCGATTCGCACATCCATCTGATCCACCTGATCTTTTCCAGGCGCATTCACGATGTAGTTGTTCGCCCGCGCTCCCGCGACATTCGCTGCCGGATACAGCGCTGCAACGGCGGAGCTAACGCGATCCAGCCGGTTGGCCGGAATTACATTTGCCGACCCGGAAATCGGCACGCCTGTCGTTGGATCGAACCCGAACCCGTCGCGCACCACCGCGCCATTCACGGTTCGGGTGGTCGCCGGGTCGAAAATCTCGTTGGCGTAGACGGGCCGGTTGAGCGCATCCACGCCTACCTGAGCTCCCAGAATATTGGCGAAATTCCCAGTGATCTGACCGGCGCTGGGTACCGTTGAGAAAAGGGTCTGCGCCGCGCGTACTCTGGAACCCTGGTAGTCACTAAAGAAGAATGTCTTGTTTCTGCGGATCGGGCCCCCGAGCGTCGCACCAAACTGGTTCTGCTTAAAAGGTGCTTTGGGTTGATTCGCCTGCTCGAAAAATCCGCGCGCGTCCAGGGCGGAGTTGCGCAGAAACTCGAATGCCGCGCCATGGAATTCATTGGTTCCGGATTTGATGGTGGCATTGATTACCGCTCCTCCGCTGCGTCCGAATTCCGCGGAATAGTTACTGGTCTGTACCTTGAATTCCGCGATCGCGTCAACGCTCGTTTTCAAAACGTTGCCTGCATTGTCATTGGAATTGTTGTCAATCCCGTCCAGCATGAAGTTGTTCAGGTTTCCCCGATTCCCGTTCACCGAGAAACTGCCGCCTGCGTTGCCATTCGTGGCAGTGGTGGCGCCATTGATTCCGCCCCCGTTTTCGGTGATTTTCGCAACGCCCGCCGTCAGCGTAGCCAGTTGGGTGTAATCCCGGCCGTTCAACGGCAGGTCGGTAATTTGTCTGCTCCCGATGACCTGTCCCAGCGAGGAAGTTTCGGTATCAACCAGGGGCGATTCACCCTTAATATTCACCGTTTCCGTTATTGCGCCCACTTGCAGACTGAAATTAATCTTCAGCCGATCTTGGACCTGCAAAACCAGTCCGGAGCGCGTCTCTTGCTTGAAGCCGGCAGCCTCCACCGTGATTGAATATCTTCCGATCTTCAGCGGCGTGATCACATAATTGCCGGAGGAATCGGCTTTCGTCGCCGTGGTGGTATTGGTATCCAATTCCTTTGCGGTTACCGATGCCGAAGGAACCACTGCCCCGCTGGCATCCTGCACAGTGCCCACGATGGTCGCCGTGTCGACTTGAGCGTTAAGAAGGGTAATCGGAACGGCAATCATTCCGAGCATCAGAATCGAAACAAACGTTTTCATAATGAACTCCCATACCAAGCGAATTTGTTGGACAGTAGCATAGCCCTCGCGCCTCAGTCAACAAGCTGTACGAAGACCTGGACGTTCTCTTTCGCGGCGGCAGAATGGCCCAAGATTCATATCTTTCATCGCGGATTGTTGCAGCCCGGTATGTGGTTTGGGCGGGGCTTGGCGTCATTCTCATTCTGTACGTGCCGGGTAAGAGGATGCCCGGCTGATACAATGGGTGAGTTCGTTTTCGCGAATCTCCAATGCTCCCTCGCCTGCTCCTTCTGACTTCATTTGCTTGCAGCCTCTGGGGCGCGAATAACGACACCTTTTCGCAAACGCTCCTGCCGGTCCTCGAAAAGGCTGGGTGCGCTACTTGTCACAACCGGAACGGCGTCGCCTCCGCAACTCGCCTGCACTTCCCCGAGGCAGTTCTTCCGAAGGAAGGCATGGAAGATTTCGGTAAGTCACTGGTTGTGTTGGTGGATCGTGAGCATCCGGATCAATCTCTGTTACTAAAGAAGCCCACCAAGCGAATCGCGCACGCTGGCGGCCAGCGCATTGCTCCCGGCAGTCCGGAGGAAGCAATCCTAGTTTCGTGGATCCAGAAATTGGCCGCGCTCTCTGGCGACGAACTGGCAAAGGCGCGCAACTATCGCGAGGGCGGAGCCGAAGCCAGTGCAGCGACTCAGGGCGCGGCGTTGCGGCGGCTGACACACAGTCAATACAACAACACGGTAAGCGATCTACTCGGTGACCAGACCGCGCCGGCCAGCCAGTTTCCGCCAGAAGATTTTGTGAACGGGTTCAAGGACCAATACGACGCACAGAATCTATCCCCGCTGCTCATCGAAGCCTATAGTAGTGCCGCCGAGAAGCTTGCTCGCAATGCTTTCCGCAATGGCGACACCCGCGGATTGATCCGATGTTCACCGTCCCCCGAGTGCCGGACAAAGTTCATTCGCGAATTCGGGCTGCGCGCGTTTCGCAAACCGCTCGATGCCGCGGCTGAGAAGCGCTACTCCAAGCTGTTTGACGCGCAACGCGAGTTCGTGAAGGGTGCGCAGGTAGTAGTTGAGGCGATGTTGCAATCGCCCAATTTTCTTTTCCGCCTCGATGCCACTTCCGATCCGAAATGGAAGTCCTACGCCACGGCGAGCCGGCTCTCATATGCGCTCTGGGACACCATGCCGGATGCGGAGCTGATGGCCGCGGCCACCAAGGGTGAATTGTCCACGCCCGCGGCCGTCGAGAGCATGACGCGACGCATGTTGCAGGACGCGCGCGCACATAAAGCAGTCGACGAATTCGTTTCGCAGTGGCTTCGCTTCGACCGTGTGTTGACCAGCGCCCGCGACCGCCACAGGTATCCTAAGTTCAGCCGCGAAACCGCGGTTGCCATGACCGAAGAGGCCCGGCAGTTCGTAGCGGATTTAGTCTGGAATGACCGCAACTTTATGGACGCCTTCACCGCGGAATATTCGTTTGTCAATGCCGACATCGCCGGTATCTATGGCGTGCCTGCCCCGGCCAAGGAATTTGATCGCGTCGCTTTTCCCGCGGCTTCTGAACGCGCGGGTCTCCTTGGCCAGACACTGTTCTTGGCTCTATCCGCCAAACCGGACGATACTTCTCTGACGGGCCGCGGACTCTTTGTAAGAGAACAGTTTCTGTGTCAGCATGTCCCCCCGCCGCCGGCCGGAGTGAATACCAATTTGCCCGCCAGTACCGCCGCGCATCCTCAGGCCAACCGCGAACGCATGGCCGAACACGTCACCAACGCCACTTGCGCCACATGCCATAACCTGATTGATCCGATCGGGTTTGGATTCGAGAAGTTCGATGCCGTGGGCGCCCGGCGCGACAAGTATCAGCTTACTTTTTATAGCGCCTATCATGGCGAGGGGAAGCGCCCGCCGCCGAAGACCATCGACCTACCCATGGACACCAAAGGTTTTGTCGCTGGCATCCCCGAATCCAATTTCACGTCGCCTCGCGAACTCGGTTCGATCCTGGCCAACAGTCCGCTCTGCCAGGAATGCATGGTCAAGCAATACTTCCGTTATGTTGAGGGCCGAATGGAAGCTCCCGGGGACGATCCGGTCATCAGCCGCGCGGTCGATGCGTTCCGCAAATCGCAGTTTCGCTTTAAGGAAGCTATAATTTCGTTAGTCCGCGAGAGAGAATTCCCGAAAGAGAGACCGAATCTTCATGTCGCAAATAATTACCACGCGCGCTAGAGTTTCCCGCCGGAAGTTGCTCAAGGGCTTGAGCTTGTCGGGTGCGGGTATCTGGGTAGGCCTCCCGCCGCTCGTCTCGATGTTTAATTCGGCCGGAACGGCATATGCCGCGGAGCGAACGGTCACGGGTAAAGCGGCTGAGGCGCCGATCGAAAACCGTTTCGTGCTGTGGTTCAACGGAAATGGAATTCCCGAACGCTACTGGATCCCCGCGGAAACCGGTGCCAATTACAGGTTCACTCCGTGTCTCTCTCCTTTGGCTCCGTTCCGAAACGACATCCATGTGCTCAGCGGCCTCGATAATCAGGCTGCCGGGATGCCCGGCCCCGGCAATGGCCATCACAATTCGATGAGCGGGTTGATGAGCTGCACCACCTTCACCGGTCGAGGTGCCGGCGGACCTTCCATCGACCAGGTGATCGCCCAGAAAATTGGCGGCGAATCGCGCTTCCGCTCCTTGCAGGTCGGAGTCGCGCAGGAATCCTTCGGCGAGAGCATCCAGCGCAACATGAGCTGGGCCGGTTTCGACCGCGCCCTGCCCCCGGAGATGCTGCCTCACCGTCTGTTTGACCGGCTGTTCGGTAAGCGGGAAGACGGTTGGATCAGCCGCAAGCGAAGCATCTTGGACGCAGTTCAGGAAGACGCCGCGGCTCTGAAAAGTAATCTTCCCAAAGAGGATCAACAGCGCGTCGAAGAACATTTCGCCTCGGTGCGCGATTTGGAGCGGGCCATCACCGGCCTTCCGCCCGAATACAAGGAGCTCAGCACGCCGGAGCTCGAGGACATGAAAGATTGGCCGCGCGTTGCGAAACTGCAGAGCGATCTGATCGCCCAGGCTCTCATCACCCGCCAGACCCGCGTTGCTTCATACATGCTCACCAAGTGCCAGAGCATCACGCGCTTCCCATGGCTCGGTTACACTGCCGCCCGGCACCATGACTACACCCACGCCGATGGCCGCGCGCCCGGTGCGGACGGCGTCGAAGGGCAGCGCATTCTCTCTGACATCTGCCGCTGGCACGCCGAAGAGTTTGCTTATTTCATCGGCCGCCTGAAGAGCACTCCAGAGGGTGACGGCACGCTGCTCGACCACTGCTGCATTGTCTATACGCACGAGCACGCTGAGGCCAATCCGCACAAGAACAATGGATTGGGTCTTCTCGTCGCCGGTCATGCCGGGCGAATCGCCACAGGAACGCACACGGAGACCACCGGAACCGTAGGCGACCTTTATCTGACTCTCGCCGATGACGTCCTCGGTGCCGGCCTTGGCAAGTTCCCCACAGCCACGCGGAAGCTCAGCCAAGTTCTGAGCTAGTCGAGTCCTACGGTTCTTCGGCGGCGTCCCGGTGAGAGGCGTCCAGTTGTCCAGTTAGAACGGCGCAGTCGGGCTTAGCCTTTCGGAGCGCTTCGAGTCCCCGCTTCGTCACGGACGTGCTGTTTAGGTCGATCAGATGCAACGCGGGAAGTGCCGCCAGGACCGGCACCGCCTCATCGCCGATCCGCCCGCACCCTTGCAAATCGAGCCGTTCCAACTGAGTCAGCCCTTTCAGTTTCTCCAGGCCTCGAGACGTAACCGATGTTCCGCTCAGGCGCAGGTGGCGCAAATTCTTTAGCGTTGCGAGCGCATCGAGCCCAGGCTCGGTGAGGCTGATGGCCCACAGTCCGGAATCGGTCCGTTGTCCGCCGCTCAGATCGAGATACGTCAACCCGGATAGTTGCCGCAGCGGCTGAAGCCCGGTATCGGTGAGCTTGTTGCCGCCGATCGCCAGTTCCTTGAGGTTGACGAGCGCAGTCAGCGGATCGAGACCCACATCGGTCAATTGCGCGTATCCGATATCGAGTGACTCGATCGACGTCACGGCGGACAAATACCGCACCGTCATGTCCGTAATCTTCGTCCCGCGCACGTTCAAACGCTTCAAATGCTTCCATCCCTTGACGGCTGATAGCGCGCCATCGCCGATCAACTCGTCGAAAGAGAGATCGAGATCTGTGATGGCAGGAGCGTTCTTGAGTTGCTGCAGCCCGTGATCGCCGATTCGGGTGAGGGAAAGGTCGAGACGTTCAAGATTTGGCAGCTTCGCCAATTCGGTTAAGTCCGAATCCGTAACCCAGCTTCCACGAAGATCGACGGCGATTATTCGATTCCGGCTATCTCGCGTGATCACGCCTCCCGCATCGGGAATCCAGGAGGCAGGGTCGACCGCACCCCAGCACGCCGCGGCAGCGGAAAAGATAAGGCCCAGCTTCATGTGGAACCTTTCCCCCGCCGGCTGGGCAGCGCCGAATCACGGTCGAACACGATAGCGCAATTGGGGAGCGCCGCCTTTAGTTGAGCCGCAGCTTTTTCGGTCACCAGCGTGTGGTAAAGATTCAAAACCTTCAACCCGCTCATGGTTTCGAGATCCTTAATGCCGGCATCGCTGATGTTCGCCATGTTCAGGCGCAGCTCGCGAAGCCGCGGCAACGTTCGCAAAGTTTCGAGAGACTTGTCTCCCACAGGCGTGTAATCGAAATTCAGCTCTGTCAGATTGGTCAAACCGGCAAGCGATGCAACGGCGGCGTCGTTGGTAGAAGTATGCAGAAGATCGAGACGCTCCAGATTCTTGAGCCCCTTGAGATGCTCCAGCCCTTGAGGCGTAAAGCGGCAGCTACTCAGCGAGAGTTGACGCAAAGTTTCCAGCGTGCCGATGAAAGCCAGGCCTTCGTCACCCGTCTCTGTTCCCCCCAGTTCGAGAACTCGCAGGCGACTCAGTTTGCCAAGATCCTTCAGTCCGGCGTTCGTCAGGTCTGAGTAGCTCAGCAGCAGCCGTTCAAGGGTGACCATGTCGCCTATGTTCCGCAGCCCTGCATCGTTTACCGGAGAACCCGTCAGATCGAGTTCTTGCAGCGCGGTCAAGTCTTTCAAGTTCGCCAGGCCAGAGCCCCGAACCAGCGTGCTTTCCAACCCAAGCTTGCGCAGTTTCGTAAGTCCGCCAAGTTGCGCCAGGCCCGTATCGGAAACAGTGGTGTTGTTGACGATTAGCTCTCGCAAGCTGCGCAATGATTTCAGCGATGCAAGCCCCAAGTCTCCAGTCTCAGTCGCACTCAGGTCGAGCCTTTCGAGGCTTCCCAATTTACTCAGATATGCAAGCTGAGCATCGCTCACTGGAGTAGAAGCAAGAGAAATCGCGCGCAACTTGCCCGAGGTGAACTTCGCGCTGCCACCTAACGCCCGAACCCACTCGGCGACAAACTTCTCACCGGCTCCCGCTGGCCGTGTCGCGGCGGCTGACGCTTTCCGCGTCACCGAGCCTCCGACAAAATCGACCTGACAACCTGGAACCGCCTCGCGGAATCCTGCGACGCCGGTCTGGGTGGCGCGGGTGTACCGCACATCCAGCTCCGCGAGATTCTTCAAAGTCGCCAGCTTGGCCAGGCCCGCGTTCGTGATGGGGCTCCGGTACAAATTGAGCACGCGTAGCTGTTTCATCCCCGCGAGCACATCCACGCCGGCATCGGTCAACTCCGCGCCCAGAAGATTCAGCTTTTGCAGCCCGGTTAGATTGCGCAATGACTCAAGCCCGCGATTCGTCACCTTCACCCCGTAAAGATCCAGCTCCTCAAGCTGGCTCAACTGGCTCAACGATTTCAGCCCTTCGTCGCTCACCGGCGTGTTCCTCAGATAAAGCCGCCGCAGTTCTTTTAACCCTTCCAGCACCTTCATGCCTTCGTCGTTAAAAGTCGAATCGCTAAGATCGAGTGCGCGCAGATGAACGAAGGGAGAGAGATCCGGTTTCACCACACGCGATTGGGGCAGTCGAAGTTCTTTGAGCTGCGTCATGCTGGACAGGAGAGCCACGCCGCTATCCTGAATGTTATAGGTTGGCAAAAAATGCAGGCTGAAATAGAGGCGCTCGAGATTCTTCAGATTTGCCAAATTTTTCAGCTGATCGTTAGCCTCGAGAGGGCTGTCGGAAAAAGGCGTCCAGCTTGGACCTGGAAGGTAAAGCTCCCTCAGACCCGCCAAACCACCGATCAGTTTCAATTCTTGCGGCTCAATGGTCGTTCCCGTGAGATCGATACCCGTAATATGCAAGTCCAATGGCGGCAACGCGGCAACATCCCGAAGCGGCGCCCGGCTGCCTTCGAGGATCACTCGGCCGCCACTTCGGATGACCCATTCCGCGATGTCGCGCTCCGTCGCAAACGCAACGCTGAAACTACACAGGAGGAGGACCGTAGTTCTCGCCAACATCGGTTGTTCTATCTTAACCTCGGAGATCGGGCAACGTCTCGGCGCAGTCGGCCCTGAGCGGTTCGAACTTCAAATTGAGACCCAGATTACGCGGCTGCGCCGGCAGCGCGTTCTCGGACCGAGACTTGGGCTAGCGCCCGGCGTTTCAAAAGTTGGATTAGATCGCCAGGTGCAAGCCGCCGCTTGAGTTCGAGCTTCTCAATTCGCGTCCGCAGAGCCATCGGCATCTCCCATTCTGCAACCAGGCGCATAGTCGTCGTATCGCGTGTCGTCTGGCAAATGCGGAATGGTGTCGGCCACCTTTGTCCGGCGACCTTCCTCGTCTATCCACACAAGGATGACGCGAGGCTTTATGCCGGCGATCCTTCGCGCCTCCAGTCGTTCCAGTCGCGCCAACAGTCTCATCGCCGTGTCCCATGTTCCTGCTCTGCCGATCGCTCCAGATCGCCTGCCGCGTGCGGACTGCGGATTGGATGAACGATGCACGGCGAGCCGCGCGGTAGGCGTTATCGAACCGCGGTTTCTTCATCCAGTTCAGCAGGGTCTTCTGGGAGATGCCGACGGAGCGCGCGGCCTCCTCTTGCTTTCTTCCAAATTGCCCGCTCATAGGTCTGCTCCTTCGGGCTCAGTGCAATATTGCCGCGGTACTTACCGCCAAAGGGAAACGAAACGAGATGAAGCACTTCACGATTGGCCGCCTTCTTGGTCTTCTTGCTCGACTTGCCCTTCGCGGGCGCAACGTCGGGCACCTGTGCGGCTTTGGCCCCGCCTACGCCGCCGAATTCCATCACGCCCGCGAACAGGCGGACTATCTCCGCATCATGGAAGCGCTCGATTTCGGCGCGGGCCAGCAACCTTTCCTGTTTAATCCGCAGGGCAATCGCACGCCGACGTTATTCTCGTCCAACGTTGGCAGCATTAGTTCCACGCTCGGTTTCGTGCAAACCATGCTAGTCACGCACACCGAAACGCCGGCACTCCAGAAGCAGACCATTGTCTACAGGTGAGTCGCGGTAAGCAGGCGTAAACGTTTCGAGCCGCAGTCCAGTGCCGCCACGCGGAGTTCGCGATCTCGCCTGTACGCCCTCAAGCATCGAAGGACACAGCTGGCGGATAAGCTGTCAGTAACCCCGCCGATGCAGTGGTGAATTCCAGCGGGATATCGACGGTCTCAGTGGGGTTCTTGCCCGGACGAACTTCCATCAAGTAAGCGTTCATCGCTGGCGCGATGTTAAATATAACGTTGCCGCCCGCAATGACCCCCGATATCAGGTGCGTACCTATGTTTAGCTTTGCGGCTGCCGGCATTGCGGCACTCACTCCATTCCCGGAAGGAGCGAACTGCGCAGACAGTAGATGGACCAGCGCAGTGTTGCCCTGGATCTTCTCCACTTCGAACCATCCGGAGGACGTCTGTCGCAGCAGGCTTACGGGCTGTGACCCGGTCGCGGTGAGCCACACAGCCGCGCCCGCGCTCGCGCTGACCAGAATCCAATACGGCAAAACTGGGGCCGCAACGGGCTGAGGAAACGAAATGATGGCCCATTGTGCCCGCCCCGCCTGCGGCAGAACGGCGGCACCCGCGGCGATCTTTTTCCCCGAGGGCAGCCCCTGCCAGTCTTCCTGTAATTCAACGGAAATTTGCGAAGCCGGCACCAGCCCCACTACGCCAATTACAATTCCGCGCGTGAGTGTAGGCTCGGAAGGCACTACGCGCTGTCCCGCGAACTGCCCCGCGCCGGCCGCGACGCGGACGCCTTCACGAGCGGCGGGGATCGGGCCATCGAAGAGATCCGCGATTCCGGCAGTGCCTGCACCCGACTTGAGACTCAGATTGACCGAGATTACCGCGGTCACGACGTTTGCCGTGACGGGAAGCCGGATCGAAATGGATTGGCTCTCGACGAATTTTCCCGCGTAGCGAAGAACCTGTTTCGCCCCCAGAGCCGGTGAGAATGACTTGCGGAGAAGGTGATAGGCGGCGGTCAGATGGACGATTGAAATCACGCATGGCGCATCGGACAGGATCACGAGCGCAACATCGATGTGCGCGGGGAGCGGCGACTGTTGAGACGCAACGTGGGTCTGGAGGGCTTTAGCGAACGCAGCGGAGGCGCTGACCTGGGTCTGTCCCGCGAGATCGGGAGGCGGCCAAAAGATGGCAGGGTGCTGCAAATCGACCGCGGCAATGCCGATGCGCGGATTGCCCGGGACACCGCGCACCATGATCTGCTTCACCTGAGCGACCGAGATTGGGCTTGCGTCGACGGGTTGAATGCCGAAGTGCGCGTCGGTGAATCCCGCGGAATCGGCCGCCTTGTCCGCCTGTACCGAGCCGTCGGCGCGATGCAATTCGACGGGCCGCGCGGGACTCAGTGCAATTGAAAGAATCTGGCGTGCGCCGTCGAGCTGCACGAGGACAGCCTTGTTGTCCCGCGAAAGACTGAGCGATGCAGCGGGCAGCGGCGGAGTGTTCAGGGCGTTGTAGTCGAACGGCTGAAACGCCGCTTCGAGTTGGCAACCCGCAGGATCGATGGTGATGCCGTCAGCCGGGGCCTGGGGGCTCAGACGCAGGTAGAAGACGGCGCGATAACTACGCGCGGAAGGAGTGGTAACAGGCCAGGTCTGGGCTACGGCGACGGCAGCTCCGCCCACGGTGACGGAAATGGCCGCGGAACTCATCGAATGAATCTTCCCTGCATTGCGGTGACGAGTTTCTGCGTCGATTCGAGAGCTGTGACGTCGGCTTTGACTGCGATCGACTGCCGCAGGGCCGCGACCATGCTCTGCACTTCGGCGCGCCCGACCACTGTTCCGAGCCTTTCGTCGACGGTTTTCCGAAATGTCTGGAAGTCGTTCGCATTCAATTTGGTTGCGAGGCCAGTGGTGGTGTCCTTCTGAAACGCGGCGAACGCCGTGGAGTCGACTTTGGTGGCGACGATTTGCTGCAAGCCCGTGACATCGGCTGTGTTGGCCTTAGTCGCAATGGCGGATTGAAACTCGGTCCGATCCACCTTGCCGGCGACGGTTCCGGCGGTCGCGACGGCGGCGACGCGCGTTTGCCCGAGTGCGGCGACGACTCCGAATCCCGACGCCGCACTCTCGGGTCCCGAGCTCAACACACTCAGGACCGGGCTGACGGCAACACGTGTGGCGGCGGGCAGGTCGGCAATCCCCGAATCCAGAAAATCGCCTACGGCCTTTTGCGTCACCTGATGAGCGACTCTCGCACCGATCTCGCCGAATTCACCACCGGCGGCAACAGCGGCCCGGCCGAACGCGCCCGCGACAATACCCGACGCCGTGCCCGCGTTGGCTTTTACTCGCGAGAGATCCTGATTGAGCTGAATCTGGGAGGCGGCCAGATTCTGATATGCCTGGTACCACGGCCCCAGCCAGTTGCGCACGCGTACGGAAACGACAGCCGCCGCGGGCGACGAACCGGCGTCCGTACCCGCCGCGAAAGCAATCACGGCAGCGGGAATTAAAGGCCAAGCGACGGTGTAATCGCGCACGGCTCCGTCTTGTGGAATTCTTCGACCAAACTCGCTGAAGTAGGTATCGACCGCGTTGCGAAAGCCCTGGTTGGCTTCCCAACGGTATTGCTGGGCCAGACTCAGCAGAGCCGACTGCGCGTCGGCGGGTGACGCCGACGCCGGTTCGAGTTGGCTCAGCATTGTTTCAAGAGCGTCCTGGTCCTCATTGTTATCTAGCGACACGGCGGGCCGTAGAGTTACTCGAACCGACCCATCCGCGCCAGTGACTGCTGCGACACTCGTGCCTTCGATCAGATCGTCACCGCCGCGCAGGACGCCCCAGGTCGTGAAAAGAGTGACGGTGACGCCCGGAACCGGCATGGAATCGGACCGCGTAAAGGTGGCGACAATGCTCACCGCCTGGCCGAGGTAAGAGGATTGGCCGATCGCCGCGAGGGTGACACGCATCTGCGCGGAGCGAAGCGCATTGAATTTCTGGCGCAGGTCTTCGATCTCGGCGGCAAGATCGGAACGCGCAGACAGGACAGCGGCGGTGCTCACCTTTTCGTCTCCAACTGCAATACACGGTCATTGAGAGCGCTGATAGTTCCGATCTTGGAGGCGACGTCGGTGGGATTCAACGCCGAGAATGCGGTTACCTGGTTCTTGACGGTATTCAACTGCAACCGCAGGGATCCGACGATTCCGTTATCCGCCAACGCGGTATCGAGCCGCGTGCCCACGGCCGTCAGATTATTGGTCAGGGACGAGACTTTTCCTTGGGCGTCGGAGACGCTTTGCTGCACGGCCAGAAGTTGCTGCTGCACGGCTGCCACAGCCCCGTTGGCGGACGCGACGGAAGTTTGCGCCTGGGTGGCGGCGCTGGTGAAGACCTCGAATGCCACCTCCCTGGCGGGAAGGCCGACGGTCTTCGACTGGGCGGTCTGCAGTGTCTGCTGGATGGAGATGGCATCCTGCACGGATCTCGACACGGTGTTAAGAAATATGGGGGGCTGCGGGAGGCTGATCTGATCGAGCGCGGCGCGGATGGCGGCGTAGCTGCGGTGCTTTTGCAGCAGGCCCTGACTGGCCACAATGGCGTTGACCTCGCTGCGAACGTTGCTGACTGATTCGGTTAGATCGTTCGTGAATTTAGGCGTCAGGCGGTCCTTGTAATTCTGCACGAGAGTGGCGGTGCTGACGGCGTAGTCGAGATTGAACCAGGGCCGGATCCAGTCTCTAAAGACGACCTGAATGGAGCCGGAGGCGCGGCCGAAATCGGGGGCCGCGGGATCGTTCGAGTTTTGCACGAAGCAGAAGACCGCGGAGCGATAATCTTCCCACCGCTGCGGCAGCCCGATTACGCCTGTGGCGCCAACCCTCTCCGGAAATTTTTGATACCAGGTATCGACATAGTTGCGCATTTTGGCGGTGTCAGCGCGGTCGTATTCAGCGGAAAGGAATCGAAAGGCTCCGGCGTCGTGGGCGGTGGCAGGCGTGGCGGCGGTGCGGATAATATCGGCGGCGGCAAGATTGTTGGCGGCAATTTTGCCAGTCATGGTGATGGCGACATCGTCTTCGAAGCCGATGTCGAAATTCTCCGCATGATCGGGCTGGAGGCGCGCTTGCGCGAGGCCTTGCGCGTTCACGCGCACGGTGATGGTGCGATCGCCCGCGCCGCCGTCGCTTTCAAACCCGTTGGCGGCGCGCAGCCTTCCCCAGGTGCAGACGAAGGTCACCCACGGCCGCAAGTCCGCATTGAACGCCGCCGGATGCCCGGCAAAATCAGCCACGGTGGCGGAGATCAGCGCGGTCTCTCCGATGGCGTAGAGCGCCTGCGAAGGCTTCAGTGTAATGCGGTCATATTGCTTCACGGCGCTGTCGAGGACAGCCAGTTCGGCGGCGGCCGCCTGGACGCTCGCCTCCGCCGCGCTCAGGCGCGTATCGACGGCCTGAGAGAGCGCGTTCAAGGTGTCCTGCACGCTCTTGGCGGCTGCGACCAGAGCGTTCCAATCCGCCGACGTGATTAGCTGCCCGGGTGTTCTGGGCGCGAGAGCGTCAAAGTTTGCGTTACCCATCGGGAGACTCATAAATCGTGTTCCTCAACTCTTGACAATGTCTTCTTCCACGGCCAGCCGGACGCGAACTCCGGCGGGCCGCACTTGTTGTATTCCCTGCCATACGCGGTCGACGATCGAAGGGTCGACCGATTCGTTGGGCGCGATCTTCTTCAGGCGCACGAGCACGGAGAGCGGCATTTTCCCGGGCCACTCGAACCAGACGCGCGCTGCCGGAAGCCAGCCGAAAATGGCGTCATCGAAACTGCTTTCCGGCTGCGGCTGGACAATGTCGTAGCGGCCTTCGGCGGGAGCATTCAGATCGGCGGGCAGCGGAAACAGCCGGCCTTCCCTGGACCACCAGGGGCGCGCGGCCGGAGGGACGAGACCGGGGGGCTCGATTGCGAGGTAGCGCCAGACGGACTTCCCAACTGGCAACCGCGGCAACGCGGGAATGCCGCCATTCAGAATGGCCTCTTCGTCGGGCTTCACGTGAACCACCAGTTTGGCGGGCGGCACCGGCGTCGCGCCCGAGAAAGTGGACCCATCCCATGTGCCGAGGTCAGCCACGACGCTGTCTGTCCACGCGATAGATCGGACGGCCGGTTCGGCGGTGGAACGGGGCGGGGCCGTGAACGATATCCAATTTGCGTCGAGCCGCTGCCATTGCGCGAGCGTCCGGGCGAAGCGCCACTGGCCGCGCGGGTTGCCCGACGGATACAGCGTATCCGCGCGCCCCAGCCGAACCCAGAGGCCGGCCTGAGACTGCCACCAGTCGCGTCCGTCGAAGCGGAAAAGGCCGCGATCGGTTCCGAACCAGAGGAGACCGCGCTCGTCTTCGCGTATGGTGAAGACGGGGCCGTTGGTTAGATCGGGGAAGGCTTCGAGCATGGTCTGGAAATCGAGGCTCTGATCGGCTTCGGCGGTGTATCGCGCAATGCCGTTTTTAGTGCCGAACCAAACCGCACCACTGCGATCGCAGAAGACCACGTTCACAGACGGCAGAAAAGGCTGCGTGGCGGCAGGGAGGTGGGGTGCCGCAAACGGCTGCCAGTTGGGATTCTCCTGGCCGAACGAACTGCCCTCATACCAGAACCAGGAGTTGGTTCCGGGCTGCCACTGAAATGCACCTAGCTCGGTGCCGAAGAAGAATACGCCCGCGCGATCCTGGGCGACGGAGTTGACGGCGACGCCCTGCAGCGGGGATGCCGTAACGGCCGCTCCCGAATCACGGGAGAGCGCGCCCGCATCCGTGCCGAACCACAGCTTCGAATCGGCGGCGGGAAACACGGAGAGCACTTTGCGTCCGTCAAAGGCCGGATCGGGAGGATCGGTGGGGCCGGAAGCGGGCGGCCGGAGAGGCATCCGCCGGAGACCGCTGTCCGTCGCGATCAGCAGATCACTGGAATCCTGGAGGAGCGCATTGATGTGCGGCAGTCCGTTGAAAACCGTGGTCCACGCGCTGCCGTCGAAGCGCAACAGACTCGTGCCGGCGGCCGCCCATAAGGTCAAATCATACGTTTGCAGCAACGCGGATACAGGGCTCGCAGGCCCGCCCGCGGAGGGCTGCCATGGACCGGGCGCAGTGGGGTCGGCATAGCCGCCTTCGGGAGGGTTCGCGTGAGCCGTGACCACACCGGTATCGAGGCCGAGCCAAGAATCACTGGCTGCGCGGAGGCGCAATGTCGTTCCCGGCGCAACGGTATCGGTGTAACCGATAGCGACACGAGGGCGGATGGAACCCGCGGCATACAGCTCGATCATCGGGTTTACAGTGGCATCGATGTGGTCCGGCACGGCTGCAACCCCCTGGATGTAAAAATTCGGAGCGGCGGGCGCCAGCGAGTCGTTCTGGATCGACCAGCGCATCATGGGACCCAAGATCATCGGGGGTGCTCCGCGCGTGGGTGCCGGGAGCACCGCGTTCGCCACGGGAGAAAACTCCTCCAGCCAGAATGGCCGATCACGCTGTTGCGCAGGCGCGCTCTGATCTGCGGGAAGCTGCGCCTCCACCATGCGCCGCAGCGCGCCCATCGTTCCGAGGCCGTTGCGATAAACCGCTACGATGCGCGCAATTCGGAGCCGATAATCTTCGACCAGATCGCGCCATCGTGGCGGCTGTTCCCAGGGAGCGATGGAAACCAATGCGCCGATGCGCGCAAGGTCGTCGATATAGGGAAACTGGCTGAGCGCGGGGTCCCCGGGCTTTGGGAACGGCGCGGGCGGCACTCGGAGTTCGCCGGTCCCCAGAAACCAGCGGTTGAACATCGCCTGGTCCGCATAGGGGAACCAGTGCGACTGCATCACCTCGGTCGCTTCACGCTGTGCCCGGTCGAGCACTGTGCCAACGGCTTTGAGCCACAGCGACACAAGGCCGGGATCGCCATCCTCGGGCTGATAGAGCGAGGGCAGACGGTCGCGGATGCGGTTGAGGCTCGGCATCTATGGCTCCACCTGAACTTGAACGTTATTCACGCTCAGGCGTTCGAGCGGGGACAGGACATAATCGGGGTCGGCGCTTTTTGCTAGGATCTTGCTGAAGCCGCTCTCGGTGGTGAATACGTACAGAGCCTGATAAGGCGCGATGGAAGCGTCCGTGGGCAGCGTCGGCGTCGGCCCGGGAGGGTTGTCGAACGCGATCACAGGTGTTTCCAGTTTCTCCGGGAGCGGGGTTGCGAGCAGTAACTTGCCGAGCGAAAGCTTGCGCTTATTTTGATCGGCAACCGATGCACCGGCGGGCAGTTCGGTCGAATTCAGATCGTTGATGTACGCTGACAAGCGGCCCATCGCCTGCTGGATCGCGGCTTGATCGGGTGGCGCGGACGCCTTCGGAGCGGTGACGACTACGTCGAGCAAGGTCGGCAGCGCCGGATCGGTAATCTGCAGGCTGCCAAGCACTGACGCGGAGCCCTTCAGGCCGAGCGTTCCATCGCTGGTATCGAGCGGCGCACCGTTGGCGTCGGTGACGCTCAGAATCTTCACGTCCTCCACGCCCTTCACGCCCTGGATTAGCCCGATGAACCGGTTGACGCTGCCCGCGTCGCTCGCCGCGAGGCCGGAGAGATATGCCGCGATGGCATCGTGCACGCCATGCTGCACCGCCTTGACATCTTTCTCCACCATGCCGGTGGCCGTCTTCAGACGCAGCGAAAGATTGACGCGCACCGGCGGCACAGCGTCGTTGAGTTTGACGACAACGCCGGCGGGACGAACAGCGTCGATGGCGGCAAGCAGGCGTTGCCGCGCCTCGGGCGTAAGAGCGTCCACATGCGGAACGATCTGCAGATAGCCCGGCATGGCGTCTTCTTTCACATCCGCGGCGATGCCCTGCTCGGCAAGGGCGGCGTGAATTGCGCCGAGTGTCGCGCGTTCACTGCCGTGCAAGAAATTCTTGGCGCGCGTCCGCAGTTCGGCATCGCTCTCGTCCCGAGTCAAACGCACGGTCGGAGATGGATTAGAGACACTTCCGATGCCCGCGATTGGAACGGGAAGCAAGACTAGAGCGGCGGCGGGCAGCGGATCATTTTTCGGATCGAGATCGCGCACCGGAATACGCGCGGCGTTCTGGCCGACGGAAAGCGACCCCGTCTGGGTGGTCTCGTAACTGACTTTGCCGTCCGCCGCGGCGACGCGGGTGCCGGCGGGAATGGTGATGGCCCCGGTGCTTGCGGAAGCGCGCGTGAACTCGGCATCGCCGCTGGAACTGCCTGCGGTGACACGGCTGATGCCGAGCAAGGAAACCACGCTGTCGAGCGCGGACCCGCTAGCAGTATCGACGAAACCGGATTGGTAGACGAATTCGAGCTGCGCCGAGAGCGATGCGATCTCAAGCGACACGGCTTCCGCGAGCGTGCGCACCACACTTCCCGTTTCAATGTCGGTAAGGACCGGAACACTCGCGGCGGGGTAATAGTTGATGAAGACCAGAGTGCCGGCATCGGGGAGTTGCGCGCCCTTCTGCCACTCGATGACGCGTCCGCTGGCGAGCTTGTAGTCTTTGTCGCGCACGAACAGGAACGGCTTGCCGTCGCGCGCACCGTAGACCGAGATGACTTCGGCTACCGGGCCTTTCAATAATGTCTGCTGAAACGGAGGCGCGGTTACGCCGGGCGGAGGAAACGGCTGCGATTCGGCGGCCACTCCGCCGGTGATGTCGGTCAGCAGAGTGTCGAGGACTTCGGGGTAAGTATGGCGTCGAAAGCTCACGGGGCAAGCTCCAGTGTGAAGGGGCCGATGGTGACGGTATGGGTTACGCCGACGGGCCGTACGGCCAATTGAATATTGAGGCGATCGCGCGCGCCCCGCGCCGCTTCGACTACCAGCGACGTGACCTTCTGAATGCGAGGCTCCAGTTGCAGACTATCGAGAATATAGAGCTTCGCGAGATTGCGCGTGGTCGCCGTGTTCTGGCGGCCGATGAGTTCGTACAGCCGGGATCCGTATTCGGGATGCGCCAGCGCGGCCAGTTCGCCTTTGGGCGTGAGCAATCGCATCATGATCGCCTGGCCGAGATTGTCGAGGCCGCTGATAGTGCCAATTTCGGTCAACGGAACGGGGCGGTTGGGCACGCGGCGCTGGTCCGAATCGACGGCATACACGGGACGCAGCTCGCGGTGGATCAGCTTCAGCCGTATGTCGGTCAGCAGTTGTGGGTTGGTATCCATGGTTTGGTTTATCCGCCGACGAGCACGGTGCTCGAGGCGATGATCGCGCCTCCCGGCACATCCGAAGGATCGTTACACGTGAGCGCGATATCGCCGTTGCGCGCCGCCGGTTTACCGTTGATAAAAACGGTTGAGCTGCCCAGCTTCACGGTAGCCTTATTCGATGGCGGAACCTGAAACGGTCCGCCCTGCGGGATATGAGACGGAGTATTGGTAGCGGTGCTTCCCTGCACTGCCGCGGGCATCCCCTGCACATTCACGTTTTGGCTCAGGCCGCCATCGAGCATCCCTGTGAAGGGATGCGGCAGCGGCGTGGGAATGGGCCCGCCGGGCGACGGGATCATCACGATGTGGATGTCGGTCGCTACTATCTGATCGCCTTGTTTTGCCGCCGGCTGTCCCATAATTTTCTAGTTAATGTTGACGGTCGCGCCCTTCAGATTGAGCTGGCCCTGCGCCTCAATCGTGATTTGATTCCCCTTGACGCTGACGGCGCCCTGGCTTTCGAGGGTGACGGCGCCATCCTTGCTTATGGTGACCTTCGCCTTGCCGCCATCGACGTCGATCTCGACGGCAGGGTCGTCGTCCTGCAGCTTGATCGAAAGCCCCGAGCCCATCTGGACGTTGAGCGTCCTCGAATCTCGGCTCTGGAGTGCGATGTGGACCGCGTCGCTGTCCCCCGCCCCGAGCGGAAGATGCAGAATCATCTGGCCATCCGCGTTGACTGGAGGCCGGTCCTGATCGTTATAGAGACCGCCCGTGATCACCGGCGAATTGATATCGCCACCGATAAACTGCACCAGCACCAAATCGCCCACGGAAGGAATACCGGCGATGCCGACGCGGCCCGTAGCCACTGGCACGTGCTTCAGCGCGAGTCCCGAATTGCGCAGTTCCACCGAGCAGGCGTAATTGTCGTTGTCGGAAGCGCTTTCGTGAGCATGCTGTTCTTTGACCACGGCAAGTTCGGCCGTGCGCACTTGTCCGATCTCGTCCTGCACGATGCGGCGAATGGTTTCAAAGAGCGACAGAGTCACAAAAGCCCCTTCACCGCGCTGACAGCGCTGCCCAGCAGACCGCCCCCGCCGCCCGACGCTTGGCTCGATTGGGTGAAATGAATCAGAGTGGTGAAGCCCTGATTTTTCCGAAAACGATGATGCACCCGCTCGACGATGCAGTTGCCGTTGAGCGCATCCTGCGGAGCGCCGGCAAGGGCAATAGTGCTTCCGACGGTCACATCGGGGGAGCCTGGAGCGAGCAACCAGCCGCTGAGAGCATCGGCCGTTACGGCCGCGGCGATTTGGTCCGAAGCCGCCTGCGCGGCGTCGGAACTGCGGACGGATCCATCGCTGAACAGCCTTTCAACGTCGCCCGTCCCCGATTGCGCCTTCACAGCCGACACGTCTTTCAAGAGCCAGTTCCAGGCGTCTGAACCTTTCGACCCAGCAGCGCCTTCCCCGGTTACGGTCACCTGCCCTGCCGCGGGTACGGCCCTGGTCAATTGGAGGCCAAGGATATCGTCGCCGTAGGTGAATGTCTGGACGGGTTGGCCTTCGGCGACGGGTCCGAAGTTTAGTTTTCCGTCAGTTGTGAAGTATGCCGCGAAGCCGTTGCTTCTGGCTAACGCGGCGATGTGTTGCCATGCGGTGCGGCGGTCGTCGATCACATAGAACGGATATTTGGCACCGTCCTCGACCGAGCCAGTATCGACCGAGGCTTTCTGCGTGAGGTCATTTACGATGTCGGCGGCGGAACGCTGTTCGTACGATTGATTCAGGCGCAGCCGCGAAAGCGGGGCCGCTCCTTTGCTAACACGCACGCGCGTCACGCCCGCGACGCCGTAGCGCACGGCTTCCACCTTGCCGGTAAAAATCGTTCCCGCCGAGGTGTCGTCATAACCCGCCGAGATGCTGCCTGAATCTCCGGTGGCGCTCGAAGGGCCAGTCCCGGAGGCGACGTCGATCGTGGCCGTGTCCACAAAAGGAGCCATTCCGCAAATGGTCGAGAACCCGGTCAGCGCATGTGCCCAATCGTCGCCGGACCCGGACCCGAACTGCACGGCGAACACGGGCTTCCGCACGGTTGGCGTAGACGTGCTCGAAGACCCCAGGGCGCCGGCGATTTGTGAAAGCAGTCCCATAGGCCTTACGGTTTCTTGGTGTTGCTCGATTCGTAAACCGTGCGCGACTTCGGCACGCCCTTGTCATTGTCGGCGTCCTTGAACACGAAGGGAACGCTGTATTTGCCAGGGTTGCCAGGGTTGCTTGCGTCGTCAGTGACCACATGGATATGAATGTGGTTGAACCGGCTCATGCCTGTCGAATTGCAACTCATGATCAATCGACCTTGGGTGATTACCTGATTCATGGCGATGCCCGCGGCAGCGATGCTTCCTTTCTGCCCGTGATAGTAGACCGCATACGTCATTTTGTTGCCGCCGCCCACGTCGGTATCGTGATCGTTATTGAGCGTGGTGTGTTTGACGATAACGTGATTTCCGTCGGTGCTGTGGTCGCCGTCATCGACGGTATCGAGGATCGCCACCACGGTGCCATCGCGCATGCAAAGTATTTCGGTCCCCAGGTTCAGCGAGAAGTCGTAAGCGAAGTCCTGATTGGTGACCGGATTGTGACTCCAGAAGCCATGATTGCCCTGCACGCACTCGGCGCTGCCGGCGAAGGGCATCAGGTAAGGCGAGGACACCTTCGGCGCGTATCCGCTGAAGACTACTTCGGTGCCGCGTCCGTCATCGGGCGTATAGCCGCGCTTGCCGTCATTGGTGGATCCGTCGTTGATGAGGAACCAGAAGCCGATGAAATTGAGATGCGAAAGCGCCCAGCCTTTGGCCCAGGACTTGGCGGCGGTCTTCGCATCCGGAAAAGCTCCGGCAATCCCTCCTGAGAGCAGAAAGCCGATGAAGAAACTGACGATGCTCATGCCGAGCGCGCCCAAGAGCACCGCGGCGAGCAACAGACCTACGGGGAATTTGGCGTTGTCCGCCGCGTTCTTGGTATCCACGTTGATGCTGAAGTAGTTATCCGGAACGACTGCGGCATGAATCAGAGGCCCGACGATGCGCATGAATAAGCGAACCAGCCCATCGATCTGCGTTACGTTGTCGGGCTTGACGGCGGCGGTAGCATCGTGATTCGCCAGCGTCATGATCGAGAGGAGACCGTCACGGAGCAAGTTCACCGGAAGCGACGACCCGCCGAACTTAAAGATGAGACGGAAGATGTACAGAACGGCGTCGTACTTATCAAAGCTGCGGCCTTCGAGGCTTCCCAAGGCGGCGATACCCAGGTTGATGAGATTGTCGAGCACGGTGCCGAGAATCGCTTCGGAGGGGAATTCAATATCGGCGAGAGGCGCGAGCAGTGTGTAGAGCGCGTCCCGCAAGATGGCAAGGGTGGTAATGGCGTAGTTGCCCTTTTTGATGCCGGTCGCGGCCACCAGAATGCCGTCTACCAAAGTGGTGATCCACTTGGAGTGCAGCGCGACCTTCTCCATGTCCGCGGCGCTTACGTTCTTGAAAGTGTAATTCGCGAGAGCGGGAGCGGTCGTGGGATCGAGCGCAGAAATGCTGTCCTGCGCCACCCAACTGGCGTACCATGCGTGTTTGTCGCCGGGGCTGGCAGGCGCGCCCGCCGCGCCCGGGCCGCCGCTGAATCCCATGCTGAAGCCAACCTCATCTGAGATTCCCGTCATCAAGTCGAGGCCGCTTTTCACGGTTTTGCCGACGGTATCCGCGCGCTTCAGGGCATCGTCGTATTTCAGTTCTCGCAGCTTGGCCAGCATGGGCGCGACCAAGCGGTCTACGTTAATCGCCGGAAGAGTGAATTCCCCTTCGACCTGACGCCGGATGCGCCGCACCAGCGCCATGATTTCGAAGCGGTTCTCGCGTGCGGCGAGGTCTGCTTCGGGAGGCGCCGCGCGAAGCTGTTTGACGATTTCGTCGAAGATCGCCGAGATCTGCTGCGTGATGAATGTGTTGGTGAGGCCGAGGTCGTTCTGCAGAATCTGCAACAGGAAATCCAGATGCTGCGCGAGTTGGTCGGTGGTGACGCCTTCCAGAACCTGAAGAATCAACCCGACGAGTTGATCGCCGGTTAGGATCGTTTCATGCACCACGGAATCGCCGGGGAGCGCCTGGCCGAGCGCGGCCAACCGGTCCTTAAACGGCTTGGCCCATGCGACGATCTTGGGCAGCGCGGCGGCCTGGCCCGCTTTCATTCCGCTCAACATTTGATTGAGCGAATTTCCGAGAGCGGTCTCGAACAAAGTGAGACAGTTCCCGCCATGGGCGCGATCCCATAGCAGGCGAACGGTTAGTGTGAGGAAATCTTCGAGCAGCGTGAGATTGGTGACCGCCGGAGGTTGAGCCACCTTGCGCGGCTGCAGAAGTACCGAGCCGATTACCATCGAAATCTCCGGGTCATGCGGAGGCTCCCGCCGGCACGGCCGCGAGCATGGCTTCGAACGCGTCCTCCACCTTGCCGAGCTCCGTTTTCAGTTCTTCCGCAAGACTGGCGAGACGGTCCGTGATGTGACGCAGGGGCGCGCCCATGTCGAGCCGGTCGAGCAGGGGCAAGACATCTTTCTCGAATTCCGTCCGCAGGATATTGGCGACTATGGTCGACGGATCCAGCGATTTCAGCGTGTCGACCAGCTTGGCGTAATCGGCGTCGATCTTGGCGACGTCGGCGGGCGGCAGGAACAGATCGACGTTCAAGGAATCGAGAACCTCTTTGAATACGGCGTCCAACGCCTTCCCGAGATTGGCCGGATTTACGGCATCGAGTTTTGCCCGCAGGTTAGCAAACCCGGTTGTGAGACTGTCGGTGAGGAAGTTCAGATTGAAGTTCTTGATGCGGTCGAGCAATTGCTTTAAGGAGTCGCGAATGCTGGTGAGGGCCGCAACGCCGGCCAGCAAATCGGCGACTTTCGATTCGACATCGGTCACCAGTTTCTTCAACTGTCCCGCCACGGCGTCAACAATCGCTGCCAACGGAGATACGAGCGAGAACACCCCTGTGAGGGGTCTAGTAACTTCGGCGACCGCGGCATCGTGAATCCACGTCTTGAAGTTCGCCGCGCTGGCGTTGAGCGATCGCAGGTCGCCCAGCACCGTTCCCGGCACCGTATAGCGGCTGTCCCAATCGCCGAGGGAGGCCTTGAGCGCCGCGGCGGAATCGGTAATGTTCTGGCGCAGTGCGGCGAGGTTCACGAAAGGCGCGCCCACGGCGGGCTGCGAGAAATCGAGTCTCGCCAACGCCGCCTGTAGCGCGGATTTCTGCGCTGAAGGGGGCAGCGCGGTGACGCTCGCCGCGGGCAGTGCTCGCGCGGCCTGAATTACGGCGGTCCAGCGCACTTGCGCGTTCAGCGTATCGAGCGTGGATGCCACCGGCGCGACGGCAGCGGTGCTCTTGGCCGCGATCTGCACAGCAGTCAAGCTGTCGACCGATGTCGAGATTGACGTAAGCGAAGCCTGCATGGCGCTGGTATCGCCGAGGCTGTCGAGCTTCGCCAGAATGAGCGCGAGCCACGCGTCGAGCTGTGTCTTGGGATCAGCGAAGGCGTGCAGGATTCCGCCCACCTTATCGAGCAGCGAGGTCATGCTGACTGCTGTATCGAGCGAACTCTTGATGCGCTGCAAGACTGCGTCGACCTGTTTAAAAACATCGTCGAGAGGAATAGTGGCAGTGATGCCGCCCAGCACGTCTTTGAGCTTCGCGTTGAGCGGCGCGATCAGCTCGTCGGGATGGAAACGGTCGAGTGCCTTCGAAAGCTCATCGAAAGGTCCTGAGAGACCCTGAAGCGCGCTGCCCGGGCTCACGTTCGACGCAAGCCGATCCGTAAACGACTTCAACTCCGTCTTCACCGGCGCGAGAAGACTGCTGGGTTTGAAGCTCTGCATGTCCGCAAGCAGTTTATTGTAGGGATCGGAGAGGCTGGTACCCACCAAGGAAGTGGGGTCGAATGCGCGAACCTTATCAGCGAGCTGTTTGGGCAGATCGGCGACGGTGTTCAGGACAGCGACGGGTCCCGCGGTTACAATCTGCTGGAATTCGTTGAGAATAGGATCCGTAATCGGCTGCAGCTTCGGCGGCAGCACGGAGAGAGCCGAGTGCAGCGCCTGGTCAAGCGGAGACGGCAGTTCGCCGAGACCCTTGAGCGTATCCGCAATGGCCTGCAGGTCTTTAATCACTTCGCCGGTGAACGGGGCGAATGAGACGGCGTCGAGTTGCTTTGAGGCATCGTCAAGAGCCTGGCGCACTTCCGCCAGCCGCGGATCGGACAACACGCCCGTGATCTTCTGGAAAGCACTGTGCAGAATGGCGGTCAGTTGATTGGGGTCGAAGGTCTTGACGCCCGCCGCAATGGTATCGACCACTTTGGTGACGGCGTCGAGCGCGGGCTTCAGCAGGGCGGAAATCTTCTTCGCGATATCGTCCTTGAAGCTGTCGACGGCAGTCTTCACCGCCGCGGTGGCGGTTGCCGGATCGAGCAGCGCCAGGACGGAATCGACTTTCGCGAAGATCTGTTGAATCTGGGTCTGCACCGTGACCATGACATTGTCGAGGCCGTCAACTGCGGACTTCATGGCGGCCGCGGCATCCTCGATCGGCTGCGTCACGGCCTTGAAGTTGAGCTTCGAGAGCACGTCTTCGATCCAGGAATTCAGGCGCTCGAGAAAATGGCTCAGGTCGCCCGCGATCTTTTGCAGCCCGGCGTTATCTTTCAAAACGTCGGCGAAGTGGTCGAAGACGGCGAGACCGTTGGTAGGGCGCAGCGAGGAAACTACGAGCGCGATCTGGTCTTCAATGTCGTCCGGAAGATTGCGGAGCCGATTTTGAAGTGCGGGCACCCCGGCCAGATCGGTCTGTAGCGCGGCCTTGACCTGATCGTATTGATCGAGGAGGGCCACGAACGCGGTGATGGAAACACCCGCGCCCGCGAGGCTCCCGCTGCTCACCGGCGTCTTCAATTCCCCGAGACGCGCGATGATGCCGTCGGCAATCTGCGCCAGTTCGGTCGAATGCAGCTTCGGCGCCAGCGCGGTGGCTGAAACCGTGAGAGGGGCCACCACGGGATCAAGCGGGCTCTTCAGAAATGCATCGAGATGCGCCAGCGTGGAGGCAACCTGAGTGTTGATGTCCGCGGGAGCGGTCTTTTTCCAATTGAGAAGCGTTGCAAGGTAGTCGCGCAGGTCGCCGATGAGCGCGATCTGGCGCAACCCGTAATCGTCAAAATTGAATTCGGTCAGCTTGAGCTGCAGCCAGGCGAGGAACGAGTCGACGGTGAGTGGCGAAGGCAGGCCATCAAGCGCGCTGCTGACCTGAGTCATCGCGGCCGCCGCGGCTGGAGGCGCGGGGGGAGGCGCAGGTTGTCCGCCGGGTTGAGGGGGTGGCGGCCCAAGTTGAGCAGACGGGGCGGTAGTCTGGCTGCCCGTGAAGTCGAGTTGCGTGATCTGGAAGATCGATTCGATGAGCTTGAGCGAGTCTCCCAACTTGCCCGTGAGATCGCTGCCCGAGCCCTTCAGCTTGTCGATGCCCGAAGTCAGCCCGCCCGTGAGCGCGGATGGATTTGCGGGAAGCACTCCCTTGAGCGAACTGAAGCCCGAGCCGAAGACGGTGGACACATCGAGGTTCGGCAGCGGGAGCGACCGCAGCGAGGCCCCGATGCTCGCAATCGGCGCAGGCGGATTCGAGCCCGTGCCCGAGATCAGCGAACTCACGCCGGTTAGGCTGCCAGTTACGGAGGAGAGAGCGCCGGAGAGTCCGTTGCCCTGCAATGCCGATTCGAGAGTGTCAAATAGAGTCGGCATACATCAGCCCCCGAACAGATCCTTGAGGCTGGAGCCGATCTTGGCGAGGCCGCTGGTTGCGGACTTGACTCCATCGACCGTGCCTTTGAGCGCCGCCGTGGGATCTTTAAAACTCGGAATGTTCCCCAGCTTGCTGATGGCGCCGATCGCGCCGGTGACTTGGCCGATGAGGCCGCCGGCTGCGCTCAGCAGACCGCCATCGAGTCCTCCGAGCGGATCGGGAGGGGGCGGAGGCGGCGGGCTTTCCTGCAGACGGATGAAATACTCGGTCTGGTCAGGAACTTCCCCGGCTTCTTCGAGGCGCAGGGTTTCGACGACAACGTACTTCACTTCAGTAGCGGTAATGATGTCGGCCACGAAAGTTACCGGGGTTCCGGATTTGTACTTATCGCGCAACTTTTGTAAAAAATCGTCGCGCGCTTCGTCGCCGTAGAGACTGCCCGCGATGGTGATCTGCGTGGGAGATGTGTTGAGGTCCTGGAACAGGCTGCCCACGCGTCCGGGAACGGGGAGTTCGACGAAGCGTCTTTCCTCAAGCGTGCGGATGGAGCCGATACGTGGGATTTCCCAATCGTCAAGCACAGGCTTCTGAATCATGAGAGATCCACTCCATGCCTGCGCGCTTGTTCGGCCAGTACTTCATTCACGAGCGATGCCAGCGTGTCCGCATCGAAATCGAGCGTGGGCAGTTGCGATGGCGGGTGAGGGAAGATCTGCGCGGCCGGCCGGGTTTCCGACATGCCGCCGGTCAGGCCGGCTGGCGCGGCTGATTGAATAGCTTCGCGGGATACTGCCAGCGGTTTGAACGGATCCGGCGATCCGGCGATTACCGGAGGTCTGGATGCAGCCACGGATGAGGAGGAATCGACAGTCCGCTGTAAAGCCGCGGTAGTTTCATTCGTATGTAGTACCAGTAATTCGCTAGCCACCGGGTCCAGCCGATCGAAAGCGCGCGAGAGGGCATCGGAGATTTGGCGATCGCGGTGTTCCGGTGAGAATGTCGCGGGAGAGGCGACATTCGTTAGCGTTGAGGGTTCAGTCGGTGGGGCGCCAGCGGAGAGTTCGAGTGTCTCGAATAGCTGCGTGGCGAGTCCCTTAGTTGAAGCGGCCGGGGGCTTCGCGGGTGTGGTCGTCACGGTTGGCGCGGAATTCACCGGCGCAGAATAAGGTGCGGGTCGATGCGCGGACGATGGCGCTAAAGCGGGAGCAGGTGCGCGGCGGAACGAGAATACCGGCACATCGGGTTTTGCGAGCCGTCCGTTCGCCTCCGGCGCGCTCCTTCCCGGCCGCGATTCTGAAGCGAGCGCCTGCGCCGCACCCGCCGAGCTTGTTCGCGTGGCTGAAAACGAATCTTCCTGTTGCGTCGCGGCGGCATCTTGCAGCGCGCCAAAAAGCGAGGCATTCACCAGCGGCAATTCTTCCATCGACAGAAGCAGCGCAGGCACGTTCGAATCGACCGGTGCGCCGCCCATGAGGCGCGCGGCAACGGAGCGGAAAGTTCCGATTTCGTCCGTCTTGCTCACGGTTTCGCCTTCTGCCGCAGCATCTCCAAATGCAGCAGGACCTGCGCCAGCGTCAGCTCTGAAACCTGCTGTGGCGTCCAGCCGAATTCCTTTGCCAGTACGAAAGCCGCTTTCACCAACGGGGCCTCACGGGCATCCGTCAATTGTTCCCGCGTGGCGGAGATCCCGCTAATCCTGTTCACGTGTTCAAGAAGAAACTCGACCAATCCCGCATGCGCGGAGGCGACCTGGGCCACGGTCAGCTCCGGGTCCACTAACGCGCGTTGCACCATCAGAGTCGAGAGAAGCACGTCGTTTTCTTTGGCCGCTCTCGAAATGAGCTGAAGATCGGCAACCGTCAGCGGGCGCAGCCGCACGGTGCCATGGCCGTTCCCGTTCTCGGTGCGGCTGCCGGGACGCAGCACATCCGTGGGGACCTCAATCTCATATCTGAGGGCGCTCCCGGCAAGAAGTTCTTCCGGGGACAGCATTATGCCGCCTTATCTTGCACCGTAAGGAACAGCGCCTGGAAATCCACCGACTCCATGACGAATTCGTTTTCAGGCATCTGATAAACCCATTGGTCGATCTTCACATCGTGAAGTGTCACGGTGCTGGTAACGCCGGGCGACGAAGGGCTCTGCATCAGGAGCGTAATGTTGAACGCCGGTTGAGCCCAGCTTCCCGCCGGCCGGCCATCCGCGGCTTCGCCCAGCAGGAGTTTTAGCATCGCGCCGTTGATGTACGCTCTTCCGATATTGCCCTGAATCGTTACATTGCCCCCGCGCAGTTCGGTCGCATAGCGCTGCCCGATTTCGTGAAAGGCCTTGACCTCGGAAGTGACCTCGACGCGCACCTTCTGCACACGGCCGACCGTCAGCAACTCGTAAGCACCGATAACGGTTTTTGCCTTATCGCCTTCCGTGCCCTGCGAGGGTGACAAAGTGATGGAGCCGTCGGCTCCTGTGAATACTTTCGCGTTTGCCATGATGTCCTCTACTGAAGTACCAGCGTTACCGCCACGAAGTCGATACTGAAAGTCGGCGCCAGAATCGCGTTTACGATGGCGCGCCCGTTAATCTCATCCTGACGAGTCGCGCTCACGTCGAGGGTGTAGCTGATCAGCGCTTCATCCTGCACCATGGAGGTTAGGAAGCCGTTAATCGTACTGGCCAATGCGCCGCGAACGCGTTGGTTATTCAATCGTCCGATAAAAGGATCGGCGGCCTGCCGCATCCCGGCTTTGGCGAAGTCCACGATGCGCCGCGTGGTGACCTGTTTAAATGCGCCGTTGTCGGTGGTGAGCCCGCGGGTGACACGCACGCCCTGACGCTCTTCAAGGACCATGACGCGGCCGGTAAGCAGGCTCTTCTCATCGCCGTAGGATAATTTCTGCGCCAGATGAACCACGCCGGGCAGCACTTTATTGGTGGGGCTGGATTGTGGTACCAGCGTGCTCAGCAGCCCAGCCACGGCGGCGGCGGTAAAGTTCCCGGGCAGCGTGACCATCTGCTTTGCGGCTGAATCGAACGCCTGGATTCCAGGCGCGGTCAGAATGATCCGTCCGTTGGTAGGAGCCTGCGCGGTGATGTCGGCGGTGGCGCTCTTATCCGACCCGATGACGGCGATGATGTCTTTGCCGCCGTTTTCCGCACTCTCGAGGATCGGTGCGAGAACAAATTTGGCGTCGTCGGTAGCAAGCTGCGGCGCCACCAGAATGTTAACGTTTTCCTTGATGAGCTCCGTGAAGGCCGCGGTGTAATCGCTGAGTACAGGTTGCGCATCGTTCGCGCCGAGCGGCAATGGGCGCGCGTAGACTGTGCTCGCGCCGTTCTGGAAAAGCAGCTCGATAGCGCGTGTGAGGTTGAGCTTACCGACGCTGAAAGCGTCGTAGGTTCCGAATTCCGTCTGCGCGGTCGCATAATCCGAGAGGATTACGGTGTGTCCGGCGAAGGCGTTACCGGCAGCAACGGACCCGACCACGCCGATGTTTCCGGTTGAGATTCCGCCGACTCCGATCAGTCCTTCGGACAGCACGCGAACGTACGTACCGGGGACTATCAGTTCGCTGATAGAAAAAGTCTCTGCCATTTGTTCTCCTGCCTAAATTTGCTGCAACTGAATGTTAAGGGGAATCTGTTGAATGAGCCCTTCGGGATCCACGGGAATTTTCAGAAACTCATATAGAACCCGAAAACGAACCGGTCGAACAACAAGTGTTGCGGACAGCGCGGATGTTTCACCGGCTTCGTCCAAAGTGATTCGCTGTACTCCGAGCGTGCCGAGCGTGGCGCGGTCCGCGGCCAGTAGCGCGTTGCCGGCCGCCGCCACCGCGGCATCAATCTGATTGGGCGCCGCCTTGACGCCGATGACGACGATGGCATCGATCTTGCGGCCGTAAATCTCACCCGGTGGTAAATCGTTTATCCCGACAAATCCGCCGAGTCCGGAAGGAGAGATGGTTTGTAATTGGATGGAAACATCCGGCGTCAGTGCGGGAGCTGCCACGGCTGGCAGAAGCGCCACCAACGCTGCGTTCAATCCAGCAACAGCTTCCGCGCTGATTGTGTCCAATGGAGGCCTTTCGTTTCCAGAGGAGAGTATACCAAGAAGGAGGATTGAGTCAAGAAAATAACTCGTGATCGTGAAACGTACCCTGAAACACCGGATCGCTGCATTTCCTCACGTGGTTCCGGCTGGACAAGAATTTCAACCTGCGCGAAATCGCCGAGGATGTGGTCAAGCGGAGGTTTATTACGGTAGGTTTTTTTGGCCTTTTGACGATGCCGCCGCTCGCGGTCACGTCCACGAAAGGCGGATCCAGCGCTTGGGTCTCAAGCGCTGGCAGTGGCTCCACTGTTTGGTTTATGCAACGGCGATTGCCGGCGTAGTGCATTACTATTGGCTCGTGAAGTCCGATGTTCGACTGCCGGCCCTCTATGGAGTAATCGTCGCGATCCTGTTAGCGTCGAGGATGCCTGGCCGGCGCGGAAGCCCCGCAAAGAAGACGCTTTTATTGAAGCTTTCGGGAATCCGGCGGGAGACCGAAGACACAGTGACCCTGACGTTTCCCCTGTCGCACTCTTTGGGCGCGAAACCGGGACAGTTCCTGACGTTCGATTGGGTGGTGGATGGCAAGAAGGTGCCGCGCTCCTATTCTCTTTGGTCCTGACCCATTCAGAAAGAGTTTGTCGAGGCCCACGGACCCTTCGGGCAATTCTGCTTCGATGAAACGCTCCACGCAAACATCGCACTGTTCGCTGGTGGAAGCGGAATCACTCCTATCATGTCGATGCTGCGATATATCGAAGAGGCTTCACCAAACACGAAGATCACGCTCTTTTATGCGGTCCGCACCGAGAACGACGTGATCTTCCAAAAAGACCTCGGGGGCTGCAGAAACGGTTGCCTCGATTCAGGCTCCACATGGTCGTAAGCCAACCCGGTTCGGATTGGCGCGGCCCGCGCGGTTACATTACCCGCGCGATGATTGAAGAGCAGTTGACGGAGGTGACCCATCAGACGTTTTTCCTGTGCGGACGACCTGCGTTCATGTCAAGCATGAATGAGATTCCGACGTCATCTGGTGTAACAGCTCAACAGATTCGGCAAGAACGCTTCACCATCGGAATGCTGCCGTCAACGAATTCCGCCGATGCGAAGTGCTTGGTGGAATTCGTCAGGACCGGCGCGAAGCACGAGGGTTCGTCCAGCGAATCGCTCCTGATGCTGGCCGAGCGTCATGGCATCGACATACCCTAAGACTGCCGGGTTGGCCAGTGCGACACTTGTGCGACTCGGGTACTCGACGGCCACGTCGAAATGGAAGTCGAGGATGGACTCGAGCCGCAGCTTCGTGCGCAGGGCTACCGGCTCATGTGCGTCGGTCGTGCGAACCGCTAAGTAAGGCTGGACGCTTAGTTTTCGCCATAAGAAGGAAGGCCACCATGACACCTACATTACCCATCGTGCCGCCATTCACTACAGAGAGCGCCTCCAGGAAAGTCCAACTCGCAGAGGATGCGTGGAACTCGCGAGACCCCGACCGCGTCGCGCTCGCCTACAGCATGGACTCGGAGTGGCGTAATCGTACCGAATTCGTGCGTGGCCGCGACGAAATCAAGGCGCTGCTTCGCCGCAAGTGGGCCAAGGAGTTGGACTACCGCTTGAAAAAGTCGCTGTGGGGCTTTCGCGAAAATCGTATCGCCGTAAGCTTTGAATATGAGTGGCACGACGTTGAAGGCCAGTGGTACCGCGCCTACGGAAACGAGCTTTGGGAGTTCGACGATGAAGGCCTGATGCGACGGCGGCTTGCCAGTATCAACGACGCTCGCATCGAATTTAGCGAACGCCGCATCCTCTGATTCAGGCAGTAGGAGAGAATAAAATGCACGTAGCCGAAATCTGGCGATATCCAGCGAAATCGATGGCGGGTGAACAATTGCAGACCGCCCAACTGACAGCAACGGGCATCGAGGGTGACCGTGTCCTGCAGGTTCGGAATGGGCGAGGCCGCACGATCACCTCCAGGACTCACCCAGGGCTTCTTGGGCACAGGGCGGCGCTGGGTGATAAAGGCATCCCCCTCGTAGATGGCCGGCTATGGACCGATCCCGCGGTTCTGACGGATATCCAACAAATCACGGGACCGGGTGCCCAACTCGTTTATGACGATGGCTTGGATCGCTTCGATGTTATGCCGCTCCTAGTCGCAACCGACGGGGCCATCGCGGCATTTGGCCGCGACCGTCGCCGTCTCCGGCCTAACATTGTGGTGGGCGGAGTCAACGGCCTCGACGAAAGGTTGTGGCAGGGCGGTCGACTCGTCATCGGCGACGTGGTGATCGACATCGCGGATCTGCGCGGCCGATGCATCATGACCACCTTCGATCCCGATACACTTGTGCCTGATCCGAGCGTGCTGCGTGATATCGTCAAGCGTTTTAGCGGCAAACTTGCGCTGAATTGTGAGGTCGCCCAAAGCGGCACTATTCGAATTGACCAGAAGGTTGAATTCCTTCCAGGAACGGTGGCCGCCCGTGGGCACTAGCAACGACGAGGCCCGACGCCGACAGGAACGCCTGCGGCTCCGGTTTCGTCCGCCCCGTGTGGAACTGCTGTTCGTCGGCGAGTCCCCGCCAGCGTCGGGTAGGTTCTTCTACAAAGGCGACTCCGGGCTCTATCGTGCGACGCGCGAAGCATTCCTTGTCGCCGATCCATCGATGAGCGCCGCGAGCTTTCTCGCCGCGTTCCAGGCCTCAGGTTGCTATTTGATCGACCTGTGTCTGGAACCCGTGGACCATCTGGATTCCCGTTCGCGGCGTGCGGCTTGCCTAGCCGGCGAGACCACACTTTCGCGAACGATCGGGCGACTTCGGCCGTCAAAGATCGTAACCGTCGTGCGCTCGATTGAGGCGACCGTTGCCCGCGCGGCCTTCCGCGCCGGTTGGCATGGACCATTTCTCCATTTGCCGTATCCAGGTAGATGGTCTCGCCACAAAGACGCGTTCGTGAAAGACTTAGTGGAATCCATAACGCTGCTGATGACTCGGCAACACCGTTCGGCCCCAGAAGAGAGCACGTCTTATTAATATTCTCGGGATATCCGGCAGCCTTCGTGCCACTTCATCCAACACAATCCTCCTGAGGGCTGCAGCGGCGCTCGCTCCCGAGGGCGTCGGAATATCTCTCTTCGATGGAATCGGCGATCTCCCGCACTTTAATCCTGACCTCGATGACGAGGCAGTTCCGCAGGCAGTGAAACTGTGGCGGTCAAAGTTGAAGACCGCGGATGGTGTTGTGTTTTCTGTACCGGAATACGCACACGGTGTTCCCGGCGTCCTGAAAAACGCCCTCGACTGGATCGTCGGCAGCGGTGAACTCGTGGACAAGCCCGTTACGCTGTTCAATGCGTCGCCGCGTGGCAAGTATGCGCAAGCATCGCTCACGGAAACGGTTACTGTGATGTCGGCGAAGGTATTGTCCGAGGCTTCAGTCACCTCGGAAACACGGTATACCATCCGCAGGTTCTATGCAGATTATGCAGATGCGATTTTCACCGATCTTTTTCCTGCCGGCCCGCGTATCGAATATTTGACCCCATGATCATCAACGTCGACGCGGCAACCGCAGCCTGGATGGCAAAGATGCCTGTTGAAGCCGTGGCCCGATCCAACGCCTACTTCGAAGGCGGTTACTGGCTCCAGCTTTGGGACTTCCTCTGCGCAGCGGTAATTTCGCTCGCACTCCTCCAGTTCGGCTGGTCGGCCCGCATGCGTGATCTCGCCGAAAAGCTGACCCGCTCCAGGCTCCTTCAAACAGCTTTTTATTGGGCCTGCTTCCTGCTGCTGACGACCGTACTCGGCTTCCCGCTCACGGTCTACGAGGGCTATTTCCGCGAGCACCAGTACGGTCACGCCACGCAAACCTTCGGGCCCTGGATGGGCGATCAGATCAAAGGGCTGCTCGTCAACCTTGTGATAGGAGGGCTACTCACCATCGTTCTGTTCGGAGTCGTCCGCCGCGTCCGGGTCTGGTGGATCTGGGGTGCGGCCGTTACGGAACTCTTCGTAATCGTAATGATGCTGCTTGCCCCTGTCTATCTGATGCCGGTCTTCAACAAAATCACGCCGCTGGAAGACCCGAAGGTCATCGGGCCGATTCTCAGGATGGCCCGTGCCAACGGCATCCCGGCCCGGGAGATTTATCAGATGGACGAATCGAAGCAGACCACCCGCATGAGCGCCAACGTGAGCGGAATCGGCTCCACTATGCGCATCACGGTGAGCGACAACCTGCTGCGGAGCGGTTCGCCCGAAGAGATTCAGGCGGTGGTGGGACATGAGATGGGTCACTACGTCCTCAATCACCCTTGGAAGGGAATCGAATTCTTCCTGATTGTGATAGTCGCCGGCTTCGCCTTCCTGAACTGGTCCCTCACCTGTTCACTGGCGCGCTGGGGTGCGAAGTGGAATATCCGCGGCGCCGGCGACACGGCAGTCCTTCCGCTCGCTATGCTGCTCGTCTCGGTCTATATGTTTGTTCTCACACCCGTTCAAAACACTTTCGTGCGCACTGTCGAACAGGAAGCCGATATGTACGGTCTGAACGTCAGTCGTCAGCCCGACGGTTTCGCGCAGGCTGCCATTTGAGTTCGCTACTCCGGCTTGGCCCACTTTGATCGTTACAACTGGCCCACCTGGATAGTGATAGTTTGCCTCATTCAGCCGGAGATTGTTGAAGCGGCTCCGGCGGGAGTGAAGCCTGGCGGCGCCGTAGGGCG
>JBBROU010000004.1:0-82998 GCA_038229055.1 Bryobacterales bacterium | reverse complement strand
GTCCAGGGCTGGCGCGAGGCGCTTCGGCAGTTCACAATCCGCTGGCCCGACCGCATTGAGCAGGCGCGCGCAGCTTAAAGTCAAAACCTTCCTAATGAAAAGGAAAAGAGCCGAGTTTACACAAAACTATTGACACTACCGGTGCCGAGGCCGACGACGCCGCCGCGGAGCGGGCCGCTCTTTCCCAACTCCTCGAGCGCAACGCCGATGCCGGTAGCCGCGCCGTAATAGGTGGTGGGCTTGCGGCGCAGCTCGGGGGCAAGGAACTGGTGGCCGTGGTTGATGGTGCCGTGCGTGAGCTGGCGATTGGCTTCCTCGTCGGCGGATTTTTCGTTGTCCGAGACGCGGAGGGCGCCATAGAAATTGCGGACCAGGAGGCGGGATCCGGCAAGGTTATCGCGAGTTTCTTCGAAGAGATAGATGCCGATTCCGACGGCGAGGGCGGCGCAGATCAACCAGAGGGGCGACCGTAAAGATTCGCGTGGATTTTGCCGATAGAAAACAAAGACAATCAGCAAGCCGCATGCGGTAATTGCAATCGGAAATTCGTAGAGAGCGGGGAAGACGGCAGGGGCGAAGAAGGCGACGAAGAGGCCGCCGAGCGCGCCGCCGGCCGCAGTCATCAGATAGAAGGTGGTGAGGTATCCGGCACCGGGCTTCAGGCGCGCGAGTTCGCCATGGCACACCATGCAGCAGACGAACAGCGACAGGGCGAAGAGCGGGAGAGAGACGCGGAGGTCGGAGATATCCAAGCTGTTGGCAGTGGCATAGGCCATGGAGGCGAGGGCGACTGCGGCGAATCGTACGAAGAGGGCGCGGCGGTACCAGCGCGAGCTTTCGAAACAGAGGATGAACGTCAGCAGATAGATACTGAGCGGGAGCACCCAGAGGAACGGGATGGCGGCGACATTCTGCGACAGGTGGTTGGTGACGGAGAGCAGCAGCGCGGAAGGTACGGCGGCAAGCGCGAGCCAGAGAAGTTGGAGAGTTGCGGGCGGGCGCGCGGACGTGAATGGGGACGTGAATGTTGGGCGCGTGGCGAAGGCGGCGCCGCGGGCGCGCCATGCCGCAGCGGCGCAGAGGATTGCGAACGCCGCGTAGGCGATGGACCACGTCCAGGCTTGGGCGTGGGTGGTGAGGTACGGCTCGACGGCGACGGGGTAGCTGAGCAGGGCGAGCATCGACGCGGCGTTCGAGAGCGCGAAGAAGCGGTAGGGCAGAGCTCCACGTTCGGTGCGGGCGTGCCATGTCTGGAGTAGCGGGCTCGTGGCAGAGAGCAGCAGGTAGGGCAGGCCGATGGTCGCGGCGAGCAGGCCGAGGATGCGGAGCAGGGGATTTGCAGAGGCGTCGGGCTTCCATGAGGGGCTGGGGAGCACCGGCAGGCTGAGCAGGCTTAGGGTTAAGAGCGCGATGTGGAGCAGGGTTTGGGTGGCGGCGGAGAAGCGCGTCGAGATGAAGTGCGCGTAGAGATAGCCGAGCAGCAGGGCGAGCTGGAAGAAGAGCATGCAGGCGGTCCAAACCGCCGCGGAGCCGCCGAACCAGGCAGAATAATTTTGGCGATGATGGGTTGAATCTGGAACAGCAGGAAGGCGCTGAGGAAGATGGTGAACGCGAAATTAACGGTAGGCGGGGACTCCGGTGACGCGTTCGCCGATGACGAGTGCGTGAATGTGGTCGGTGCCCTCATAGGTCTTCACCGTTTCCAGATTGCAGAGATGACGCATTATAGGATATTCGTCGATGATGCCGTTGGCGCCGAGCAGATCGCGGCTGAGGCGCGCGCATTCGAGGGCGATGGCGACGTTGTTGCGCTTCAGCATAGAGATGTGGGCGGGGTCGAGCTTGTCCTTATCCTTGAGGCGTCCGCAGTGGAGCGCGAGGAGCTGGGCCTTGGTAATTTCGGTGATCATCCAGGCGAGTTTCTCCTGAACTAATTGGTGCGACGCGAGCGGGCGGTCGTCGAACTGCTTGCGCAGAATGGTGTACTGGCGGGCGGTTTCGTAGCAGTCCATGGCGGCGCCGAGAACACCCCAGCCGATGCCGAAGCGGGCTTGCGAAAGGCACATGAGCGGGCCCTTGAGGCCGCGGATTTCGGGAAACATGGCACTGACGGGGACGCGGCAATCGTGAAAGGCCAGGCTGGACGTCGTTGAGGCGCGCATGGAGAGCTTGCCGTGGATATCGGAAGTGGTGAAGCCGGGAGTGCCGCGCTCGACGACAAAGCCGCGGATGCCGTCATCAGTGCGGGCCCAGACGATGGCGACATCGGCGACGCTGCCGTTGGTGATCCAGGTCTTCTCGCCGTTGAGAATCCAGTGATCGCCGTCGCGAACGGCGCGGGTGCGCATGCCGGCGGGGTTTGAGCCGAAGTCGGGCTCGGTGAGGCCGAAACAGCCGAGGGCTTCGCCGGATTGCAGGCGCGGCAGCCAGCGGGAGCGCTGCTCTTCGGAACCGAACTTCAGAATGGGATACATGACGAGCGCGCCTTGTACGGAGACGAAGCTGCGCAGTCCGGAATCGCCGCGCTCGATCTCCTGCATGATGAGGCCATACTCCACGTTGCTCATGCCGGCGCAGCCGTAGCCTTCCAGGTTCGCGCCGAAGAAGCCGAGGCGGCCCATTTCAGGCACAAGCTCGCGAGGGAAGCGGCCGTCGCGGAAGCAGTCGCGGATAATGGGGACGACGCGGTCGTCGACGAAATCGCGCGCGGTTTGGCGCACCAGAAGCTCCTGCTCGTCCAGCAGGGAATCGATCAACAGGTAATCTACACCGCGAAATTCGCTCATTCTTTGGGGCTCAACTCCAGTCTATCAGCCGGATTTGGGCGTACCTTCGCGGGGCGGAGGCCGTATAACGGGGCACAGAGGCGGGGAATTCCTAACGGATTTTCACCCGGCAGCCGATAGGCGGTATGAGGATCTAATTTACAATACAAGTGTTGTCTGGATGGATTCACTACTCTGGCTTGGCCTAATTTCCTTTGTTCTGGCGCTGGTACTCACGCCCATTTTCCGCGACGTTTTCCGTTCATACGGCGTCGTGGATGCGCCGGATCAATCGCGGAAGATTCATAAGTATCCGATTCCCCGTGTTGGGGGGATCGCGATCGCTTGCGCCTACGCCGGTTCGTTTTTCCTGTTCCCGTCGCTGACGGGTTCGAACCTGAATCCGCAGCTTTCGTTGGTGTGGAAGATGCTGCCGGCGGCCGCGGTGATTTTCGCGGTGGGCGTTATCGACGACCTGCTCGGGCTGAAGCCCTGGCAGAAAATTGTGGGGCAACTGGCGGGCGCGGGGCTGGCTTACTGGTCAGGCGTGCGGATTGAAGATCTGGTTGGTTACCACACGCTGATGTGGTGGAGTTTGCCGCTGACGCTGCTGTGGCTGCTGGCCTGCACCAACGCGTTCAATCTGGTGGATGGCATGGACGGGCTGGCGGCGGGGGTCGGGCTTTTCGCGACGCTGACCATCTTCATCGCGGCGCTGCTGCACAAAAATGTTCCGCTCGCGTTGGCGACGTTTCCGCTAGCGGCTTGCCTGCTCGGTTTCCTCTGCTATAACTTCAATCCGGCGACCATTTTCCTGGGCGATTCCGGGAGTCTGCTGATCGGCTTCCTGCTGGGATGTTACGGGATTATCTGGACGCAGAAATCGGCGACTCTGCTGGGCATGACGGCGCCGCTGATGGCGCTGTCGATTCCGCTGCTGGATGTGTGTCTGGCGATACTGCGAAGGTTGATGCGGCGGCAGCCGATCTTCGGGGCCGATCGCGGGCACATCCATCACCGGCTTCTGGACCGCGGGATGACGCCGCGGCGCGCGGTGCTGGTACTCTATGCATTGTGCAGTCTGGTGGCGGCGTTTTCCCTGCTGCAGAGCGTGGTGCAGAACGACCGCGTGTCGGGACTGATCATCGTCCTGTTCTGCGCGATGGCATGGATCGGGATCCAGTATCTGGGCTATGCCGAATTTACGGTGGCGGGCCGGATGCTGTTTCGCGGGGATTTCCAGCGGACACTGAAAGCGCAGATCGATCTGCACAGCTTCGAGCAGGCGATGGCCGAAGCGAAAACCGTGGACGACTGCTGGATTGCGTTGGTGGCGGCATGCGAGAAGGTCGATTTTCATTGTGTGCGGATGAGCTTCGCGGGACGGGTTTTCGAGGGCGCGGAATCGCCTGGTAGCGCGCCGGATCGGTGGGACATGCGCGTGCCGCTGCCCGGGAACGGCTATCTGGAGTTCACGCGAAACCTGAATTCGGCGGTTCTGGCGGCGATCGTCGGGCCATTCATCGACGCCATCCACAATCACCTGGGACCGAGGCTGGTAGCGATTCAGATGGGGGCGGCAAGTCTGCCGGTTCCGGGTCCGTTGAGCGCATCGAAGCTGGTCCGCGAGTCCAACTGATTTAAGCGGATGCAGATCTTTAGCAACGCCATACTGCCGGCGCGCGTATCCTCACTGCTGTTTTCCGAATTCCTGCTGGTGAACCTGGGATTTCTGGCCGGGTGCGCGCTGACGCTGCGCCTGGGCACGGCCGATTATCTGATGAATCAGAACGGGATCTGGGCCTTGCAGGCGGCTGTCGCGAGCGTGCTGTTCGGGCTCTATTTCAACAGCTTGTACCGGCAAATACGAGTTACGTCGCGGATCGAACTGGCGCTGAAGTTGTGCAACGTTTTCGGGATCGCGCTGATTGTGCAAGGCGTGCTGGCTTATGTGGCGACGGGTTTGAACCTGCCGCGGCCCGCAATGATCGTAGGCAGCGTGCTCAATTTTGCCGGCCTGCTTTTGTGGCGCGCGTTCTACAGCAGTGTTTTGTGGAAGCTCTTCGGAGTGCAGCGGGTGCTGTTTTTGGGCACGGATGCGGTGGTGCGAGATGTGGCCGAGCAGATTGTTGCACGGCCGGAGCGCGGCTTGGGAGTCGCGGGATATTTGACGGGCGGCGATTCACCAGCGGGAGAGATGCCGGGCGGAGAAGTGCTGGGCGGCGTGGACGATCTGGAAGCGACGGTGGCGCGCATCCGGCCGGACCGCGTGGTGGTTGGGCTGCTCGACTGGCGCAACCGGCTGCCGATTCCGGAACTGCTGCATCTTCGGCGGCAAGGGCTCGAGATCGAGGACGCGGCGACGGTTTATGAACGCGTGTGCGGACGAGTGTGTGCGCGGCAATTTCGTCCATCGCAGGTGATCTTCAACGACGAACTGGCGCGGCGGCCGGGCAGTGTGGCGCTGCAGTCGATCTACACGAATCTGTTGGCGCTGGCGGGGATTGTGGTGACGTCGCCGCTGATGATTCTGGCTGCATTGGGAATCAGATTGACCTCACGCGGCCCGGCGATGGACGTGGTGCCGTGCGTGGGTTTGAACGGGATCCCTTTCGCGATGAAACGTTTCCGGTGCGAGCGGGTGCGCCGCGAGGGCAATTGGGAGCTGAAGGAAGTGACGCCGGTGGGGCGGCTGATCCGGCGCCTGCACCTGGAGAATCTGCCGCGGCTGTTCAATTTGTGGCGAGGCGAGATGGCGCTGGTGGGTCCGCGGCCCGAGCGGCCGGAGTTTGTGGATGTGCTGGCGCGGCGGATCGCCTACTATCACCAGCGACATTCCGTCAAACCGGGGATTACGGGATGGAGCCAGATCAACGTGGATCACCGAGAGGGCACCGTGGACGCGATGGCGGTGCTGGAATACGACCTTTACTACACCAAGCACATCTCGCTGGCGCTCGACGCCTATATCCTGTTTCACCGCATGCGGTCGTATCTCCCGTTTTCCTGAAGACAGCATAAAGTTCGGGAAAAGTTCCGCCGATCAAAGTGCATGATGGAGCTAATCAACCCGATAATTTCGAGCGCATGTTTCCTGATCGGTTTGTTGCTGGTGGGGGCGGTTCGGAACCGGCGCAGAGGTTGGAAGAAGCAGCGTGAGGTGTACTCCAGCGCGGAGATGATTTCGCCGCTTTGGGAATACTTCGAGCAGCCTGCGATGCAGCCGGTGTCACGGGTAGTCGTGCCGCGGGCAACGGCGGCCGACGCGGCCGAGTTTTCGCTGCAATTGACGCGGATGACTGAGGGGCTGCGCGGTAAATCCAAACCGGTAGAGATCGGCGTGGAAGAAGCGGTGGCGGCTATCAAATCGGTCCGCACCAGTCACTGAGCCATATGGCACTCGGCGTGGACGGCGCGGACGGCCTTTTCCAGCCCGTCGCGGCGGACGACGATGGCAATGGTCAGCTCGCTCGACCCTTGGGCAATAGCGATGATGTTCACTTGCTCGCGCGAGATCGCGGTGAAGATGCGGCCGGCGAGGCCTTGCGTGCCGCGCATGCCTTCGCCGACGACGGCGAGAAGCCCGACCTGTTCATCGACTTCGATAGGTTTGGCGTAGCCATGGGCCAGCTCGAGAGTCAGGCCGGCCTCAAGGGCTTCGATGGTGCGGGGGAGATCGTCGGAGCGGACCAGAAAGCAGAAGCTCTGGCGGTAGCTGGAGCCGGAGATGGCGAGGACTTCGATATTGGTGCGGGCCAAGGCATCGAGCGCACGGGCCATCACATGAGCGCCGCTGAGGGCGGCGTTGGCTGATTCCAGAGACAAAAGGGCGACATCGCGCATGGACGTCACGGCGCGCGCGCCTCTGGCTTCCGACAGCACGCGGACGATCTGGGTGCCCGGCTTTTCCGGGGCGAAGCTGTTCTTGCTCCAGACGGGAATGCCCTTGTCGACGAGCGGCGCAAGGGTTCGAGGGTGCAGCACTTTGGCGCCGTTATAAGCGAGCTCGGCGGCTTCACCGAAAGTGACTTGGGCGAGGATTTTGGCTTCGGGGACGAGGCGGGGATCGGCGGTCATGATGCCATCGACATCGGTCCAGATCCAGAGCTCGGCGGCTTCCAGGGCCGCGGAGAGAATGGACGCGGAGAAATCGGACCCGCCGCGGCCGAGGGTGGTGCAGCGGCCGTCCGGAGTGGCTCCGTTAAAGCCGGTCACTACCGGAATTACGCCGGCTTTCAGAAGCGGGAACAAGACATCGCCGGCCTTCTCGCGGGTCGCTTCCATCAAGGGCGAGGCGTTGCCGAACACGGCGTCGGTGACAATTAGCTCGGCGGCGTTCACGGCTTTTGCGGGGATGCCTTCGCTTTGCAGGAATGCGGCGATGATGAGGGCGGATAGGCGCTCACCGATGGCGACGGCTTCGTCCACCGAACGCACCGGGCGGTCGCCCAGCATCCGCATGCCGTGAACGATGCGCTCGAACTCGGCGATGAGGCCCGCCACGGATTGCAGAACGGGCTCCCGCGCGTCTTCCGGAAGCAGCTCGCGGCAGGCGGTCTCGTGGCGCTTTTCGAGGGTGTTGATGTTGTGCCGCAATCCGGCCTCATCACCGGCCTCGGCGTGCTTCATGGTGTCGAGCAGCAGGTCGGTGACCTTCGACATGGCGGAGACCACCATCACGACGGGGCGGATCTGCGCCTCGGCGGCGGCGAGCGCGGCCGAAGCCTTCATGCGGGCGGCGGTTCCGACACTGGTACCGCCGAACTTCATTACCAATATGTTCATCTTTAATGGAATTCCTTGCCGTTGGTCATTCTGGCGCGGACGAGCTTAAGAATTTCTTCTTCTACCTCGGCGGCTGAGAGCTGGGTGGAATCGAGATAGACGGCGTCGGGGGCTTGGGTGAGCGGAGATTCATGACGCGAGCGGTCGCGCGAATCGCGCTCGGCAAGCTGGCCGGCGACTTTGGATTTATGGGAATCCGGCGTTTCTTTGACGCGGCGTTTGACGCGCTCGTGCGGCGCGGCATCCAGAAATATTTTCAACTGAGCGGATGGAAACACGACGGTTCCGATGTCGCGGCCCTCCATCACGACGTTGCCTTGGTCGCCGAGCGCGCGCTGTTTTTCGACTAATGCCCGGCGCACGCCGGGGATGGTTGCAACACGTGAGGCGGCGGCGGTGACGGCCGCGGTGCGGATCAACTCGGTGACATCTTTGCCGTTGAGAAGAATGGCGGAGCCGAGGGATATCTCGGCGGCTTGGGCGAGCTGCGTGACGCGATGGATATCGGAGACATCGATCTCGCGCTGCAACGCCCACAGCGCGATGGCGCGGTACATGGCTCCAGTATCGATGTAGGTGAAGCCGAGGCGCTCGGCCAGACGGCGGGCAATGGTGCTCTTGCCGGCCCCTGCCGGACCGTCGATGGCGATCACTAAACCCATGAAGTATAGGACAACTTCGTAGAATAACGCATGCGCTAAACTCATTAGTTCACAAGGAGAAGCGATGCGAATTGGAATGATCGGCCTGGGGCGCATGGGCGGCAATATGGTGGAGCGTTTGCTGCTGCGCAAGCACGAGGTTGTGGCGTACACGCGCGACCATGCCAAGGTTCAAAAAGCGGTGCAGAGCGGCGCGTTGGGCGCGAAGGATCTGGCGGACCTGGTGGCACAGCTTCCCTCGCCGCGCGCGATCTGGGTGATGGTTCCGGCGGGCAAAGCCACCGAGGACATGATCGACCAGCTGGTGCCGATGCTGTCGCCCGGCGACATTCTGATCGACGGCGGCAATTCCAAATATACGGATGACATCGCGCGTTATGACGCGCTGAAGCCGAAGGGCATCCACTACATGGATGCGGGGACCAGCGGCGGCGTGTGGGGATTGAAGGTGGGCTACTGCCTGATGGTGGGCGGCGACGCGGCGGATTTCGAGCATTTGAAACCGATCTACGAAGCGCTGGCGCCGCCCGATGGCGTGCTGCACTGCGGGCCAGCGGGCGCGGGGCACTTCGTGAAGATGGTCCACAACGGAATCGAATACGGCTTGATGCAGGCGTATGCCGAGGGCTTCGAGATCCTGAAGGAGTCGCGGTACGATCTCGACTTGGCGAAGGTGGCGGACCTGTGGAATCAAGGAAGCGTGGTGCGGAGCTGGCTGCTGGAGTTGACGGCGCTGGCGCTGCATGAAGACGCGCAACTGGCCCAGCTCGCGCCTTACGTCGAAGATAGCGGCGAAGGCCGCTGGACGGTGGAGGAGAGCATCAACCTTTCGGTGCCGGCGCCGGTGATCGCGCTTTCCCTGCAGATGCGATTTCGCTCACGGCAGGACAATTCGTTCTCAAGCAAGATGCTGGCGGCGATGCGGAAGCAGTTCGGCGGCCATGCCGTCAAGACGGCCGCGAAGTAAATCGCCGCGGCGTTATATCTACTGAGGGAGCCCTCCGCCTTTGCCGGTAAATACACGAAGCTGGATGGCTCCGACCTGCCGCCCTTCGCTGGCGGCCTTAAACTGAATCTCCTGCCATTTGGGCTTGCCTGACTTAGGCGCCATCAGTTTCGCTCGCACCGAATAAGACTGGCCCGGAGCTACCGGATAAGTCGTGAACGCACTCTGGTTGCTCCAGCCCTCAGGCAACTGAGCGGTCAATAGGACGTCGTGCCGGTCGGGTGTGTCATTGGTTAGGAGGATCGGAACAAAGAGCGGCTGATTGTAATCGACCGCCAGTTCGGGCACCGGAATCAGCCGGCCGATGTTTTCGATGTTATGCGCTTTCCAGAACTGCTGGTAATAGATCCAGGGACCGGCTAAGTCGAGAGTAAGCCCTTTGTGAACGGACGGCTCATAACCGCCGACGCGGGTAAACTGAGCGGGTCCGCTCCCGACATTTTGGAACACATCACCGGTCGGTTCCCCGCCCACCACGGATTTTCCGAAAAGAAGCTGCACCGGATATTCAAACCCGTTCAGACCGGCGCTGTCCAATGCCTGAGTCCCGAGATAACCTTCCTGCGTCATGTAATAAGTCTGCTGCTGGGCGGTCAGCTTGGCATAGCTTTCATGCTTTGACGGCGATATTGCAGTCATTGGATAAGTGGGGCCGCGACCCTTAAGGAAGTTGTCGCGATAGGGGGACAAGTCTGCTTGAGCATGCCAGTAAGGTCCGAAGTCTTCGAAGGCGTCGGTGAAGTAATAAAGCTTCTTCGGCTGCCACGGATGCAGACCCTCCGTCAGGTTTGCCATTCCGACGCGATCGCGCGCCGCGGAAACCTGCTCGGGGAATTGCGTGGGGTCGCCGGCAGTGTCGAAGGCTTCGGTCGCCAGCACTCCGGACGCTTGATGATCACCGTGATTTTCCCCGACGACGGAGTTGGGCATCCACGTCATAATCACCTCCGGCCGTGTGATTCTGACTAGCCGCACGACTTGATCAAGCATGTATCCGTGGCCCCATGCGTCGAGTGATCGCAAGACGTCCTGCCCGGGCGTGTCGTGCGCTCCCAGGAACCAGACATTGTCGATCCCGAAGAAACCCAGCGCCCGGCGCGCTTCGATTATGCGCATTTGACCGAGGGAAGCACCGGCCTCATTGCCCACGGCATTGCCGCCGCCGTCGCCCGAAGTGCAATAGATGACCGCAACCCGTTTGTGATCGTCGAGCGCGACCTTCGCCAGATAGCCGCCGATCACAACGTCGTCGTCCGGGTGGGCGATGATCAACAATATATCGGCTTTGTAGCGTGGATCCGGATCCAGTTGAGGCGGTGCTTTTGGCGGTGCGGCACCCCGCAGAACCGGCCCCAGTGACAAGGTGAAAAGCGCGAGCGTTGCGATACGGTGCGATATGCGGTTCAATCAGTCCCCTTCAAAGTTCGATTGATTATAAACTGCAAGCTAGGGACACGTATGGCCAGTGGGAATGGGGCCCCTGCTGTTCGGGCTGGCCTTGTCCGGCGTATTTCCGCGGTTTGCGTGAGTATGCCGATGACCGTTCGATAACCTCAATCGCCGCATGCGCCTCTACCTCGGGCTATTGCCGATCTCGGATAACGATAACGAAGATGCTCTGGACTCCGCCTCTTGGGCTGCTTGTGGCAGGTCTATAGCCGCGCCGGATAATTTAACTTGAATCGCCGCTCGATCATGTGATAGGCTCCCCACCATTGAACTTGTTTTAGGGAGGAAGCCATGCAGCTTTTTCGAATCGCGCTTTTGACTGGGTTAGTCGCGTGTTTGCCTGCTTTCGGGCAAACGTTAGGGGAGATCACCGGCGAGGTGAAGGATTCCGCGGGCGCGGCAATTGTTGGCGCCAAGGTCACCGCGTCGAACACCGGCACCAAGGCGACGCGTGAGGCCTCGACCAACGGCGAGGGTATCTACAGCTTTCCGGCGCTTCAGCCGGGCAACTATGATGTGCGGGCGGAGCACCCTGGATTTCGGCCCGCTCTGAATCCGAATGTCGAGCTGCAGGTGCAGCAGACAGCCCGGATCGATTTCAATTTGCAACTTGGCCAGGTGAGCGAAAGCGTCGAGATCACCGACTCCGCCGTTCTGCTGAACACCGAGGATGCGACCGTGGGAACTGTAATCGAGAACAAGCGCATCGTCGAGCTTCCGCTCAACGGGCGCGACTATCTGCAGTTGATCGCTCTCAGCCCGAACGTCAGTTCCGGGTTTGCGGACGGCGGCCAGTCGGATGGGCGGCAGGGCGGCACGCGCGCCAACGAACAGTTCTCCATCGCCGGCCAGAGGCGCGAGTTCAACTACTTCACACTTGATGGCGTTGACAACACGGACGTGAATTTCAACACCTACATCATTCAGCCTTCTATCGACGCGCTACAGGAATTCAAAGTTCAAACCGGCATCTATCCCGCGGAGTTTGGTCGGGCCACCAGTCAGGTGAATGTCTCGACCAAGTCGGGCGGGAACAAGTATCACGGGGCGTTATTCGAATTCCTCCGTAATGACGTGGTAGACGCCAAGCCTTACGACTTCAGCGGATCGGCTCCTCCGAAGTCGCCTTTCAAATGGAACCAGTACGGCTTTACGCTCAGCGGCCCTATTTCGATTCCGAAGCTGTTCAACGGCAGGGACAGATTATTCTTCATGTCGAACTACGATGCCTTTCGTGAGCGGCGGCAGGACAACGGTCTTTTCGCGGTCCCGGACAACGCGATGCGAAACGGAGATTTCTCCGAACTGCTCCCAAATGGTTCGGCGTGCCTGAAGGCCGCGCAGTGCTTCACGATCAACCAACCGTTCACAAATACGCCATTCCCGAATAACCAGATTCCGCAGAGCCAGTTCAATGCAATTGGACAGAAGCTGCTGGCCTATTACCCGGCGCCAAACCTGAACGTGCCGGTTTTCAGTAACAATCTGGAAGAGACACTGAAATCGCAGGTCGACAAGGATCAGTTCATCCAGCGCATCGATTTCGTTGAGAGCAACAAGTCGAGCTGGTTTGGCCGGTACAGTTGGGGGGATGAAAAGCAGGTCGACCCGGGGCTATATCTCAATGGCCGTCAAGTGCTGACGACGGTGTGGCAGGCGATGCTGTCGAACACGCGAGTGTTCACGCCCGCGGCGGTGAACGAGTTCCGATTCGGCGCCAATCACTTCTTTAACGCGACCAGCAGGCAATTAGCCTACAAGAAGAATGTGATCGCCGAAGTCGGGCTGCAGAACTTTGCTTTTCCGGCTCCTGTCGCCTGGGGGATTCCGAGCGTCTGCTTCAACCAGTTCAGTTGCTTCGGCGACGACAGCGAAGGCCCGTACGTGAACTACAACACGACGTTCCAATGGGTCGACAACTTCTCCTGGATACACGGGCGGCACTCGATGCGCTTCGGCGCCGAGATTCGACGCGACCGGTTCAACCAGAATGGAAACCAGTTCCCGCGCGGCGCCTTTACGATTTCCGGGGACGCCACGGGATTTGACTTTTCCGATTATCTACTTGGATACACCAGCCAGAATGAAGCGGCTCTCACGAGCGCGGTCGCGCAGTTCCGGGCCACGTCGCAGTCTTACTATTTCGATGACACTTACAAGATCAGGCCGAACCTGACCATCAACTTCGGCCTGAGGTATGAGTTCGTGCCGCCCTGGTACGACAAGGGCCAGAGCGAAGTGAACGCCTACGTGCCGTTCATCGATACAACTCCGAACGTTGCCGATCTGGGCCGGCATCCAGTGCTCATTCGCGTCGGAAAGGGCGACTTCTATCAGGATAAGGTCATGCGGTTCAAGGGCAACATTCAAATCGCCCGCGATGGCCGGTTGGGGGACCGCCTGATCACCACTGACTATAAGGACTTCGCTCCCCGCCTGGGGATCGCATGGAGCCCGGCGAGCCGGTGGACGGTGCGGGTGGGAGCCGGCATTTTCTACGCACAGGACACCGGCAATCCGCGCTTTGACATGGAGCGCAACTTCGGCGGCAGGCGCCGGGACAACACCAATGCTTCAGACCCTATCGGCTTCGATCGCCCGTTCATCAGTGTGGGAAGGATTGTCAGCAGACCGTATGTTCTCGGCAACATTCACAAACGCCGCACGCCGATGATCGAGGAGTACATGTTCAACGTGCAGCGTGAAGTCACGAAGGACACAGTGCTTGAAGTCGGGTATCTTGGGTCGGAAGGGCACTTCCTCGAACGGTTCCGGGCGGTCAACGAGGCTTTGCCGGGTCCGGGATCGGTGAAGTCGCGCCAGCCTTATCCGGAGTTCGGCCGCATCCAGGAAGTCGATGGAGAGGCGAACTCCAATTACCATGCCCTCACCGCGAAGATTACGCGGCGCTACTCCCAGGGGCTGACATTTCTCGGCGGCTGGACGTGGTCGAAATCGATCGACAGCGGCAGCGGCATTCGGACGCTTGGCCATGACTCTCTGTTTCCGCAGAACAGCTATTGCGTGCGTTGCGAGCGTGCGCTCTCCGTATTCGACGTGCGGCACCGGTTCGTCCTGTCGACGCTTTACGAGTTCCCCTTCGGAAAGGGCAAGCGATTCCTAAACCACGGGGGCATTGTTAACGGCGCGCTCGGCGGATGGCAGATCAGCAGCATCTTCACATACCAGCCCAATGGGTTTCCGCTTACCGCGACGGACGACCGGAACCTCTCGAATGTTGGCGGATATTTTGACCGTCCTAACACGAACGGGGCGACGGTGCCGCTCGATAGAGGAACGCGGAACGTTTTCAAATGGTTCAATACGGGCGCATTTTACCCGCAGGCCCCGTATACATTCGGAAATGTAGGTCGCAACACGATCATCGGACCCGGCATCACGAACTGGGATGCGTCGATTCTGAAGAACTTCTATGTCCGCGAGTCCGCATACTTCCAACTCCGGGTGGAGGCCTTCAATGCAGTCAACCACCCGATCTGGGGCGATCCGGATACGAACCTGCCTAGCGGAACATTCGGACAGATCGCGTATACCCGGCATGACATGCGGGAACTGCAGTTCAGTCTGAAGTTCCTGTTTTAGAGTGACGCTTTAGAAACTCGTAGCGCACCCCGAATTGCATCACGCACGGCTGGTTGTTGGGGTTCAGGCTTGCGGCACGGGTACGCCGATGCCCCGCCTGAGTTATGGTGCTCGGCGGCAGCAGGCAACGACGATATCGCCAACTTCCATTTGTTGCTGAATGAAACGATTTTGGAAGGCTTTCAGCATGCGACTCGGTCTGTGCAAGCTTTAAGCTGTATCTGGTTGTGGCCACGCTTTGGCGGCTAGCATCCGAGTGGTCACCATCTGCTAACGTGAGTTTCCGGCAGGCAGGCATGCATGACGGCGGTAACGTGCAACTCGGGCCTTCCCAAGGGCGAAACCCGAGAGCGTTTTGGCCAAGCACGGAAACGTCCGTATCGGCTGTATGCCCGCGCGTCCACCAACGATCAGCAGACTCCCGCGATGGTGGCGTTAGAAACCTTGGAGGAAGGGGATTACATCCCGCGCATAAAATGGCTCTTCCGTGCACCAGAAGATGTAATGGACCTTGAGATATTCCGTGCCGAACGAAACCAATTCAGGTAGCGTTACCTGTTTGTTTGTCTTGGGATTCACGTTGCCGTAATTGCTATCTTGAACGGCGATGCCGGTCGGGACGCGGCCCGCTGTCTCCCGAAGTAATGGATAAGAATGGCTCATCTGGTAAGGCCTGTACGGCAAGAGATCCGGACCACCCATGCCAACCTTCAGCTCGACCGCCTTCCGATAAATGCTCCGCGGATATTCCGGAGTCGTGCCGCCCTTCTCCTCGGGCATTAAAGTTCGCATACTGCATCGCCACGGATTTCGGGAATGCCTGCTTCAACACCGTCATGTTCGAGACAATCGCATCGCGATAAACTTGCGGACTAAATCTTTTTGGCGACAGAGTACCGCTCTCCACAATATCCACCGCCGTTTCGGGTAAGTTGATGCCTTCAATCTTGCCGTCGAATTCCTTGCCGAGGGCAAATAGAAGCTTCTGGAACCTATCCCGTACAGCCGGATCCCATCGCCGAGCAACCCAGCCGTACGGCTTCGCGTGTTCCACGTCATCGCTTTCGACGTTGTACTGCTTCTCCGCACCGCCATGATACCGGGGGTCGTTCAGCAGATATTTGGGAAAGGGCACAATGTCCAGGCTGAACGATGAGTCCTGAACTTGTATGAAGAGTCTCTTACCCTTCGCGTTCAGAAACGCTAGGTCGTGGCGAATGTTGTCGAACGTGTAATTGTCTTTCCCCCGCTCAAGCTGCTTCCAGGTGTACTTGAGTTGTGCGCCCTCAATCCTCTTGGCGTCGAGACGCGAAGATGGAAAACAGAAATGCACCGAGGATTCTGCGAACCGAGTTCATAAACGAAGTATGAAGTATAACGCTAAGCCTGACGGATTCACGCACTGACCGCCAAGCATCAACGAATGAATATCGGACGAACCTCCGTCCGCCGAATCCGGGTTGACTTTGCCGCGAGGTAATCAGATGCCCCTTACGCAGCCTTGCCGAAACCTCACCGGCTAACGTATCGTCGAGCATTCCCTCGAGGACGCGCAATTCAGCAGTTGTGCGATCCAGGAAACGTGCCGCTCAAGACTTGGTTGAAGGTTATTGGGGCCGCGGAAATTCTTGGCGGACAACGCAGCCCCAACGTCGGGTACTTCGACACCCTCAAAAACTCACAGGCAGAACCACTCAACCAGTTTTGCGGGCAGGCGATGAAGGAATCCAACGAACTAGAAAGTGATCTTGCCTCCGAGCTGGATATTTCGCGGTGAGGAAACGCCGCCGCCCCAAGTCCCGAAGTTCGGGCTGGCCACGTCGTTATTCACGCCGCCGAAAACATGCAGATTGAAAGCATTGAACGCCTCGCCACGGATCTGTAGCTTGAGCCTCTCAGTAATTGAGAAGTTCTTGTTGATGCCGATATCGACATTCTTATAGCCGAAGCCGCGCAGACTTGAAATTCGGGGGCCTTTGCCATAGTAAAAGTTGAAACTGCTGGCCGGCTCGAAGGCTGACGCGTCGAACAGAGGTTTGTTGGGATCGTAATTGCTCATGCTTTGGGCGTAAGGGTTCTTACCGGGCAAGAAGCTAGGTATGCAGCCAACCGCGAACTGGCTGGGCACGTTACAGGTGCTGGATCGGAAATAAACGGGAGTGCCCGAAGACGCCCGGACAATGCTGGTCAGTTCCCATCCGCCCACCACCGCGTTTGCGAGACGGCCGCCATTCAAGAATCTTTTGCCGGTACCGAACGGCAACTGGTAAGCCATCGACAAGGTGAAGATTTGCGGCTGATCGGCGGTCGATAGGGCCTTGTTACGATGCATCTCATAAGGGGAAATCACTCCCCCAGCTCCACCCCATGTGTCCGAAGCCGATTGAGCGGAATCGGCGTCCGAAATCGATTTTGAAAAGGTATACGCCATCAGAAGGAATAAGCCCTCTGAAAATCGCTTTTCCACTTTCACTTGCAGCGAGTGGTAGGTTGAATTGCCAACATTTTCGTTTTGTCCTCTGATGTTTCCGCAATATTGCGGATACGGCAGCAGAGCCTGTGCCACAGTTGGAGAACATCCCTTCATTTGTTCCACCCAGCCCGCATAAGGAATCGACACGCCATCGAGCGAGGTCTGGCCGGGCTGGAAGGTGTCGTTCAGGTTATTGCCCATGGAAAGGAGACTTGGGTTGAGGACATTAATGGGATTGATCTGCGAAAGCAGGCGCGTGCCCTTCGCGGCCACGTAGGCGGCGGCGACCGAGAGATCCTTGTTAATTTCACGCTCAACGCTGAGGTTCCACTGCTGCCCGTAGGGCAAATGGTTGGCGTCGAGTGGACGGTAGTTCGGCGCGCCCTGGCCATTCAGAAAGCTGGAACTGATGAACGGAGGCTTGGTGAAATTCTGCGGCAATCCGTTTTGCAGCAGGAACGCAGGCTGGATGCCACCCAAGGAACTGTTGAACGACACGGTCTCGTTGAAGCCGTCAGTAGCGATGCCGCCGTTCCACCCAGGGTAAAAGGCCTGTTCAAAAAAGATACCATAGCCGGCGCGAACCACCGTCTTGGGATCGAAAGCATAGGCGATTCCTACACGGGGGCCGAAATTCTTGTAGGAAGTTCGCTCTGGATGACGCGCGCCATAACTCGCTTCGCCAAACTTGGTTCCAGCAAACGCCAGCCGGCCAAGCCGCCCGCCCGCTCCCGGATTCGGACCGTTCGGGTCAAAGAACGACGTCCGGTTTTGTTTTTCCACGGAGGGCTGGTACAAATCCCAACGAAGACCCATGGTCACGCTGAGTTTGGAAGTCGCCTTCCAGGTATCCCCGGCAAAGAAGCCGACCATATTCGCGGTGGGACTAAACACCGGCAGCGAATAGAATGTCGACGTGGCCGAACTGACCGCGCCGAGCAAAAAACTCGCCATCGAGTTGCCACTCGGGGCTCCTACGATACCGGTATTCAAAGCCGAGAAATTGAAGGTGCCAGAGCCGTTGGCCTGGGAACTGGTGGGGTAATTGAGATTCCGAAACTCTCCGCCGAAGTGCATGGTGTGGCGTCCCCTTACAAAGGTCAGCGTATCGGTAGCAACGTAGGTCGGCCGCTGCGTGAAGAAATCGGAATTACCGCCATAGCTGCTGAAATTATCGAAATTCAAGTTGGACTGATGCTTGTGGCTGAACACGCCCTGGATCTGAGGAACCTGGCTGACGCAACAATCGCTCGAATTGTAAACTTGCGATGGCAGATCCAGATACCCAAAGGCGAAGTGATTGAGCACCGTGGGCGAGAAAGTGTGGTCATAGTTGAGCCGCGCGATGTGGCTGTAATTGGGGATTCGCGTATTGTTCGTGTCAATGGCGGCCGGAAACGCATGCTGCGTGAAGGGGAGGCTGCCGCGATAGTGATACGTTCCAAAGAAGTGGTCGTTCTGACCGACATATTCGTCGGCCCTGGTGTCCCACTGGTTGGTATTCGCGTTCAGAGAGCTTGCCAATCCCGTGGGCGATTCCCAATTCGCGGTGGTGCCAGGGCGATTCGGATGTGGAACCAGCTTCAGCCAATTGGAAGCCAGCGAATTGACCAGGCGTGGATCGGTGGGGCAAATGACGTTGGCGGTGCTGCCGTTGCATCCCATGAATTGCTGGCGAAGATACGGCAGGTTGCCGGCAGAAACCGGCTTGGTGGAATCGTAGGCCGGATTCGCTTTGGTGGTGTCTGGATCGTAGACGGGGTTCGGCCACTCGCTGAAATCGCCAATCCGCATCTTGTCAGTAGGCACGGTAAGGATGGGTTTGCTGGTGGCACCGACGGAGCGAAACCGTTCGTAGTTTACGAAGAAGTAAGTTTTGTGGTGGCTGGAATTCAAAAACGGAAGTTTCGCCGGTCCGCCGACGTAAACGCCGTAGTCATTTTCCAGATCGCGGGGCTTCTTGGCCACACCAAACTGCCGCGCATTGAAATAGCTGTTGCGGTGGAATTCGTACCCGCCTCCATGGAATTCATTGGTTCCTTCCTTCGTAGTAGCCACAATTACGGCCGCAGACGAGGCGCCATACTGAACATCGAAATTGGATGTCAACACGTTAATTTCGCCAACCGCTTCAGGCGAGATGGGGAAATCATTCTGAATACCGACCGTGCCGCTCTGGCTCAACAATCCTTCTTCCAGCGTGACACCATCGAGCGTTGCTTCGTCAGACCAGAGTTGACCGCCGTTGAAGCGCGCGTTGAAAGCGTTTGCGTCGCCGCTCCCCGTAGCCACGCCGGGCAACAGAGTAACGAATTGAGCCGCCGAACGCTGGCCACCGGAAACTTGCAGTGGGAGAGTCTGGATTTCTTCACGCGTGATGCTGCCTTTCACTTCCGGCGTTTCGAAATTCAGTTGAGATGCGTTTTCGTTGACCTCGACAGTCTGTGTCGATTCGCCAAGCTGCAAGCTCACGGGGATACGCACCGACTCATTCAGGTGAATGGAGATGCCTTTTTGGGCGAAGTCGCGGAATCCTTTGGCCGAAACCAGAAGCTCGTATTCGCCCTGAGGCTGATTGGGAAAAGTGAACAGGCCATCGGCGCCACTGATCGTCTTCGCGATGTTTCCGGTGTTAGCTGATTTCAGGGTCACATCAGCTCCGGGAACACCGGATCCGCTGCTGTCTTCGACCGAGCCGCTGATGGTAGCGTTTAGATTCTGTCCGTAGAGTGGCACAGAATTCGCCCAAAGCAGGATCGAGACGATCGCGGCACTCAGGGCTGATAGGTTCGACAAACCGGGTCGAGTCATAACGAAAGATCTCCTTACTTCTGGTGATCGATGATATGAGGTTGCACGGTTGGTGTCAAACCCTACGGGCGATTTTTTATTGATCGCGGGAAGCAGGAGGGGGCTGAGCGGGAACGCCGGGCTGAAACCCGGTATTGGGTTGAGAACTGGTGCCGGGCTGGGCGCCTGTTCCCGTGCTTGTACCGGGCTGAGCTTGGCCGATGGGCTGACCGGGTCCTGCCGTCATTCCGCCGGCGCCGTTCGATTGATCCTTGCCATAGTCGTAGATGAATTCCCACTCATTGTATTTTTTGCGCTCGTTGTAGACTTTGATCCCTTCACGCTTGACAGTGCTGGCGACACCGGCTAGGCCGCCGCCTATTTGAAGTCCGCCGGCACCTTGAGCGCCCGCCTGCTGGGCACCGGGAAAGCCGCCGGGGCGAGGCGTGGTGAGAAGTCTGCCGATGACGTCGGCCGCGCCATTCGGAGTTTGCGGCTGTCCGGGGAGGGGATTGAAGCCGGGCTGCGGGCCGAAGCCGGGCTGTCCCGTGCCGAACATCCCGGGGTTGGTGACGCGTTGGGAATTGGGAGGCAAAACAGACTGCTGCGGATAGGGATTCACGGCACCGGTTTGCGGATTAATCTGACCTGGGAAGGGCTGACCGATACCGGGTTGTCCGGGCTGGCCTGTGGGTGGCGCGCCGGTGTAGAGCTGCCCGTTTGGATCGCCGGGAACTGGGATGCCGACGGCGTTGCCTTGGGGGTTAAATGGGTCCGGCGAACCGGGGGGCAGACTTCCGGGCGCAGAGTTGGCGGGCAAGCCAATGTTATCGCGACGGCGCTGGGCAACCGTGGGGGGGAGATTCGGATCGGTACCGCCGCCGATGGGCTGCAGTTCCGTGATGAAATTATTGACGCTGGCGGTCTTCTTGTTCTTCTCGGCGTCCTTCTGCTTTTGGACGACGGAATCGATGAGCACGCCACCAGGACCGACATGGATCATGCGCCACTCGTCTTTGCCGGACATGGGATCGACGTAGCGGTGGCGAAGGAAGCGGACGCCGTTGGTGTTTTCGAGATCTTCGAGCTTTCCGGGATAGCGCTTGTTCTTGCGGAAAAAGACCTGGATGGCGCGCTTGTATTGCTCGCCGCGATCGATGAGGGTCTGCTCTTTATCGCGCTGAGCTTCGAAAGCGACTTGGGGCACCGCCATATAGAGCGTGATGGCGATCACGGCGGCCATGGCGAAGACAAGCAGCATGGCGAAGCCGGAATCCGCGCGGCGAGCTGGCATTAGCTGACCGCGTCTTCCTGCAGCGGGAGTGTCTGGGTGTTCTTGAATTGCGTGTCTTCCATGACGACGGAGTTCACGCCGATGCGCACCAGGCGGTAGCGCTTGCGGATCAACTCGCCTTCGCGCGCGACGATGATGTCTTCTCCGTCAAGAAAGAAAGCGCGCTTACGGCCATCGGAGCCTTTCTGGGTGGAGTAGCCGTAGTATTTGAACGTGATGGGCGGGGGCGGCGGTGGAGGGGGAGGTCCGGGAGCGGGCTGCGGAGGCGTGTTGACGGCAACGGCGGGGCCGCCGCCCTTGCCGACGCGAATCTTGGGCTCATTGGCCAGCTTGATGGGCGGCACGAGAGCGGCCGAAAACTGGAACGGATTGCGCGCGCCGCCTTCGAGGGACACGCCCTGAACTTTGGCCAGCAGATCGAGCCGCAGAGTGGGGTCGATAGTGGCGAGATTGGGTCGCCGCTCGGGCCGGGTCTCCTTGAAGGCGGGGCGGAATTCCTGACCCAGATTGGAATTACCGGCGCGCCCGTAGCTTCCGCGGCGGCGGACGGAGGTGGGCGAAGATGCGGCATCGGGAATTCCGGGCACGGGCTGGGGCTGCGCTTGCGGTGCCGGCGATTGCGACGTCGGAGAGTCGGACGAAGTTGAGTTATAGAAGTAGATCGCGATCGCAACCGCGATTAAACCGCCGAGCCAGTAGACTTTTTTCTTGTCAGAGGCGCCGAGATTCACGAAACGCCTCCGTTATCGTCCCGGACGAAAAGGTTCAGCTTGATATTGACGGAAAGAACGCCGCTGGCTTGAGGCGAAGTAGTGGTGCTTTCGATAATAAGGAAGCGGGGTGATTTATCGAGCGCATTCACGAAGTGCAATAAGTTGGGATAGGTTCCTTCGAAGTTCGCCGACACGGTCATCTCACTCAAATTGTCGCTGCCCTCGACCGGGTCGAGCACGATGGAGGCTTCTTTCGAAGTCATGTTGGCGGACTTGGCGGTCTGGTGCAGCTCATTCAGGATGGTGGAGTAAGTGGCGCGCCGCGAAGTCATGTAAGTCGAAATGAAGTTATCGCCTTCAGTGCGAGCCTGGGTGACTTTGGCATCCATCTGCTTGGTTTGCGCCAGGCGCGATTCCTGCAGCAGCACCTGCCGGCGGGCATCGGCGAGTTGCCGGCCAACGGATTCGGGGGAATCGCCGACCCAGTGGAAGGCAAACGCGGCGGCGATCAAGTTAGCCAGAACAAGCAAGGCCAGAGCGGCGCGGATGAGGGTCTGCGGCTCGCGCCACGCGGCGCGGGCCGGGACCATAGCCCGGAGGGAGCTAAAATTTCTGGGCATAGTTGACGCTCAAGCGGTAGCGATACAGAGGATCGGTTTGCGAAGGCGGAATTGAGGAGCTGACCGCGGTGGAGCCGAAGGATTCGGACGATTCCAATTTAGCAAAGAACGCGATGGCCGCCTCGGGCGCATCGGCGCCGACGACCATCTGAAGGAATATCTGATCCTGCGCGTTGACCTGCGGCTGAATCGAGATGATACGGACGTTGTTTGGAACGATTTTCTCGAGATCGGCGAAAATTTTGGTCCAACTGATTCCCTTGCGATAGAGCAGGGAGTTGAGAAACACACTGCGCTCAAGCACTTCGGCATTGGCGGGCTGGCGTAGATCGTTATCGAGCTTGCGCTGAGCGGCGGCGAGGGTGGACTGGCGGCGCGTCAACTGCGCGAGGGCGGCGCGGCTTTGTTTGAGATCGCGGCGGTCGGCGAGGATGAGCGAGATGAGAACGGCCAGCGTGAGCACCAGCAGAACGGCACCGGCGGCGGAGGCAATGAGCAGAGGGCGGTCGCGGCGGAATGGCTCGCTGGCGAGATTGATGGACGACTTCATGCGGCCACCTGCCGGGTCTTGAGATACCCCATCAGGGCGGAGTTGCGCGGGGCAAGCTGTTCGACGGGGATGCCGAGCTCGGAGTGAAGATCCTGGGCAAGAGTCTTACTCATGTCTTGGCCGAAGGCGTCGAAATCGCAGAGCACGATGCGGTCCGCGGGGCCTCCGAGGTGGTCTTCGATATAGGCGAGGGTTGGGAAGAGATCGGCAGCAACTTCCGAAGCAGTGGCTTCGAGCAATTCGAGCGATCGAACCAGTTTGACGATACCGTTGCGGGTAACGAGGACCGTCAGGACGCGCGTGCCGAGCTTGGCCAGCACGGTGATGCCGGCGGGTTCGAGCAGATCGAGCGTGGCCAGGCAGGAGATAGTGACGAGGCCGGTGTGCAGGTTCAGGGCACGGAACGGGGCTTCATAGCGCGCGACAATTTCCAGGGGAGTGGCGACGACGACCACGTCCTTGGACTGAACCCAGTAACTGACGGCGGCGGTCTCGATATCGAACGGCACGGTCTTTTTCATGCGGAACTTCACGAGGGCCAATTGTTCTTCGGGCTTCTCCGGAAATTTGTCGAAGTCAAGAACGGCGAGGCGGGCGCAATAGTCGGGCAGAAGGACGGCGGCGCGGCGGCGTTTGGGTGAGGCGGGAGTCAACTGCCGCACTGCGGCGGCGAAGGCCTCCGCGTTCACTACATTGTCGTGAAGCGGCGAAACGACAAGCACGCCGGGCGCAAGCGGCTGCGTGGTGACGGCGGTGGGGTTGGTGCGATGCACCATGGACACGGCATCTTCGGAGATCTCGAAGATGAGATCGGGCGGCGGATCGGTGAGCAGGGAGCTGAGATTCATGCGGCTATTCGATGAAGGTGACTTTGTTGATTTCCTTCAGGGTGGAGATGCCGCGGCGCACTTTGTCGACGGCGGATTCGCGCAGGAAGGTCATACCTTCATCGCGCGCGGCACGCTTGATTTCAGCGGTGGAGCGCTTGTCGAGAATCATCTCGCGAATGCGGTCGCTCAAATCGAGAAGCTCATGGATGGCGGTTCGGCCGCGGAATCCGGTGCCGCCGCATTCGAAGCAGCCGGTGCCCTCCACCAGCGGAATATCGCGCCATTCGGCGGGATTGAGGGCGCTCTCGACGAACAATGAATCGGGGTGGTGGACGGGCTTGCGGCAGAATTCGCAGATGATGCGGACCAGGCGCTGGGCCAGAATGCAGTTGAGCGCGGAGACGAAATTGTAGGGCTCGACGCCCATGTTGAGGAAGCGGCCGAGCACGTCGAGCACGTTGTTGGCGTGGACGGTGGTGAAGACCAGGTGGCCGGTGAGCGCGGAGTTGATGGCGATCTGCGCGGTTTCCTGATCGCGAATTTCGCCGACCATGATCTTGTCGGGATCGTGGCGCAGAATGGAGCGCAGGCCGCGCGCGAAGGTCAGGCCCTTTTTCTCATTGACCGGAATCTGGGTGATGCCTTTGACTTGATACTCGACGGGATCTTCGATGGTGATGATTTTATCTTCGTCGTTCTTGATTTCGCTGAGCGCGGCGTAGAGCGTGGTGGTTTTGCCGGAACCGGTGGGGCCGGTGACGAGCACCATGCCGTAGGGCTCTGAGATGTAGCGGCGGAACTTGACCAGATCGGCGTCCGAGAAGCCGACGACATCGAGCGAGAGCTTGGCGAACTTCTCGCTCATGGATTCTTTATCGAGCACGCGAAGCACGGCGTCTTCCCCGTGGATGGTGGGCATTACGGAGACGCGGAAATCGATGAGGCGGTTCTTGTAGCGAACGCGAAAACGGCCGTCCTGGGGGACGCGACGCTCGGCGATATCGAGCTCACTCATGACTTTGATGCGCGACAGGATGGTGGATTGCCAGTCTTTGGCGATGGGGGGCATGGCGTAGTGCAGCACGCCATCGATGCGGTACTTGATGACGACTTCCTGATCGCGCGACTCGATATGAATGTCACTGGCGCGGCGTTCGAGCGCGTTGAAGATGGTGGTGTCGACCAGCTTGATGACGGGCGCGATGTCGCTATCGGACGCCGAGAGCTTGTCGATGGAGAGAGTTTCGTCGGAGTTTTCTTCGTCGCCGACGACATCGAGCGTGAAGCCCTCGGTGACTTCTTCAAGGACGCGCTGGGACTGTTCGGTCTTCTTGAGAAGATCGGCGATCTGCGAGAGGGTGGCGACTTTGACGCGGAGCTTTTTGTTGAGCAGCAGGCCGAGCTCATCAATGAGGTTGAGATTGCGCGGATCGGCGAGCGCGATCTCGAGGCTGCCGTTGTGAGCGCTGAGCGGGACGAAGTTGTAGCGGAACATCAGATCGACGGGGATGGTGCGGAACAATTCGTGGTCGATGATGCCTTCGCGGAGGTCCACGTATTCGCAGCGATAGCGCGCGGCTACGGCTTTGGCCTGATCGGTTTCGGTGGCTGTGTCGTTAAGCCGGATGCGTTCGGTAGCCATATATCTATTTTCTATCGGATGGTGTCGGCGAGCGAGAAGATGGGCAGGTAGAGGGCGATCAGCACGAAGGCCACGAAGATGCCCATGACGATCATGATGGCGGGCTCGATGAGCGAAAGGGCCGCGGTCATCTTGGTGTTGACGTCATCTTCGTAGAATTCGGCGACGCTGGTGAGCATGACGGGAAGCGCGCCGGTGGATTCGCCGACTTCAATCATGTCGATGGCGAGGCCGGGGAAGACGCCGGTGTTGGCGAGCGAATAGGAGAGAGCCTGACCTTCGCGCACGGAGCGTCCGGCGGTCTGCAGAGTGCGGCGGAGCAGGGCGGTGCCGAGCGAATCGGCCGCGGTCTCAAGACCCTGGACCAGCGGGATGCCGCCGGTGAGCAGCGTGCTGAGCACGCGCGAGAACTGGGCGACCTGATACTTCAGCCAGATATCGCCGAGCAGCGGGATGCGAATTTTGATGGCGTCGAGTTTTTCGCGCGCGGATTCCTTGCGGGACCACCAGGAGAAGAGGAACCCTCCGATGACCGCGGCAGCGAGGAAAAAGAGAATGTAGCTGCGGGCGGTGGTGCCGATGGCGATGAGGACGATGGTAATGGTGGGGAGCTTGGCTGACATGCTGCTATAGAGCGCGGCGAAATTGGGCACGACGTAAGTCACCAGGAAGATGATCAGCAGGAAGACCAGGACCAGCAGCACGCACGGGTACATCAGCGAGACCAGGACTTTCTTGCGCACGGCGAGAGACAGCTTCTGGTAAATGATGTAGCGCTCGAGGACCTCACCGAGGCTGCCGCTTTTCTCGCCGGCCATCACCGAGGTGACGTAGATTTTGGGGAAGACGCCCTGCAGCCGGAAGGCTTCGGAAAGTAGCGTGCCCTGGCGGACTTCATCGCGAACGCGCTTGATGTAGGGCGTGAGTTTGGGGTCGGTAAGGCGGTCGGCCAGGAGGTCGAGGCCCTTGAGGATTGGGAGACCGGCGCGGATCAGAGTGACGAACTGCTGATTGAAGATGAGGAACTTTTCGAGATTGATTTTGGCGCGGCGGCCGGTGATATTGCTGGAGAGGCCGGCAATGGCGCCTTTGGGGCGAATGGAGTAGACCAGAAATCCCTGACCGGTGAGGCGTTCGCGCGCTTCCTGCTCGGTGGTGGCTTCGGCGACCTGGTTATGGATTTGACCGCGCGTGTCGGCAAATTTCAGAACGAATTCGGGCATGGGCTACGGGTTAGCCTCCACCACTTCGACGCCGGGAGCGGGGCGGAAGACAAAGAGCGCGGCATCGAGCGGCGCGTTGAGCTTCTCGTCGCTGAAGGTGAAATCGAGAATCGACTGATCCCATCCGATGACGCGGAGACGGCTAATTTGCGACTGCGGGGTGACGAGGAATTCTACCTTCGAGTAGGGCAGGGAATCGGAGTTGGGAACGGCGTCGATCCAGAGGCCGGATGAGTCCTGGCGAAGATCGAAACGCTTGAATTCTTTCCAGAAGTTGAGCTTGCCGAGCAGGAAGGCCAGCGGCGCGCGCATGTCCTCAGTCTCTTTGAGCTTGCTGCGCTCGGCGCGGTGGGTGTCGGGAGTATAAAGGTAAACTGTTTTGCCGTCGGAGAGGAAGAGCTTGCCGGCGGGCGAGGAATAGTCCCAGCGCATGCGGCCGGGTTTGCGAAGGGAGAGCGTGCCGGATTCGGTTTGGGCGGGGCGGCGGGGCGGGTGGTAAGTTTCTGAGAACTGGAGCTTTAGAGATTGGGCGCTGTTGTAGCGCTTCTCAACGCCTTTGAGCGTGGCGTCGAGCGTGGGAGCGGCGGCATAGGCGGCGGCGAGGCACAGCCAGCTTCCCAGCGCAATTCGGATCACAAAGTTAGTGACGCGCGGGAGGGGGGCGGCGTTTAGGGATATCACGTTTAGGGATATCATAGGAGGCGAGCATGAACGACACACAGCTCTACTTTGCAATCGGTGTGCCCGCGCTGTTCGCCCTCATCGGCATAGGCGTAAATGTCGTGCTTTATGTGCACCTAAGTTCGGTGATGAATAGCCGCTTTGGCTCAGTGGACAATCGTTTTGATGCTATGGAGCATCGCTTCGAGGTGCTCACCGGCAAAGTGATTGATATAGACAATAGGCTTACCCGCATCGAGGAACGACTGGCCGCCCGCGCGTAAGCAGAAGCGAGCGGGGCCTTGAGCGCTTTGACCCACCGTCCCGGGTGTGGTAACTTGTTAATTTCAATCGCACTTCGCTGTTTTCCTAAAAGCGTTTTTCTAAAAAATAATGCAAGCTACTTTACATGCGCTGGGCGGGATACTGCTAAACGCGCTGCCGACTTTTTTTCTGGTGCTCCTGCTCCACCTTTATCTGCGGTTCATGTTCTTTAAACCGCTAGAGAAAACGCTGGGCGCGCGATTCGATGCCACCGAGGGAGCGCGCAAGGCGGCGGAAGCGAGCCTGGCCGAGGCGGAGAAACGAGTAGCGGAATATCAGACGGCGCTGACCGCGGCACGCTCGGAGATTTATGCCGAACTCGATAAGAACAACCGCGCGATTGCCGACGAGCACTCGCATGCCCTGATGCAAGCGAAACTACAGGCGGAGGAGCGTGTGATGCAGGCCAAGGCGGATCTGGCTGCGGAGGCCGCGGCTGCGCGCGAAACGCTGATTCACGAGAGCGAGGCCATTGCCGACCAGATTGCGACGCGAATCCTGCGGGGCAAAGCGGCATGAAGATTTTGGCGGGCGGTTTTTTGGCTCTGCTACTGACGCTGGCGCCCTTGCGCGCGGCGGAAGAGCAGGCGTCCGAGAAGCCCGAAAAGGAAATGATCGGCTGGAAGTGGGCCAATTTCGCGATTCTAGCCGGCGCGCTGGGCTACTTAGCGGTGAAGAAGGGTGGACCGTACTTCGAGGCGCGGTCGCAGGAGATTCGCGCCGGAATCGCCGAGGCGGAGAAATCGCGCGCCGCGGCGGATGCGCGGGCGGCTGAAGTGAACGCCAAGCTGGTCAATCTGGACACGGAAATCTTAAATATTCGTAAGACTCTGCGCGCTGAGCAACAGCACGAAGCCGACCGGCTGCAGCGCGAAACGGCGGCGGAGTTGGCGCGCGTGCAGGCGCATGCGCTGCAGGAGATTGAAGCCAGCGGCAAGGCAGCGCGCATGGAATTGCGGCGTTATTCGGCGCACCTGGCGCTCGAGCTGGCCGAGGGCAAGATTCGCGAACGCATCACACCGCAAACGCAGGAAGAGCTGACCCGAGCCTTCGCGCGGGAGCTGCACTCCTAGTTCAACCCCATGACTTCATCGGCAATAGCATCACGATACGCGAGCGCCCTTGTGGACGTAGTGACGGCTCCCGGCTCGAAACTCGATCCGGCGACGGCATTACGCGATCTGCGCACGTTCGAAGACATCGTAAATGGCTCGGCGGAGCTGCGGAATGCGCTGACCTCTCCGGCGGTGTCGCTGAGCCGGAAGCGCGCGGTGATCGACCGGCTGGTAACGGCGCTCGGGGTTTCACGCGTGATCCGCAACTTTCTTTTGGTGCTGAGCGACCACCGGCGGTCGGGCGCAATTACTGAAATGGCCGGAGTGTTCGAGGTATTGCTGGACGAGCGGCTGGGCGTGGTGCGGGCGGATGTCGCGTCGGCGCGCGAGCTGAGCGACGGCGAACGCGCGGGGCTGTCGGACAAGCTGGCGCAAGTAACGGGAAAGAAGATGCGGATGCACTTTGCGGTGGATCCGGATCTGATCGGCGGAGTGGTGGCGCGCGTGGGATCGAGCGTCTATGACGGATCGGTGCGCGGGCAGCTAACGGCTCTAGGGCGAAAACTCGCCGCAAATTAGGAAAACGGAATTATGGCTCAGATCAGAGCGGACGAAATAACGAAGATCCTCCGGCAGGAGATTGAGAACTACGAGAACGCGATCGACGTGAGCGAAGTGGGCTCGGTGATCTCGGTGGGGGACGGCATTGCGCGCATCCATGGCCTGGAAAAGGTGATGTATGGCGAGCTGATTGAATTTCCGCATGACGTTGCGGGCATCGCGATGAACCTGGAGGAAGATCAGGTGGGCGCGGTGCTGCTGGGCGATTACACGGTGATTCGCGAAGGCGACGAAGTGAAGCGCACGGGCCGCATTATGTCCGTGCCCGTGGGCGATGCGCTGATCGGACGCGTGGTGGATGCGCTGGGGCGGCCGCTGGATGGAAAAGGCCCGATTGCGACCACGCAGGTGAATGCCATCGAGCGCGTGGCGCCGGGCGTGATCGACCGGCAGCCGGTGCGGCAGCCTTTGCAGACGGGCATCAAAGCCATCGACGGAATGATTCCGATCGGCCGGGGCCAGCGCGAGCTGGTGATCGGGGACCGGCAGACTGGTAAGACGGCAATCGCGATTGACACGATTCTGAACCAGAAGGGCGGCGACATGATTTGCATCTATGTCGCCATTGGGCAGAAGCGGTCGACGGTGGCGCAGGTGGTGAAGACGCTGGAAGATCACGGCGCGATGGAGTACACCATCGTGGTGTCGGCGAGCGCTTCCGACCCGGCTCCTATGCAGTACATCGCGCCTTATGCGGGCTGCGCGATGGGCGAGTTTTTCCGCGACAACGGGCGGCACGCTTTGACGATCTACGACGACTTGTCGAAGCACGCGGCGGCGTACCGGGAAATTTCACTGCTGCTGCGGCGCCCGCCGGGGCGCGAGGCGTTTCCGGGCGATGTGTTCTATTTGCACAGCCGGTTGCTGGAGCGCGCGGCGATGATGTCGAAGTCGCTGGGCGGGGGATCGCTGACGTCGCTGCCGTTTATCGAGACGCAGACGGGCGACATTTCGGCATACATTCCGACTAACGTGATTTCAATTACGGACGGGCAGATCTTCCTCGAAGCCGATCTGTTCAACTCCAACGTGCGGCCGGCCATCAACGTGGGCCAGTCGGTGAGCCGCGTAGGCGGCAGCGCGCAGATTAAAGCGATGCGGCAGATTGCGGGAACGCTGCGGCTGGATCTGGCGCAGTACCGGGAGCTGGCGGCATTCGCGCAGTTCGGCTCGGATCTGGATAAATCGTCGCAGGCGCAGCTCAACCGGGGCAAACATCTGGTCGAGATTCTGAAGCAGAAGCAGTATCAGCCGCTGGCGGTGGAGAAGCAGATCGCGATCATCTACGCGGGAACCACGGGCGTGCTGGACGACGTACCGGTAGAGAAGTGCCGCGCCTTCGAAGAGGAGATGTACCGCTTCTTCGAGAATGCGCATCCGGGTATTTTCGAGCAGATTCGCGAGAAAAAGACGCTGGACGATCAATTGAAAAAAGATCTGACGGCGGCGCTGAAGGAATTTAAAGATCGTTTTCTGTCGGACGGCAAAGTTTTAGCGGGAAGTTCCGCGCATGCCTAGCCTGATTGATATTCGCCGGCGCATTCGGTCGGTGAAGAACACGCAGCAGATCACCAAGGCCATGAAGATGGTCTCGGCGGCGAAGCTGCGGCGTGCGCAGGACCGGGTGGTGGCGGCGCGTCCATACGCGACAATGCTCCGGGAGATGCTGGCGAATTTGGCGGCGGCGGCGGCAACGGACGAAGCGCTGGCCAACAGTGCGCTGCTGGCGAACCGGCCCGAGAAGCGCATCGAGCTGATCTTGTTTACCAGCGACAAAGGTTTGGCGGGAGCGTTCAATTCCAATCTGATTAAGGCATCGCAAAGGTTTTACGCGGAGCACTCAGAGGCGCGGATCGACCTGGTCTTGATTGGCCGCAAGGGGCGCGATTTCTATCGGCGGCGCAGCGGGAATATTCTCGCGGAACACATCAATGTGCTGGGAAAAATCGAGTACGGGGAGGCGGCGGCGATTGCGCGCGACACGACGGAGCGTTTCCGGCGCGGTGAGACCGATTCGGTGTATCTGTTGAACAATGAGTTCAAGAGCGTTATTTTGCAGCGGCTCTCGGTGAACCGGCTGCTTCCGGTGGAGCTTCCGAAAACGGAAGCGCCGACCGATTATATTTTTGAGCAGCCGCCGATTAAGATGCTGGAACGGCTGCTGCCGCGTTTTGTCGAAGTGGAAGTCTACCGCGCCATGCTGGAAACGTCGGCCGCGGAGCATGCGGCGCGCATGACGGCTATGGACGCGGCCTCATCGAACGCCTCAGACGTGATCGACCGCTTAACGCTGAACATGAACCGGATGAGGCAGGCGAGCATCACGACCGAAATAATCGAAGTGGTGAGCGGCGCTTCGTCGTTGGAATAACGGCGGGAATAGCGGCTGGAGTAGCCGCGGAGTTTAAGAAAATATGACATCAACAGAAAATTTGACGATCGGCAGAGTGGTGCAGATTACCGGGCCCGCAATCGACTGCGAGTTTCCCGAAGGCCAGATTCCCCAAGTGCATACGGCGATCCGGATCACCAGCGAAGGGTTCGACGTGCCGTCGCCGATCGACATCATTTGCGAAGCCGAGCAGCACATCGGTGAAGGGCGCGTGCGCACGATCGCGATGCAGCCGACCGAAGGGCTGGTGCGCGGTATGAAGGCGATCAGCCTGGGCGTGCCGATCACGGTGCCGGTGGGCAAGGAGACGCTGGGGCGCGTGTTGAATGTTTTAGGGCAGCCGGTGGACCAGATGGGTCCGGTGAACGCGACCACTTTCTATCCGATTCACCGTCCGGCGCCATCGTTCGAAGATCAATCGACGCGGCTTGAGATGTTCGAGACGGGCATCAAAGTGATCGATCTTCTCGAACCGTATTTGCGCGGCGGGAAGATCGGGCTGTTCGGCGGGGCGGGCGTCGGCAAGACGGTCATCATCATGGAGCTGATCAACAACATCGCCATGCAGCACGGCGGCGTGTCGGTCTTCGCGGGAGTGGGCGAGAGAACGCGCGAGGGCAACGATCTCTGGCTCGAGATGCAGGAATCGGGCGTGATCGATCCGAAGGATTTTAATAAGTCGAAGATCGCGCTGGTGTACGGGCAGATGACGGAGCCGCCCGGGGCGCGGCTGCGCGTGGGTCTGACGGGTTTGACGGTGGCGGAATATTTCCGCGATGAAGCGGGGCAGGATGTGCTGCTGTTCATCGACAACATTTTCCGGTTTACGCAGGCAGGGTCGGAAGTATCGGCGCTGCTGGGGCGCATGCCGTCGGCTGTAGGCTATCAACCAAATCTGGCGAGCGAGATGGGCGAGCTGCAGGAGCGCATCACATCCACCAAAAAGGGTTCCATCACTTCGGTTCAGGCGATTTATGTGCCTGCGGACGATTACACCGATCCGGCTCCGGCGACTGCGTTCGCCCACTTGGACGCGACGACGAACCTATCGCGCGCCATTGCAGAGTTGGGGATTTATCCGGCTGTGGACCCGCTGGCTTCGACGTCGCGCATTCTGGATCCGCTGATCATCGGGCAGGAGCATTACGATATCGCGCAGCAGGTGAAGGGCGTATTGCAGCGATATAAGGATTTGCAGGACATCATCGCGATTTTGGGTATCGATGAGCTTTCGGACGAAGACAAGCTCACCGTTTCACGCGCGCGCAAGATTCAGAAGTTTCTTTCGCAGCCGTTCCACGTGGCCGAGCAGTTCACGGGGTTGAAGGGGCGCTATGTGAAACTGGCCGATTCGATTCGCGGTTTCTCGGAGATTGTGGCGGGCAAGCACGACGACATTCCGGAGCAGGCATTTTATCTGCAGGGCACGATCGACGATGTGCTGGAGAAGGCCGCCAGCATGAAGGCCGGGTCATAGGGGATGGCGGAATCGGAGTTCACGCTCGAGGTGGCGACGCCGGAGCGGCTGCTATTGCGCGAGCAGGTGAACGAAGCGCAAATCCCCGGGCTCGACGGGTACTACGGCGTGGAAGCCGGCCGCGCGCCACTGATTTCGGAACTCGCGAACGGAATTCTGAGTTATACGGCAGGCGGCAAGACGGAGTATCTATCGGTCTATGGCGGTTTCGTCGAGATTCTCCCGGATAAAGTCCGGGTGTTGGCGGATGGCGCGCACCGGAAGACGGAAGTTGAGATGGACCAAGCACGTCAAGAGCTGGCCCAGGCCTATCAAGTGCTGGAGGATCCGCCCGAGGATTTGGATCCGGCGAGCGCGCTGGCCAGTATGATGCAAGCTCAAGCGAAGGTGGATCTGGCAGAAAAGCGGTAAGCCCGGCTGGCGTTTGATACGCTATAGCGCAAATGCAGAATATGCTTGGCGCTTACGGCGAATGGGCGGCGCACCTTGCCCCCGATCCGCCGAAGCTTTCTTTCCGTCTGGCGACATCGGGAAACGCCGCGGAGTGGCGTCCGCGAGCGCGGCAGAGGTTCCGCGAGGCATTGATGCAGCCGAATTCCGGGGGCACGCCCGCGGTCACGGTGCAGCATCATCTTGAGTTTGACGGGCTCGCAATCGAGCACCTGCAGTGGCAGCTACCGTACGGCCCGCCGACCGAAGCGCTGTTGCTGAAGCCACTGGGGGCGACGGGGAAACTGCCGGCCGTGCTCGGGCTGCACGACCACGGGGGCAACAAATACTTCGGGTATCGCAAGATCACGCGGATGAGCAAAGATCCGCACCCGATGATGATCCGGCACCAGGAACAGTATTACGGCGGAAATGCCTGGGCCAACGATCTGGCCAGACGCGGGTACGTGGTGCTGGTTCACGATGCGTTTACGTTCGGCAGCCGCCGCGTGCGCGTGGGGGATCTGCCCGCGGCGATCCTGAGCGGCCTGACGGAACGGGATCCGGAAGCCGAAGACGAGATCAAGCGATATAACGCGTTTGCCGGGAATCACGAGCACATCATGGCGAAGAGCCTGTTCTCGGCGGGGACCACATGGCCGGGAGTTTTCACGGGAGAAGACCAGCGGGCGCTCGACTATCTATGCTCACGCCCGGAAGTGGATGCCTCGCGAGTAGGATGCTGCGGGCTTTCCGGCGGGGGGCTGCGCACGGTTTACCTAACTGGTGTGGACGAGCGGATTAAGTGCTCCTGCTGCGTCGGAATGATGACAACGTGGCGCGATTACCTGCTTTCAAAAAGCTATACGCACACGTGGATGGTTTATGTGCCAGGGCTGCCGCGCGACTTGGACTATCCGGAGATTCTCGGAATCAACGTGCCCAACGCCGCAATGGTGCTGAACAACCATGAGGACCAGTTGTTCACGGTGCCGGAGATGGAGCGGGCCGACCGCATCCTTACGGACGTGTACCGGCGGGCGGGCGCCAGTGATCGCTACCGCGCGAAGTTCTACCCGGGGCCGCACAAGTTCGACCGGGAAATGCAGAGCGACGCGTTTCAGTGGATGGATCGCTGGCTGAAGAAGGCGTGATTAACGCGGCAGCGGCCCGCGCAGCAAGTACTTAAAAATCTGGTAAGCCCAAGCCTGTCCGCCAGCCGTATCCGGATGAACGTACGGGTTCGAATCGGCATAGTAGTTACGCGCGATGTTGACGGGGGGCGGTCCCATGGTCTGATACATATTCATGAAGGCGTTGGTGCCGGCGGCGGTTTGGACCGAGGCTTCGTATTGGCCCATGTTGTAGGCGGCAAGGATGGTGTTGTCCCAGGGCGCGATCAGCATGACAGCGCTGCCGGGATTCGCGGTCTTAGCCGAGGCGATCAGCGTCGTCAGGGCGGGGATCATGTCGGCGGGATTTTTGTTATGCCACTTCTCGTTCGTGCCGAACTGCAGGATGGTGATGTTGCAGCCAAGAGCGTGAAGACCGGCTTGCCAGATGCTCTGATCCATCGCGGCGAAATCGGCGGCTTCCATGCCGGAATGGCCGATGCGGTGGACGCGGACGCCGGCGGGAGACTCCGCGGAAACACCGTATATAAGCACGCCGTTCGCGGCGGCGGGCGGGACCATGCTGATCACCAGGGTATGGGGACCGTTGGTGAATCCGCCGGCGGTTACCGTCTGGTAGCCCGTGGATGCGGAGGTGTCAACGTGGGTGGCCGTGCCCCCATCGACGGCGTAGGAGAAGGTGCCGCCAGAGACTTGGCCAAGATAATGAATCACAAACTGCGTTCCCGCGAAGGCGGAGCCGTTGAGCGTGATGGTGCCGTTGTCCGTGTAGTTCCGCGTGTAGGCGGCGTTGAGGCCGGTCGCGTTGGTCTGGTAGTCGGTCCAACTTCCGGTCCGGACGTTGGTGACGCTGTTGGGGGTGACGTCAACGGCATTCATGGTGACCAAGCCGACGCTGGCGTTGCCGAATTTTTGCTGCATCCAAGCGCGCAGCGGGAAGGTGATGGTTTCGTTGGTAACGAAACTATCCCCGACGAAGCAGATGTTGGTAACAGCGGGTGCCGTGGCGGGCAGAAGGGGTAGCGCGCTCGCGCACACAACGAGCGCAAGCTTCAAAAGCACAGTTCTTCGCATCGATTCAACCTTATAGAAGAAATAGTAGCTTGAACGGGCGATTTTTCTCGCGGAATTTCGAGATTTTAATCCGCGGCGACGAACGCTAACGCTTTTCACGTATTTCCTGACGGCGTTCGCTTAGGGCGCTCGTTTACGCGCTCGCTCACAAAGTCGCGCCTTCAGTCTCGGGCGGGGCATCGCGTTTTTCCTGATGCTTCAGGCAATAGGGAGTCCATGGAATCGCCTCAAGGCGGGCAGGCGGAATTACTTCGCCGTCCTCGATACACTTGCCGTAGGTGCCGTCCGCCATGCGCTCTAGTGCTGCGCGGACTTGCTCGAGGGTGCTCCACTGGCGCGTGCTTTCGTCGAAGGCGGAGTCCTTCTCAACGTCGGAGACCGACAGGTCGCCGGAATCCTGCACTTCGGCGGAGGGGGACTCGACGGCATCCTTCTGGAGCCGGGCGATACTGTCCAGAAGTTCCTGTTCTTTGCGCAGCAGCAGATCTTTATAGTGTGCGGTATCCATCGGCTTGAGTATAAGACGGTTGGCGCCGGATCAAAAGTTCGCGATATGATCTGTGCTGACTTCACCCCCGGAGAATTAAATGTCGCTCAAAAACGCCTTACGTGCTTTGCCATTGCTGGCCGGAACGATTTTATGCCATGGGCAGGGCCCGGCGCCCCAGGCAGGGCACGCCGCTGCGCAACGAGCATCCGGTATTTATCCAGAATATGAACCGGACGATAATACGGATTTTGTGCCTATATTCGACGGCAAGACGCTGGCGGGCTGGGATGGCGATAAGACCTTCTGGCGCGCCGAAAACGGCGAAATTGTTGGCGAGACCACTCCGGAGAAGGTGGTGAAGATGAACAATTTTCTGATCTGGCGCGGCGGCGCCGTGCGGGATTTCGAATTGAAATGCGATTTCAAGTTGGGCGGCACGAATAGCGGCATTCAATATCGGAGCGTCGAATTGCCGGACGTCGGCAAGTGGGTGCTTAGGGGTTACCAGGCAGACATGGATATCACCAACGAATACACCGGAAACCTGCACGAGGAGAGGGGACGCAAGCCGGGGCACGTGGTGCTGGCGCAGCGCGGCCAGATGACACGGATAACTGCCGGCCCGAAATATAAAGTGGTCGCGACCATCGGGGACAACACGCTGCTGCGGGGCGTTATGAACGTGCAGGGGTGGAACCGGTACCACATCATCGCGCGTGGACCGATCATGATCCAGATCCTGAACGGACAATTGATTAGCGCGACCATTGACGAAGATTCCAAGAACTTTGTGCCGGAAGGCGTGGTTGGTTTCCAGATGCACGTGGGGCCGCCGTTTAAAGTGGAATTCCGAAACATACTTTATCGGAAGTTGTGAGGAGCGGCCCGGCTACTCCACCAGGCCGTTCCATAGCGCCATCCTGACCGGTTCAGAACTTCAGGCGCCGTGGCGGTAAACTTGTCCGCAAACCTGCGCCGATGGACCTTGGCCATCATTGCTTGGACTTGATAGGCACGGGCTCCGCACCACCGGGTGAACCGCGGCTGACGTTTGCTACCGAAGATTCTTGCCGTTGGATTAGGGGTCGCGATCGCCCAGGTAATTGGTTTCCAGGACTCAGCGGTCCAACGGGAGCCGTCCCAACCGGTTTTGATCTTGGCCGAGTAGCCGCCTCCGGAGTACATTCCCAGGCACGGAAACGTGTGCGGGTTGTGAGGAGCCGCCACGAGCGGATCTTAACTCACAAAGGGCGATCGGATTCCGAGGCTGATTCATCAAACGACGCTGGCCGGAGTCTTAGAATTGTTGTGAAGGAGTACTTCCATGCCGAAGGATTCACACAACAAAGCAGCCGAACATCACGACAGCGCGGCCAAAGCACACCGTACGGCCGCCGAGCATCACGGGAAGGGCGACCACGAAGCGGGTAAGAAGCACTCGCAGACGGCTCATGAGCACTCCGCCAAGGCACATGAGTCCTCTACAGAAGCACACCACAAGTCGGGTCAAAGCAAGTAAGCTTCAACTCACTTGAAGCGCGTCCGCCGCACGTCGACAAATGGTGCTCACGCAGAACGAGTGCCACACTGTCGGCGTGGGCGATTCCGCGCTCCTGTTCACTTACCTTCGCGTTTCTTGTGCTTGTCGTCGATGGCTCCTTTGCCGATTGCAGCGCCTTTTCCACCTCCCACTGCATGACCTGTGCCGAAGCTCGGTGATAAGATCAGGGCGACCCTATTCAGGAGGTTTTCGTGCGTCTGATTTTAATGCTGATGCCAGCTTTAACGCTTTATGCGCAGGAACTTCCCGTCGTCACCTCGGTGGAGCAGCAACCTCTAGCCGCTAACGCCACGCGGGTGATCGATGCGCTCCAGATGACGGGCGAACCGCTCCCGGCGAATGAAGTTACGGAGTTGAACCGCCTTTCGGTCGCGCCCAACAGTATCGCGTCGATTCAAAAAATTCTGGACCGCCACTGCCTCGTTGGCGTCGAGATCAATCCTGAGAGCCGCGTCAAAGTGCAGGAGGGTCCCGCAAAGCCCGACCTGGTCGAACACGGCTGGCGTTCGTTTCTGGTGAAGGTGCGGAACCAGGCGGGCATTACGCCAGTCCTGGCCGTGGACAGCCCCAATGCCGGAACGCTGGCCGGCAGTAGCGAGTTTCAGGTGAACCGGCGTTTCCTCGACATCCAGATGTTTGACAAGCAGCCGATGAAGCCGCGGCTCTCCGGGCTCGAGCTCGAGTACCGCGTGCTGCAGCTTTATTCGCGCGATGCGGGGAAGCGTGAGGCGAAGCTGGCCTTCAGCGTTGGCCAGGGAACGCAAGATCTTGGCTTTCGCAGCGAAGTCGATATCCTGTTTAGTTCCCATCCCGCAACCCAAGTCAAACTGCACGTGCTGGATGGGGACAATGAGGGGACCACGGCGTCGTTCACGATTCGGGACGACGAGGGGCGCGTTTATCCTTCTCAAGCCAAGCGTTTGGCTCCGGATTTCGCCTTCCAGCAGCAGATATATCGTCATGATGGCGAATCGGTGTCACTGCCGCCGGGAAACTACAATATCGAATATACGCGGGGACCGGAGTATCGAAAAAAGTCGGAGCGCGCGCATGTAGGGGACCAGCCGGTCGACCTGACTTTTCGGCTGGAGCGGTGGATCGATCCGGCCAAGCTGGGCTGGTATTCGGGCGATCATCACGTTCATGCCGCCGGGTGCGCACATTATGAGAGGCCGACGGAGGGTGTGTATCCGGCGGACATGATGCGCCACATCCTCGGCGAAGATCTAAAGGTAGGCTCGGTGCTGAGTTGGGGGCCGGGGTGGTATTTTCAAAAGACATTTTTCGAAGGGAAAGATAACGCTCTTTCCACGAAGTCGAATTTGATGCATTACGATGTGGAGGTTTCCGGGTTTCCTTCGAGCCACACGGGCCACATCGTATTGCTGAATTTGAGCGAGCAGGATTATCCGGGAGCCAGGCGCATTGAGGAATGGCCAAGCTGGGGGATCCCGGTGTTTCGTTGGGCGAAAAAGCAGGGAGCGGTCGCGGGGTTCGCGCACTCGGGCTGGGGACTGGCGCTGAAGCAGGAGAAACTGCCGACGGATGAGATCCCTCCCTTCGACGGAATCGGGGCCAATGAATTTATCGTAGGCGTGACTCAGAATCTGGTTGACTTCATATCGACGGTGGACACACCCTATGCCAGCGAACTGAACATCTGGTATCACACGTTGAACGTGGGATATCGCGCCAGGATCAGCGGCGAGACGGACTTTCCTTGTATATACGGCGAGAGGATGGGGTTGGGGCGCAGCTACGTGCGGCAGAAGGGCCGCGTGGATTATGCGGATTGGGCGGAAGGCATTCGCGAAGGCCGCAACTACGTGTCGGATGGCAAGAGCCATCTGCTGGATTTCAAGGTCGACCAAGCGGAGATGGGGGCGAATGGAAGTGAACTGAAACTGGAAAGGCCCAGGCAAGTTCATGTGACGGCCAACGTAGCGGGGCTGCTCAATGTAAAGCCGGACGAAGCGGTTCGCAAGACGCCGTACGATCAGAAGCCCTACTGGGATCTGGAGCGGGCGCGGGTGGCGGAGACTCGTTCGGTTCCGGTGGAACTCATCGTGAACGGCGAGGCGGTGACGCGCCAGAATATTGTCGCCGACGGCGTGACGCGTCCGATTTCGTTCGATGTCAAAATCGAACGCAGCAGTTGGGTCGCGCTTCGAATATTGCCGTCATCGCACACGAACCCGATTTGGGTCACGGTAGGCGGCAAGCCGGTGCGGGCTTCGCGCCAAAGTGCGGAATGGTGCCTGAAGGCGGTGGATCAGTGCTGGAAGATGAAAGGTCCGCAGATCCGCATCGCGGAACAGGGTGAAGCCGCGCGCACGTACGAGGCCGCAAAAGCGGAGTACCGTCAGCGGCTCGCCGAAATGCAATAGCTGCCTGAAGCATCATGCTCTGCCGCCTTTTTCTGCTGGCTTTTGGGGTCGCTCAGCCTGACGCCTTCGTCAGTCACTTTGCCCAACACGATGTAGCGCTTCAACTCGACCCGTCGGCGAGTTTCTGGCGAGACACTCCGCCGGTGCTGGTGACGACGGACAACTTGGGCAAGCCGGAACCGGAATATCGAACGGAAGTCCGATCTCGCTGGACGGCTGAGAACCTCTATTTCCAATTCACATGCCACTACCGGGAACTCTACCTTCATCCCAATCCGTCGCGAACGACGGAGACCAATGAGCTATGGGATTGGGACGTTGCCGAGGTGTTTATCGGGTCCGACTTCAAGAATATCCGGCATTACCGCGAATTTGAAATGTCGCCGCAGGGCGAGTGGGTGGATCTGGACATCGACCGATCGCGCCCGCATCCCGAGGACGGCTGGAAGTGGAACTCAGGCTTTGAAGTCAAGGCGTCAATTGATGCGAAGAATAAGATATGGTACGGTGCCATGCGCATTCCGTATGGTTCGATTGACTCGCGCGCTGCCATAGCGGGCAATCTGCTTCGGGTGAATTTCTATCGACAGCAGGGACCGGTGGCGCGGCGGGTCGAGATCGCCTGGCGTCCAACGATGCAGGAAACCTTCCATGTTCCCGAAAGGTTTGGGCTGTTGAGGCTGGATCGGCGCTGATGCGGGGAAAATGTTTCGTCGCGGTGGCGGCTGCGGCGCTGTGTATTCGAATCGTGCCGGGCGGCGCGCCATCGCCTACGCTTCCGGCTCTCCTCGACTTATTGCATTCCGAATGGAAGGGCGAGCCTGCGATGGAAATCATGCGGCAGGTTTACTCGACCGACCGCTTCTACACGTTTCCGAAGTTCGCCGAGACGGCGCGCTATCTGGAATCCACCATGCGGAAGATTGGCCTAGCCCAGGTCGAGACCGTGAACGCTCCGGCGGACGGCAAAACGCAGGTGGGCTATTGGACCGAGCCGCTGGCGTGGGACGTGAAGAGCGCGACTCTGGAGTTATTGGACGACTCCGTGCCCGCGGAGCAACGACGAAGGGCGGCATCACCGCCGAGATCGTGCCCGTTGCGGCTGCCGACATCGGCAAGGTGGACCTGAAGGGCAAGCTTGCGCTTACGGACGTGAACCCCGCGGGCATCAAATGGCTTCTGGTAAAAGCGGGCGCGCTCGGCGCGCAGCACTCCACTGGTTGGCTTTTCGATTACACCCGCGCAGTCGAAGCTTGTTCGCGAACTGCTGAAGCGCGGGCCGGTTCGCGCACATGCGACGGTGGATACGCGCTACTACTCCGGCGCATATCCGTACGTGACGGGCGTGATTCCGGGGACTTCACAGGAGGAAGTACTCACGCTGGGCCACACGTCCGAGCAGGGCGCCGAGGATAATGCGACGGGCGTCGCGGCGACTCTGGAGGCAGTGGCTACTCCGCAGAGACTGATCGCTTCGGGCAAGCTATCACGACCCAAGCGCAGCATCCGTATTCTCTCGATGGGCGAGATGTACGGGTCTATGCACTATGTGGAGCACAACCGCGACCGCATTCGGCGAACCGTGGCGGCCATGTGTGTCGACACGCCCGCAGCTTCCTACGATCTTGCAGGGACAGAGTACACGTTCTACATGAACCCGCATGTGGCGAAAGATTTCACGGACGCGTTCATCCTGAAGGTAGCGGCGAGCCACCTGGAGAGCGTGAAGAGGCCGTGGCATGAGAAAGAGTTCACGACCGGAACGGATACGTACCTGGCCGAGCCGATGGTTGGTGTGCCGACGGTTTGGGGCTACAGCGGCAGCGGCGTCGAGACGCATCACAACAGCGAGGACACGCCCGACCGTGTGATGCGCGCTCCTTGCGCGATATCTCGATCATCGACGCGGCATTCCTTTATTTCATTGCGAATGCCGGTGAATCCGAGGCATTGTGGCTGGCGCAACTCAGCGAAAACCGAGGTTATGGGCAGTTGAAAAAGCGCGGCGCGACGGCCGAGCAGATCACTGATTCGGTGGATCGTGAAGCGCAGGCCATCAGAAGCGCGCAGCGGCTGGTGCCGGAGGCGAGAAGAAATGCGGTAGCGCAAACGCTGGATGCCGCAGTCGAGAGGCTGCGATCTTTCGGGGATTCGCAACAGTCTCGCTTGGCGCCGGCCGGCACTCCGGCGTTGAAGGAGAACCCGGAAGCAGCTCGGATCATCGTCCGGCGAAAGCGATTCGGCACGCTGCCGCTCGACGATCTGTCTCAAGACCGATGGGAAGGCTACCCCTCGGGGGCCTGGGCGGCGATTCCAACGATTGCTCTTTATTGGTGCGACGGCAAGCGTAATCTGGCTGAAGTGATCCGGCTGACTCAGTTGGAACTCGGACCCTCGGACTTCGATTTCGTCGGATACTTCCGGTTCCTGCAACGCCACGGGTATGTGGAGTTTGGATAGGTTCCGGGGTATCGCGTTAGTTAGCGTTTGCAGGCAAGCGTCAGGCCGTCGCCGATCGGGATCAAACTTAGCGAGATCCGGTCATCATGGCGCAGCTTTTCATTGAGGGCTCGAATGGCGCGGGTGTCGTCGTCCTGAACGCTGTGATCGAGAACCTTGCCATGCCAGAGGACGTTGTCGATGGCGATAAGCCCGCCTGGGCGGATGAGTTGGAGCGCGAGTTCGTAGTAGCGATCGTAGTTGGGTTTGTCGGCGTCGATGAAGGCGAAGTCGAAGGTGCCGGCGCGGCCTTCGCCGAGCAGGGCCGTGAGAGTCGCGACGGCGGGCGCCAGGCGCAGCTCGATCTTGTGCTCGACGCCGGCTTCGCGCCAGTAACGGCGGGCGACGGAGGTGTACTCTTCACTGACATCGCACGCGATCACGCGGCCATCATCGGGGAGGGCGAGCGCGACCGAGAGCGAGCTGTAGCCGGTGAAGACACCGACTTCGAGAGTCTGCTTAGCGCCGGTCAGGCGCAGGAGCATCATCATGAACTGGCCTTGCTCCGGCATAATCTGCATCATCGAGTCTGGGAGCCGCGCGGTTTCCTCACGCAGGCGCTGCAATAGCTCAGGCTCGCGCAGCGTGACGCTACGGATGTAATCGGTGAAGTTCTGGGCGACGGCGGTTTGAACTGTAGACACCCATCCATGCTTACCACAGCCACTGAGAAATCGGCGGCGGCGCGGCACTACCGTCCTTATGTGGAAGCGACTGGCCGACAACATCGTGCTCTACGGGATCTCGTTGCTATTTGCCGCGACCGTGCAGGTGTTGAAAGCAGTCCGCCGGTGATGCGGTGGTGAATGCGATCAGCGTGGATGTGGAGGATTACTTCCATCCGAGCGAAGTTCAGAAATACGTGAATGCCGCTCAGTGGGAGGCCTTGCCGTCGCGCGTGGAGGCGGCGACCGACCGTGTGCTGGAGTTGATGGGAAAGCGAGCCGTGCGCGGAACATTTTTCGTGCTCGGGTGGGCGGCGCGGCGATATCCGGGAATGGTTCGCAGAATTCTGGGATGCGGGCATGAGCTGGGTTGCCATAGCCTGCTGCACCGCCTGGTTTACGATTTGTCGCCCGACGAATTCCGGCGTGACACCCGAGAGGCACAGGACTGGATTGCGCAGGCGGGCGGGGTGATGCCGAGGCTATACCGGGCGCCGAGTTATTCGATCACGAAAAAGTCGCTATGGGCGCTGGAAATTCTGGCGGAGTTAGGCTTCACGCACGATTCGAGCATTTATCCGATTGCGCACGATCGATACGGAATCCCCGGGTTCGAGCGCGGGGCGCATCGGATCGAGACGGCATGTGGGGCTATTACGGAGGTGCCGATTGCGACGGTGCGTTTGGCCTCAGATTTCGTCGCGCCGGTGGGCGGTGGAGGGTACCTGCGGCTTCTGCCTTATCGGTATACGTCGGCGGGGCTGCGGCGCGTGAATGAGATTGAGAAAACGGCGGCGTGCGTCTACTTCCATCCCTGGGAGATCGATCGGGATCAGCCGCGACTGGCGAAGGGGCGGATTGCGGAAATGCGGACGTATCGCGGGCTGTCGACGATGGAGGGAAAGTTGGATCGATTAATGGGGGAGTTCGCGTTTGCGCCGATTTCGGAGGTGTTTCCGTGCCGGTAGAAATTCGCGTATTTGCCGCGCAGGAAGGGGAAGCTTGGGACGAGTATGTTCGCGCTCACGCCCATGGCACGCCATTCCATCTGACGGCTTGGAAGAACAGTATTGCTCAGACGTTTCGCTATCGTCCTTACTATTTCGGCGCTTGGAACGGGGCGGAATTGTGCGGCGTGTTGCCGCTGTTTCTGGTCCGGAATGTGGTGATCGGCAAAGCGCTAATCTCGTCGCCGTTTGCGGTTTACGGGGGAATCTTGGCGGACTCGGCTGAGGCACGCGAAGGTCTGTATCGGCAAGCTGCGAAGCTGGGACAGGAGTTGCGGGTGAACCATGTAGAATTCCGGAACGGGGATGCGAGCCAGTGCGTGGGAGGGAGCAATATCACTCGCTATGTCACTTATACGCAGGAGATCGGCGCGGACGACGAGGCGATCCTAGAGCAGATTCCGCGCAAAACGCGGTACATGGTGCGGAAGTCGCTGAAGCACGGGCTTGTGTCATGCCACCACCGGGAGTCGATCGATGTTTTCGAACGGATGTATTCAAAAAACCTGCAGCGGCTGGGCACACCGGCATTTCCGCGAGAACATTTCCGTAACCTCCTACAGCATTTTGGAAAAGACGCCGATCTATGTGAGGTAAGCAGCGGGGACCGGGTAGTCGCCGCGGTGATGAGCTTTCACTTTCGCGGCCAGATACTTCCTTACTATGGGGCGTCGGATGTGGATGCCAATGAGTTATCGCCGAATAACTTCATGTACTACGACCTGATGTGCTGGGCGCGCCGGCAGGGGATTGCGAAGTTTGATTTCGGACGGAGTAAGAAAGAGAGCGGATCGAACGACTTCAAATCGAGGTGGGGCATGCAGGAGCGCGACTTGCCCTACGAGATGCTGTTGGTGAACCGGAAGGAACTGCCGAACTTTACGCCGAATAATCCGATGTTCGCGTGGCCGATTAAGGTTTGGCAGAAGTTGCCGCTGGGGTTGACGCGGGTAGTAGGGCCGTCGCTGGTGCGGCTGGTTCCGTAAGACAAGTTTTTCTATTTAGGCGGGTAGCTCAATGGTAGAGTGCCTCTCACACACAGAGGAAGTTGCAGCGTTCGAATCCTGCTCCGCCTACCAATTTCTATGAATGTTTTGTTCCTGGCGCATTGCGTGCCGTATCCGCCGGATAAGGGCGAGAAGATCCGTGCGTTTGAGGAGATTAAGGCACTGGCGCGGCGGCACCGGGTGCATCTGGCGTGCTTCGCGCGGGATGCGGGCGATGCCGACGGCGCGGCGAAATTGCGCGAATATTGCGCGTCGGTGCATGTCGAGGTGCTCCCGTTTCGCGGGTCGCTCGCGCGCGCAGCCGTGCGCTTTGCGTGCGGCGGGTGTTTGAACGAAGCGTTCTTCGAGAGCCGGACAATGCGGGAATATGTCGGCACGCTTTCGATCGATGTGGCAGTGATTTACACGCTGCCGATGTGCCAGTACGTTCCGGCCGGAGTGCCGGAGTTGTTCGACATGGTCGATGCGGATTCCGAGAAATGGGCGGAGTACGCGGGTATGCGGCGGTGCGGCTTTCTCTACCGGATGGAATCGCGACGGTTGCGGGAGCGAGAGTTATTTTACGGCAACCGGGCCCACGCGGTGTACCTGACAACCCTGCACGAGACGCGGAGCTTTGAGGGGGCGATTGCCGCGGAGAAGTTGAATTTTATGGAGAACGGGGTGGATTTTGCGTTCTTCGATCCTCAGCGGGAGTATGCGCACCCATCCGGGCTCGAAGGCCCATATGTCGTTTTCGTGGGCACCATGGATTACTTCCCGAATGTGGATGCGGCGTGCTGGTTCGCGCATGAGGTATTTCCGATCTTGCGGGCGCTGCGCAAAGACCTCAAGTTCGCGATCGTGGGAAATCGGCCGGCTCAAGCCGTCCAGGAACTGGCGCGGATCGAGGGGGTGGTGGTCACGCGCGGAGTTCCTGATGTCCGACCGTATTTAGCCCACGCGGCCGCGGTGGTGACGCCGCTTCGTTTGGCGCGGGGAATCCAGAACAAAGTTTTAGAAGCGCTGTCGATGGGGCGACGCGTCTTGGCGAGCTCTGAAGTGTGTCGCACCTTCGGAGGCGCATTGCCGGACGGCGTGACGCCGTGCGGGACGGCGGAGGAATTTGTGGCGGGCGTGTCGCGGGAGTTGGACCCGGAACACAGCGCGTCAATTCGAGATAACGCGCGCGCGAGATTTTCCTGGGACGTCAATGTGGAAGCATTCGTGGAAGAAGTGGGCGCGATGGCGCGTGTCGCAGTTTCGCAATGAAGATTCTTTACCACCACCGCACGCGCGCGACCGATGCGCAGGGCATTCACATTTCGGAGATCGCGCGGGCGATGCGCGATCTTGGTCATACGGTAGAAATCGCGTCGCTGACGGCGAGTCAGGCGGAGGCGGCTAACACGGGAGTTGCCGGAAGGCCGGGCCGGTTCACCGACGTGGTGCAGCTTGGCTACAATCTGGCCGGGCTGCCGTATCTGCTTTGGAAAATCTATCGCGGCGGCATGAACGTGATTTATGAGCGGTACTCGCTCTTCAACTTCGCCGGGGTGGTCGCGGCGAAGTTGGCGCGGATTCCGCTGATTCTGGAAGTGAATTCACCTCTTGCGCTGGAGGAATCGCGCGAGCGCGCCAGCGGGCATATTCCGTTGGCGTACTGGGCCGAGCGCGTGATCTGCAATCTGGCGACGAACGTGGTGGTAGTTTCGTCACCCCTGCGGCGGATACTGGTCGCCAACGACGTGGACGAGACAAAGCTGCTGGTGATGGCAAACGGCGTGAATTTGACAGCGTTTTCCGGGCGCGCCCACGGCGCAGATCTGCGGGGAAAGCTGGGTCTGGCAGGCAAAACGGTGATCGGATTCGCGGGCTGGTTCAAGACGTGGCACCGCGTGGACCTGCTGATTGCTGCATTTGCAGAGCAGCGGCTTTTTGAGCGCGGGGCGGCACTGCTGATTGTGGGCGACGGGCCGGCCATGGCGGAATTGCTGGCCTTGACCGCGGATCGGAAGCTGAGCGAGTGGGTGAAATTTTCGGGCGCGGTTCCGCATAAGGAGATTCCGACGTATGTGGATCTTTTCGATATTGCGGTGCAGCCCGCTGCCAACGAGTACTGCTGTCCGATGAAGATTCTGGAGTATATGACGCTGGGCAAAGCGATTGTAGCTCCGCGGCAGGAAAATGTGCAGGAGTTGTTGCACGGCGATGAAGCGCGTTTCTTTGCCCCGGGCGATGGCGAAGAGTTGGGCACGGCATTGCGAGAACTAGTGGACGATCAGGCGACGCGGAACCAGATTGCAGCGCGGGCGCGGCAAGCGATTCTGGAACGCGGATATCTGTGGAGCCGGAACGCCGAGCGCGTACTGGCGCTGGTTTCACTGCCCCATCGAGGCGTGAAACAGCTCGCGGTATCGGGCGACCATCCTGTCTTGTGAGTAATCGCGAAGGCAGACTTCGCGATTGTGAATGCCAGCGGCGCGACAAAGGCCGGCGTCGGATGCCCAGTACGCGAGGGCGGCTGCGTATGCGGCAGGGCCGTTAACCGGAACGATATTCGGTCCCGGGCCGGAATTCAGAATCGCCGCGCAGTCGCCGACATCGGTGCATACGGCCGGAAGCCCGCAGGCCATGGCTTCGAGGAGCGATAAGGGCATCTGCTCGGTGGCAGACGACATGGCGAAGAGATCGAATGCGCCGAGCGCGTATGCCGCGCAGTTCAACGATCCCGTGAAGCGCGTGCGGTCCGCGATGCCGAGCGCGTTTGCGTAGCGTTCCAACTCAAGGCGGCATTCGCCGTCACCGACTAACACGAGGACGCAGTTCGGCATCTGAGCATGGGCGAACGCTTCGAGCAGTAGACCGACATTTTTTTCGCGACGCAGACGACCAACGAAGCCGACGACGAAGGCACCGGCTGGGATATTCCACTCATCGCGAAAGCTGGATGCCGCGAGGCCCGGTTTATATTTTTCGGTGTCGATTCCGTTGGGAACGAAGTGCAACTTCCGCGCGGCAATGCAGTAACGATGCTTAGCGATCTTCAGCAGGGTTTGCGAAGGGACGATCACGCCCTCGATGCGATTGAGCACGACGCGCCGGGCCATGACGCGGCGGAGCTTTAGTTGTACCGCTTCATCGGGCCCGAAGCCATCTTCGGTGTGGAGCGTCGGGATTCCTGCGAGCCGCGCGGCGACGACACCATCGAGCGCGCCCCAGTTATACGTCATCACGAGATCGGGAGATTCGCGGCGGAGCAGTGCGCGCACGAGCGGAATCGCCACCAGGCTGTTCTTGGTGGCGGGTGGGTCGAGAAACCGCACGTGAAGTTCGGGGCGGAGGCGCGTCGCCGCGGCGCGGTTGCCGTCCATCGCAAGAACGGAGTGCGAGATCTCACGGCCGATGGCGTTGGCAATATTGACGAAACGCAGTTGCGCACCTCCGGCTTCGAAGCTGGGGAAGATGTGGAGAATGCGCATAAGACTACGCGACCGCGGCGGGGACGTTGTCCTGTTGGCGCGCGCGATGCCATGCGACGAACTTATCAATTCCAAGATCGAGCGGCGTGGCCGGAGAGTAGCCGAGAAGGCGCTGGGCGTGGCTGATATCCGCGTAGGTGATGGGGACATCGCCGGGCTGATCGGGTAACCAGCGCAGTTGCGCGGTTTTTCCTAATGAGCGCTCGATGGTGCGGATGAGAGTGATCAGTTTGACCGGGCTCGAGTTGCCGAGGTTGAAGACATCGAAGCGGCAGTCATGATTCAGGGCCGCGACAATGCCCGACACGGTGTCGTCGACGAAGGTGTAGTCACGAGCGCTCTGGCCGTCACCGAAGATGGGCAAGGTAGCACCGCGGTCGATCATCTCCGTGAACTTGCGGATGGCGAGATCAGGGCGCTGGCGTGGGCCGTAGACGGTGAAAAAGCGCAGGCAGACCACCGAGAGATTATAGAGGTGCGAGTAGGTGTAGCAGAAGTGTTCGCCCGCTAACTTGGAAGCCGCGTAGGGCGATATCGGCTGATTCAGCCGGTCATCCTCAGCGCACGGGACGTGGCTCGCGATTCCGTAAACGGAGCTGGAAGACGCGAAGACGAATTTCCGAACGCCATGACGGCGCGCGGCTTCGAGCAGAACCAGTGTGCCTTGGACGTTCACGCGTTCATAGAGCAGCGGATCGTCGAGCGATGGCCGGACGCCGGCGCGCGCCGCAAGGTGGATGATGGCTTCCGGCGCGGTGTCTTCGATGAGGCGATCGACGGCAGCGGCGTTGCTGATATCGAGCCGGTGAAATTCGACAGGGCCGCGCTTCCGAACTGCGTCGAGATTGTCGAGCTTCTCGCGCGGGGAGTAGAAGTCATTCAGATCGTCGGCGATGACGAGTTGGTGACGATCGCTTAGCAGGCGTTCGCACAGATTCGAACCGATAAAACCGGCCGCACCGGTCACGAGGATTGTCATAGGGATAGCTCTTTTTGCTCGAAAGTAACGGCACTTGCGAGAACTTCGAAGACCTCGGAGCCGACCTGGTCCCATGATCGCGAACGGCCCCAGCAGGAGATGGCCGCGCGGTCCCACGGGGCAGTGAACGCACACGCGAGTGCGGCTAACAGGGCAGCCGGATCGTTAACCGGGACGACATAGCCGAAGTTTTCCGACGGCAGCATATCGGGCACGCCGCCAACTTTGGTAGCGACGACGGGGCAGCCACAGGCCAGAGCTTCGTTAACGACATTGGGCCAGCCTTCACGTGTGCTGGCGAGGCAGAAAACGTGGGCCTCGGACATCAGTTCGGCCAAAGTATCGGGCGTTACGGGCCCGACGAAGTACACCCGATCCGAGATTTGGAGGTCGGCGGCGAGTTTGTGAAGGACGGCTTCGAACTTGCCTTCGGCTCCCGCGCCGCCCGCGATGACTAGGCAGGCCGGAATGCCGCGATCGCGGAGTCCGGCGAGAGCTTGAATCGCACAGTGGTGCCCTTTGCGCTCGATCAGATACCCGGTGGAAACAAGGAGCGGCGCGTCGGGAGGAAGATGCAGCTTCTGACGGATTCGGCCACGAGGACGCCGGTAGAAGACGGACGAATCGATTCCGTTCGGAACAACTTTGACGTGTTCGCGCCGGGCGCCGCATCCGATCGCAAACTGGCGCAGAGGCTCGGACACCGCGATGATGCGTTCGGCGCGCCGGATGGCCCAGCGAATCACTCGGCCGCGAAATGGAAATGAGGCATGCAGAGTTTCGTTGCCGCGCAGCGTAATGGTGAACGGGCAATCGAAGACGCGGGCCAGCAACGCGGCAGCAATGCCATCGGGAAAGGCAAAATGGGCGTCGATGACGTCGAAGTGGAACCGCCGGCGGAGGCGCGTGACGGGAAATAGGAGCTGGGCGAAGAGGGCGAGCGCGTTGAACACCCCGCAGAGAGGCGGGTAAAACCAGCGTGGGTGGAGGACTTCAAAAGGCGAAGTAGCGGCGGTAGGGCGAGAGCGACGGCGCGCGTGATTGCCGTATTCCAGGCGAGCGATGGGTGCGACTACCTTGACGTCGGTCAAGCGGCTAAGGCTCTGGAGCCGAGCGCGCACAAACACGCCGAGTTGCGGCTGGGCGGAGTTAGGAAACGTGCAACTCAGGCTGAGTACGCGCAGTTTTGAAGGGCTGCTCATATGGCGCGGAGGGCTAGGTTGCGAAGAACAGCGCGCTCTTCCGGAAGGAAGAATCCGGTTGCCCCCAGCAGAACCAAAAAGACGACTGCGAGCGTGGAGCCCCAGACTATCTGGATCGCGGGGCTGTCGACCTTTACGATCTCAAACACGCCGAGTGCCGCAAGGGCGCACATTGACAGATGGCCGATACGGCGGAATTCGAATGCGAAGTGGCGCGCATGTTGTGCCTGTCGAATGCTGAGTACCAACAACAGAACGAAGCTGAAATTCGTTGCTATAACGGCGCCCCAGACGCGGTAAGCCGGGATCAGCAGCGCGTAAGCGGCGAAACAGCAGACTGCGGAGATCATGGTGACCCGCGCTTCCATCGCCGTGCTCTCCCCAAGCAACAGCCCATTTCGGAAGTAGTCCGCCATTTCGCGGAACAGATAGGCCAAGGCGATCCACGGGATGTACACGGCGCATTCCTGATAGCGCCTGTCGAGCAGGAGAGCTACGGCGGGTTTGGCGAAAAATGCGATCGCAACGGCGATCGTCACCAGGCCTAAAGCGAGGTAAGTAGCCACGCGCGCGTAGACGGCTTCGCCTTCTTTGGCCCGCACCAACCCGAACATCTGCGAGCGCCAGTAAGTGTTGAACGGAGCGGTAGCGTAAGAAATCATCATCCCCGTCTTATAGGCGATGGCATAGATTCCGAGCTGGCTCAGAGTCACATAGCGTTGCAGAAAAAAGCGATCCCCGAAATGGATTAGGAACATGGCGAGCGCGCTCAAGACGAGCGGAAGGGAGTAGCGCGAGAGCTCGCGGAAATATTGCCAGTCCATGGACAGCTTGATACGGCGCAGATGGCTGGCAGTGAGCGCGATCCCGAAAGTAAACGAGGTCGCAAGACTGCTCCATAAGAGCCCCTTGGGGCCGAGGCGGAAACCGATGACTAGCGTCGCGTTGAGGATCAGAGCCATGGTGAAGCGCGCGACGTACCAGGCGACGAACGCTTTGGAATTGTTGGCCGCGCGAAGGCAACTGAAACCGATTTCCTGCGGCAGCGAGCATCCGAACGAAAGAAAAAGGAGCCGGAAATATGCAGCGTACTTTCCCGTTCCAAGAACTAAAAGACTGATCTGTTGCGCACCCATGCAGCCGATGGAGCCAACCACCACACCAATCAGAATGGCGCCACCGAAGGCCGTGCTCGTATAGCGGTCGCGCATGCCGCGTGTGGTGCAGCGCTCGTAGAAATAGAAGAGCGCGTGACCGAGTCGCAGGCCGATCAGCATCGTGACCATGGCGGAGGTCATATCGAGCAGTTCCATGAGTCCGTAGTCGGCAGGAGTCATGAAGTGGGTATAGAGCGGCAACAAAATAAAACCGGCTGCGCGCTCGAGGATCACGGCGATAGAGTAAGCGCCGGAGTGGGTCAGAATCGCTTTATAGATGGAACTTGACGACGCGACGGGCGAAGCTTCGACCTCGGCAGTCATCGATTGCCGGCCTTACGGCAGACGCGCTCGAATTCGACGGTCTTCCGTTGCCAGGAAGAGTCGCGGGCGCGCTGGAGCCCGGCATCGCCCAGCCGCGCGGCGAAAGAAGGATCGCGCAATAGAGAGCAGCAAGCGCGAGCGATATCCTGAGGCGAATTGCCGTCCACCAGCAGCCCGGTTTCACCATGATGCACTGCGTCCGGAACCCCACCCGCATTACCGCCGACGACGGGCTTACCACAGGCTCCGGCTTCGAGAAAGACCAGCCCGAACCCTTCGGTATCGCCATCGGACAGCGTGCGGTTCGCCATTACAAACACATCGGCAGTTCGATAAAAAGAGAGTAGGTCAGCGTCGGGAACGGCACCGGCGAAGACGACCTGGTCTCCGACTTTGTGCTGCAAGGCAAGAGCTTGCAGAGATGCGAGGGCGTGCCCCTGGCCGGCGATGAGATAAACCACATCAGGGTGTTTTTCGAGAATTCGCGGCAGCGCTTCGATGACACGATCGTGACCCTTTCGCGTGGTAAGTCGCCCCACGGTGAGGAGCACACGCTTGCCACAAAGGTCGAAGCGTTCGCGCAGGCCGGCATCTTTCGGACCTGGGAAGAAACGCTCCGTATCGACGCCATTCGAGATTACTTCAATGCGGTGATCGGGGACGCCGCGGAGCACGAGCTGACGGCGGGTGAACGAGCTGACGGCGACGACCTTTTCGGCACGACGCAAGGCCCGCCAGGCGAACAAGTTCGCCAAACGCGATCCGGCACCCGTGGTGATTTCCTCGCCATGGATGTAATGGATGACAGGAATGCCGAAGCGGCGCCGCACGGTGGTACCGAGCCAATACAAGGAGAAGAAGTCGCCCAGGCAGACCACGGACGGACGCTCGCGCTCGATGTCAGCAAAGACTTGGGCGGCAACCAGGCGCCGGATCGGGAGATCTTCCAGCAGCAGCCGGAACGCGGAATGGAGCAGCGTTGGCGGTGCGGGGCGAAGCGGGGGACGGATGAGATCGACGCGCGTCACGCGGAACGGTTGTGCGCCGTCGAATTCGCGCCAGCCCGAAAACTCGCCTTCATCGAGATAGCTGTTCGACGGCGCAATTACCGAAACCGACCCGGCCAGATTGCGGCAAAGGTTGAGATAGACGGTCGCCGACCCTCCGATAGCAGGAGGAAAGACGCCCGCAACAAATAGGCACTTCACGTCAGAGACTTTCGGCTTCCTGGCGCGAAAAGATCACGTCGCTCTGGGTCGTCACAGCGGAGCGCAGGCGCTCGGGGCGCAGACCTTCGCGCCCGGCGAGATAACTCAACCCGGAATAGCTGTTCTCGATTGAGTAGCAATGAAAGCCGAGGTCCTGGAACGTGCGGATCAGCGATTCCGGCGTCTGGCCCCGACTCTCGAGGACGGACGGATTGATTTCGGTGACGATCTCGAGATCGGGGCGGCATGCGTGCAGCATCGGAAGCATGCCCTGGATGACGGACCATTCCGACCCTTCGACGTCGATCTTCACCAAGCGGGCAGTTTGAATTTCCCGCGAATTCAGAATCGAGGCGATCGGCGCGGCCGCGATTTCGCAGTTCGGGTCAAATCCATAGAGATCCGCCCAATCCGGGTTGGTGCTCATCATGCCGCTATTCGCCGCGTAGGCCGAGAAGAGAGTGAGCGTATGTTCGCGATCCGACGCTGCAATGTTAATGGCACGGACGTTGGAAGCCGAGTTCACACCAAGGTTGCGTTGGAGTTTGGCGAACGTGTCGGGAGAAGCTTCGATCGCGACGACTTTGCCCGAGGCTCCGACCAGCGACGAAGCCAGCAAGCTGAAATAGCCGACGTTGGCGCCGACATCGATGAACGTATCGCCCGGGGAGAGTCTCCGCGCGATCCAGCGGGTGAGATTCGGCTCCCATTCGCCGAAGTAGTAGATATAACGTTGAATCAGGTCTTCGACGTTGCACTCCATCAGGCTTCCGAAGGAGGTCCGCGCGTTCGCTGTGAAACGTCGCCAGCCGAGATAGGGGCTGACCACGCGCGACCAGCAGGCCGCCTTCCCCCACGCGACCGGGAAATAACGGATATAGGCCCGGGTCAGCGGGATAAGCGAATTAGCGGCTGTTTGGCGGAGGACGGACGTGCTGGTGCTCATGCGGATTGTCTCGAATGACGAAGCTGATGAAAGAGGCTATGAAAGAAGCGGCCGGCATTGAGATCGTAGGCCAGGCTCTGCCGCACGCACGCGGCGGCTTGGCGCACGTTCCCGATCTGATGAAAGTAGCGGCGCCCAAGATCCCACAGGTTAGCGGCATAGATCTTCGCGGCTTCGCGGTCGCCCAAGTCGGCCAGACGCTTATGGTGCTTGGTGAGCACACTGTTGGTACAGCGAAGAACTCGCGAAGGGTCGCCAGTCGTGAGGCTCTCCGGGCGCCAGCTATACAGGTAAAGCGGCTCGGGGACGTATTCGAAGCATTTGCCGCGCTCAATCATCCGGATATTCAGGTCCCAGTCTTCGCGAATCGTCAGCTCTTCGTCGTACCCACCGACGGATAAAAGATCGACGCGGCGGAAGAAAACTCCGCGGCGAACGAAGTCGACCGCGAGAATCTCGTGCAAGAGGTCAGCCGCGGGCACTTCGGACTTCACGATTATTCTGGATTGGCCACAGACGCGATAGATATCGGTGACGCACCAACTGGCGCCGGAGAGACTCACAGCGGCTTCCATGGTCGCGAGGGCATCGGGCGGAAGCGCGTCGTCGGCATCGACAAACATGACGTATTTGGACTCCGAGGCTTTCAGGCCGGCATTGCGAGCCGCTGAAGGTCCTCGGTTCGTCTGGCGTAGGTAACGGATATTTCGGTACTTGAGATAGGGCTCAACCGCTTCCTGGGTGCCATCCGTAGAGCCGTCGTCGACCACGATGATTTCCAGTTCTCGCAAGGATTGCGCGAGTACGGAATCGATGGCCCGGCCCAGATGGGGCGCGCAGTTAAAAGAGGGAATGATTACCGAGATCAACGGGGTGCGCGCAGTTCCCGGGCCGAGCGTCACTATTGCCTGAACAGCCATCAAGTAATCTATCGGCACTTTCGCCGATTTCAGGAGGTGTCAGGCGGACGCGGTGGAAAGAACTGGCACTTGCGCGGATTCCGAATTGGAGGTTTCGCGCACCTCTTCGGGCTCCAATTGCAAGAGCGTCGCGGCGCACATACATAGGATATAGGTGAGGTCGAAATCGATCCGCGACAGAAAAGTTCCGCCGATGGCAAAGCCGATCAGCGCGATCTGGATCGCACGGGCGCGGCTGGCGATGTCGGGGTGGGATTCGCGCGATTGGCGCGCGAGCCGTCCCATGCGGAAGATGGTACCGAAGAGCAGCAACAGGTAGATCAGCAGCGCGAAAATTCCGGAGTCCACCAGCATCTGGAGATAGGTATCGTGGATAACGATTTCTGTCTCTTCGTCGCGGTCGGTGTAGCCGGCCAGAAGTCGTTGCTGATTGTCCTTGCCGTAGCCGACGCCCAAAATCGGGTGGTCGAGCCACATCTGGACAGCGGCGCGGTAGTTATCCAGACGATTACCGCCGGCTTCGCCCGACTTCATGGTGGAGAGGCGGTCGACATACGATTCGCGCACCAGATAGAAAGCCGGGAAGCAGAGGGCGACCATGACAACCAGAGTCGCGACGCGGCGTCGCGAGGTGAAGGCGGTGTAAAGCAGAACGGCGGCGAGAGAAAGTGCGGCACCGCGAGAATAAGTCATGATGGCGCCGGCCATGGCGAGTCCGACCATGCCGAGCATCGCGAGCTTGAGCCAGCGTGCGGTGACAGTGGACCGAAGATGCCAGCAGAGTGCCAGACCCATCACGAACGCAAGGGCCATTGAGTTGTTGTCGGAGAGCAGGCCTCCATAACCGCCGGAGAAGCGGACGCCGCCTGAGATGATGCCGAACAAACCGAATTTTGAGGCAAGGACGCCCATTGACAGCGCGATTACAAGCAATAGTCTCGCGAGCTGCGCCGGCGTTTCGATCAGAAGCGGGATCAGAAGGCTCATAACCACCATGCGCAGGTAGAAGAGAAATGGGTCGATCGCGATGGAGCTATTTACGGCGAAGACCACGGAGAGCGCGAGTGGAAGTTGCAGGACGAGCAGCGCACGGATGACCGGGTTGCGCAACCAAACGGCCGCATTGCCGAAGTATCGAAAACTGCCGACGAGGGTGGTGAGCGCAAGAACGAGCGAGTAGGGATAGGTGCCGGACGACCACGCGAGGACGTCGGGGCGCATGACCGCAAACCAGACGTAGCCATAAAGGCCGATGCGCGGTCGAAAGAGCGCCGTGACGGAAAGCCCGCCCACGATGGCGAAGAGGATCAGTTCGCGCATTGTGGCTCGGGCCGCATCCGATATTTATCTATCGGTCGGACGCCTCCAAGACTGTACAGCGGGCGGCCGTACCGGGGCGCGGAAGGATGGCCCACTTGGGGTTATCGCAAAGCCCAACAACGTTGGAGGAGCAGCCGGGGGCGCCGAGGCCAGCCTGCGGACTGACATTTTCGGCGGCAGCGTTCACCCAATCCCAGGCGGCCTGACCGGAGAGCGCGCCATCATTCACGCCGGGCAGAAAGCTGGCGGCGGCGCGTTCGATGTGCGCGTAACCGTGCTCCACGTCGTTCGGCGGAGTGCTGAACCAGGTGATTTGCGTCTGGTTGGCAGGCATGAACGCTCCGAACCACGAGGTCCACGTCTGGAAGTAGCCGCCGGTGGAGGCGCCGAGCGCGGGGTAGCGGTAATCATCGCTAAGCCAAGGGTTGGCCGCGGGATCGGTGAGGATGTGGATCAGGTTTTTCGAAAGCGCTGTCTGGATGGGTATGACGTCTGCGAAACCGAATTCCTTGATTCGGCCGAGCGTGAGGCGCATGAAGTTGTCCTGCCAGCCGGAAGATGTGACGGAGACCGTCGAGGGATCGATAGAAGGATCGCCACCCCCGGACGCATCATACGACGGAGTGAACAAGGGGTTCGCACGGCCATTGTTGGCGCTTTCGAAACCCCAGCACCATTTGTCGGTTGTGGTATCGGCGCTGTATCCGGCACAGGTTGCGTCGACCGGCGGATAGCTGCCTTGAGTGATGTGAAAGACGCCTTCGAAGATAGCGATGTTGTTGTGCAGCTTGCCGCTGAAATAGGCCTGCTCGGAGGTGTTGTCCGGCGCGATGAACGCGGCATGAGCAAGGGTGCGCAGAGCCCACGCAACGCCGCGCTGCTGAAGGCCCTGGGCGTTAAAGAAACCCCAATCGTTGTGGCGAGTGTAGTTGGCGTTGGCAGCGGGGTTTGACGCGGCGAGGTTGTAGCCATTCCAGAAGTAAAGCTCTTCGAGCAGATACCAGTCGCCAAGGATGAGGTATGGAAGATAGGCGAAATCGGCTTGGTGCGCGGCGTCGTACGTCCACGGCCCGGTGGTGACGGGGCCGGTGGGGGAGATCAAGTCGGCTGGAGAGGTCCAGGTGTAATTCCAGTTTCCGGCCCAGAGGGTGGGGCGGGCATCAATCGAGATGACGCGGCCGAACGCAGGCACCATGGAATTCGAGCCGCTGCAGGTCAGCCCGCAAAATGGCGTTGCTGTGTTTCGCGATTCGCGCACATGGACCGGTACGTATCCGGAAACGTCGGCGTTATAGGAGAAGACCTGGAACAGGCGCGGGTCGAACGTATACAGATAGCGGACGTTCCAGCGCGGCGTGTAGCCGATCTCGGCGCGGCCGCCGGTGGTGGGTAAATAAGGCTGAAACTCGGACACTTCGCCGAAATCGTCGCCATGATCGCCCTGGTTGAAGGTTTGGACTTCTTCGGTGATACCGTGCGCCGAAACCACGCGCGCGGTGTCCCAATTGGGCAGCGCCATCGTGGAAATCATGTAGGGCAGATTGTAGTCGACGCGGACGGCGGGCGGAGTGGAGCCATTCCAGAAAATCTTGCGCCAGCGCGCGGCGGCGTAGTGGTTGAAGGAAGGGCGGGAGTAGAGCGTCGTGGCGATCGATGGGCCGTTCTTCAGAGCCAACGAATAAGTCTGGTCCTGAAGCTTGGTGCTCCAGCAGTTTTCAAGGATGTACTCGACCTTTACGCCTTTCCAGCCGGTATAGAAGGTGAGGACGAAGATCGGATGGAGCGAGCGATTGGCATCCCAACCGAGATCGAAGGCGAGGGCCGGGCTGCGATCTTCGACGATGACCTGGGTAGCCGCGGGGCCTCTGAGCCAGTAGGTGAAGGCACCGGCGGCGAGCATAGTGCGGACGTTGGCGGAGAGGGTGGACGCGGCCGTGATTTCGATCTCAGCACCCCATGACGCAGTGCCGCCGCCGGCATCGAAGTCGAGCATTTGAGCGGAGTTAAGCGGTGGGCCGGCGGAGGAACCGGCGGAATGCTCGACGAAGTCTACGGTTCCGGGAATGGATGAGAACGAGATGAGCGCGTGCTTCAGGCTTCCGTCGGGCCAGCGGTTCATCACGTCGCATTGCCACACCGCGATTGGAATACCGTCGAGGCGGGGTTGGGCGAAATTCAGAATTTCACCTTGCCGGAAGAGGCGCGAGATGGTGAAGGGACGGGCCGGTCGAACCACCCCGAGAGTACCGATTGAAATGCTATTCCCGGGCGCGGAAGCGGCGCCATGGAGAGCAGTCGTCAAGCAAAGCGCGGCAATGCCGTTGAAGAAACCTGCTTTTAACATGTTATGAGCTGGCGATTTGTGAGCTGGCGATAAAAACGCTGCCCACCGTCTATGCGAGCAGTGCTAAATGGCGGCGATTCTTATCACTAACCCGCGAAATTATATTTTGTTTCCATCTTAGGAAGATTAAGATGTTCCAAAGGCGTTGCTGATGATTGTGTTTGCCGGAGCGGTGCTGGGCCAGCAGCCGCTCGACGGCCACGGGATTGAAATACTCGCGCGCCCACGGCGATTTAATCGCGATATTCAGATCGTTATGCAGACCATTTCGAAACCAGTGCGCAAGAGGAACCGAGAAGCCCATCTTCGGGCGCTCGAGAATGGGCCGAGGCACGAGCGGCTGGACTGCCTGCTTGAAAAGGCGTTTGCGCGCCGAGCCGCGAATGTGCCATTCGGGAGGAAGGCGGAATGCCAGCTCCGCCAGGCGGTGATCGAGCCACGGAGGCCGGCTCTCTAGGGAGTAGGCCATGCTGGCGCGGTCGGTTTTGACCAGGATATCGCCGGGCAGATAGCTTTCCAGATCGACGGCTTGCAGTTGCGTGAGCGGCGGAAGATGCGAGTAATGCTCGAAGCGGGCGCGGAAAGCGTTGCGCGGCGAATACCCGGCAAGCTGCCGATTCATTGACGGGGCCAGGAGCGCGCGCAGGGACTCGTCCCGGAAGGCGGACATCGAGTGAAAGTAGGCGTCGGCAAGGCTTGCGGAGAGATTCCCGAGCAACGTCTTGGCGCGGAAGACTTGCGGCAGGTAATCGAATTTCGGGTACAGGTGCGCGCCTGCGCGGATGACGGAAGAGCGGAACCAGTGGGGGAATTTTGCCCGCAGCCTTTCTTCGAGGACGCCGAAGTAGTACCTGCGGTACCCGCCGAAGATTTCGTCCGCGCCATCGCCAGACAGCGCGACCGTCACGTGTCCGCGGGTCATCTTCGCGAGGTGAAGCATCGGGATCGCAGAGGAGTCACCGAAGGGCTCGTCGAAGTGATGCGCCAGGACGCCCAGCATTTCGGGATCGGCGGCATCGACCACTTCTTCGCTGTGCTCGGTGCCGTAGCGTTCGGCGACCAGGCGGGCATACGAGAGCTCGTCGAAGTCCTTGTTCTGAAAACCGATGGAGAAGGTTTGGACGGGGCGCGCGGAGTGGCGGCTCATGAGGCCAACCACCGCGGCGGAATCGACGCCTCCGCTAAGAAATGCGCCGAGGGGGACGTCGCTGATCATGCGGCGTTCAACCGCATCCGAGGTGAGCGCACGAAGTTCCTCGATGGTATCGGGAAGGCGCGCAGCGGTATCGATGTCGAATTGAAGTTGCCAATACCGGCGCATGTGGACGGATCCGGCGCGAACGAGCAAGGAACGGCCAGGCAAGAGCTTGTAGATTCCTTCGTAGATCGTTTGCGGATCGGGAATATACGAGAGCGCGAGGAAATCGGCAAGCGCGGGGGCGGAAATGGCGGCTTCGAAACCGGGCATCTCGGCGAGGGCTTTCAGCTCGGAGGCGAAAGCGAAGCTGGCGCCGGCTAAATCTTCTGCGTAGTAGAGCGGCTTTTCGCCGAAGCGATCGCGTGCGAGGAAGAGCTCCTGGCGACGGCGATCCCAGATCGCGAATGCGAACATGCCGTTGAGGTATTCGGGCAGGCGCTCGCCAACTTCTTCATACAGGTGGACCAGGACTTCGGTGTCGCTGTGCGTGCGGAATTGGTGGCCGCGTTGGACCAGACCCGCGCGGAGCTCGAGGTAATTATAGATTTCGCCGTTGAAGACGATCTGCAGATTGCCGTCCTCATTGCCGAGTGGCTGATGACCGCCGGCAACATCGATGATGCTGAGGCGGCGGTGACCGAGGGCGATCCGGTGATCGCAGAAATAACCGCAGCCGTCGGGGCCGCGGTGCAGCAAGGCGTCGCACATGGCGGTGACGACGGACTGCTCCGGGCGCTCACCGGGGCGCGCCCAGTAACCGGCTATCCCGCACACGGAGGATCGGCTAATTCAAACGCGGCACGCTCGGTCTTCTCGAACAGCCAGTGCTCATCCTGTTGCAGCACGGAGGCGACCTGCTGCTTGAACTGCTGGCTAGGTTCGCGGAACCCGTTGAGAACGCGGCTGACCAGACTCTCATCCATACTGAGCATTTGCGCCAGGCGGTTCTGACGGAGACCGCGGCGCCACAGTTGCATTTTTAAGTTAGGGTACATGGGCGTAGGTTGGGTTGGCAGTGTTGCCGTAATAGCCGTACTGCGGAGTTTTCCAGAACAGCCAGTCTTCCACGCAGTTCAGCACGACGCCAATCAGCTTTTCTTTATTGGCGGCGGCATAGGCGGAACGCAGAAAGGGGCGGCTGGTGTGGTCCGGGCGCGCCACCAGGATGATGCCGTCGGCGGCGTCTTGCAGGAGTTCGTAATCGGCGACGCCGGCGACGGGCGGGGCGTCGAGCACGATGAAAGTGAATTCGGCACGAAGCGTCTGACATAGGCCGCGCCAGATTTCGGAATCCAGAAGCTCAGCGGGATTGAGTCGCGCCGAACCTGCTAATAGAAGATAAAGGCCGGGAATCTGCTCAACCTGCACGATGGCGTCATCAAGGGAGCACTTCTCTTCGAGGAATTCGGCGAGACCGGGACGCGGCTCGAGGCCGAGCAGGGGGCCCAGAGAGGGGCGGCGCAGATCTGCTTCCACCAGGATGACGCGCTCTCCTTTTTTCAGGGCGAGGACACCCGCGATATTGAGCGAGGTAGTAGTTTTTCCATCACCCCGCCCAGCGCTCGATACGACTAAAGTGCGGGGGCGCTTCGGCATATGGAGTATCTTGGTGCGGATCATGCGGTACTGCTCGGCGGCGAGCTGATGCGTCGTGTCGAAAGGGAAGACGGGCGACTCCGGGCCGAGTTGAAGCGCGATGGCGGCGTAGGTCGTGAGATCGGGGAGCGCATCGGGTACAGCGAGCGGCGAAAGGTAGGACTTCCGCATGGCATCGCGAACATTACTCATTCAAAGTCGCCCCCAGCGGAAGTAGAGCGTCGCGGCCACGGCGAGCAATCCGAAGCAGGTCGAGGTGAGCAGCGCCATGCGCCATTTGCCGGCCCACCAGGCGGGGACTCTGGAAGGAGGAACATCCGGCAGGCCGATGCGCGGCACGCGGCCCAAGATGGTTAAGCCGGCGGGCACCTCCCATTCGCCCAGAAACGCGTTGGAGCGAAACTCTAGCGCACTGCCGAAAGCGACTCCCGAGAGGAGGCTCAGCATGACGCCGACGCCGATCCACAACGGGCGATTGGGCTTGATGGGGCGCTCGGGAGGTCGCGCGGCGTCGAGAATGGTGAAATTTTCCGATTGCTGGCGTCGCTCCAAGTCCGTCGCCATTTCGGCGGATAGCTTTTTGTCGAGCAACGATCGATAGTTCGCTTTCGAGATTTCATAATCGCGGGTGAGGGAGGCCATGTCCTGCTCACGCAACGGGAGTTTCTCGACACGGGATTGATAGCTGGAGATCTGGGCAAGAATGCGCTGCTTCTCGGCGGCGAGGTCGTCGATCTCTTTTCTCACGAGCATCAGCGAAGTCTGCAGTTCCGCGGAGCGCTGCCTCTGCGCACCCAGCGCGGGGGAAGAGCCCGACGGGGTCGCGGCGCGCTTGGAGGAAGTGCTGGCTGGCCGCAAAGTCTGCAGAGCCGTCTGCTGCTCTTCTAAGCGGGCCTCGGACCGTTCTTTTTCCTTCGCTCTGGCGATGGACGCTCTCAAATTGACGACATCGGGATACGTGTCGGAGTAGCGCGTGAGCAGATTTTCGAGCTCGGCTTGCAGAGCTTCGGACCTCTTGCGGGGCTTGGCTTGCGAACTTCCGTAGATCGGATCGCTCGAGTAGACGGCTGAGGAGTTGCCGGGTGAATCGCGGGAGAACTTCTCGTAGAGTGCTTCGGATTCTTTGGCTCCGGACAGCGAGGTCTCGAGCATGACGCGCGTTTGGGCGGCACGGTTGGCGGCTTCGTGATTGCCCTGCAACTGAACCTGGAGGCGGTTCAGCGCCGAATCGAGCGAGCCGCCCTGTTCAGGCAACTGGCCGTTGAAGCGCATTTTGTAGTCGCTGACCTTGGCCTCGAGATCATCGAGAGTCTTCTTAGCCTGCTGCAATTGGCTGTTGATGAAGTCCGAGGTTCCTTCGGCGTGGACTTCGCGTGCGCGCAAATTCTCTTCGATATAGAGATTGCCGATCTGGTTGGCGACTTCGGCGGCGACGGTAGGATTGCTGCCTTCGTAGGCGATGCGGAAGGCGCCGGGTTTATCGTGACTCCATCCTTTTTCGACCTTCACGGAAATGTCCGAGCGCATCAGCTCGACGATTTCTTCCTGATAAAGTTTGCCGCGCTGGGGGCGATAGAGATCGAAAGTATCTATGAGTTTTTGCAGGCGAGTGCTGCTGAGGATGCGCTGGTTGATGGTGGCCAAGCGGTCCTGCAGATCTCCGTTCACAGCGGAGGCGACGTACCGTTCAGGCACTTTTTGGGAATCGACCAGGATTACCGTTTCGGCGCGATAGATGGCCGGCAGCCGCGACACCACGAAGACGGTGATCCCGCTCAGCGCCGTCGCGAGCAACAACACCTTCGGCAGGTGTTTCCAGAACATGCGCACGATAGACAGGGGTGTGCAGGAGAACGGCACAGTCGAGTTCTTCAAAGTGCTCATGAATGAGGGCCAGCCAACGTGTCCGTCCCGAGGAACTTGGGTTCAAACAAAGCCACTAGCGAAAGAGTGCGGAAAGCCCGATGTATTCTCGGGAATTTCTGGGAAAAAAGTTTAAGAAGAAGGGACCGCCCGTGGAGGACGGCCCCAGAGCAAGCGGAAGGATCCGTTATTCCTGGATGAAACGCTTGCGCAGAACGGCACCGGTGATGAGCAGGCCGATACCGAAGAACGCGATCGCGGCGGGTTCCGGGCCGGGGGCGAAGGTGATTACGGAAGCTTGGCCGCCATCGAGAACCTGCGTGCTGCCGAGTTTGTACTGCGAAGCATCGGTCGACACCAAGAGCCAGCGGCTAGTCTCGCCCGGTTGGATGCCCTGCCCTGGGCCACCTCCGATAAAACTGCTGAAGGTGATGGTGCCGCCGGCTGAGCTGCGATCGACGGTGGCGGGTGCGTCGCTGCCGCCCGCAGCGGTGGAAAGATAGGATACGTCGGTAGCCCAGCCCCGGAAACTGGTCGAGGAAACGCTCAGGATGGCATCCGGCCCATCCGCAGGCGGCGTACCGTTGGAAACTTGGTAATAAAAATCAAGCAGCGGTGAGCCCGAGCCTCCGGTGCGGTCGTAAACGAGCGACTCGATGGTGCCCTGGGCGGTGTGCGTGCCCAACGCATCGGTTAGGGTGAATGCCAGCAGGCCCGTATCGGCAATTTGAGTGCCGACAAAGTTCGGGGTTTCGTTTGCGCCAGTCAAAGTAAGCGACTGCCCCGGAACCAGTGGGACGGCTTGTGCAACGGGCGCACTGAGAACCAGGGCAACGGCACTGACGGCCGTGAAGAGAGAAAGGGAAAAGTTTAATTTCATATCCGTAACCTGCGACTCCTAAAGAAGATGTATGGCACCTCACTAAACGCATGCCGAAGGCCAAATCATCCCCGTCTCCTAGGCCCTTAGTTTCAGGCACATGGCTGAATAGCTTATCGACGGCGTGATGCCAAACTATAGACTTAAGGCGAAAGCTGCGGATTTAGTGACAAGACTATTGGGATCGCGCAGACGCGCCGTTGCCGTCTAGAGCGTTTTTTGCCAGACGCGCTTCGGCGGCTTGAGGGCTGTTCCGCAAGAGTCCGGAAAGCGTCTGGCGGCCTCGAGCTTCATCCCCGGCTCTTAGATAGGCGAGTCCAAGATGGTAGCGGACAGCGGGGTTATCGTGTGTGCGGGCCGCGTTTTCCAGATGCGTGAGAGCGGTGCGGTAGATCCCCTTCTGGAAGTACGCCCACCCGATGGTGTCTTCGACGCTGGAGTCTTGCGGCGCGAGTTCTTTAACCCTCTGAGCGAGCAACAGGGCCTCGTCGGGCTGATGTGAATCGTTGGCGAGAAGGTAGGCCAGGTTGTTGAGGGCAACCACGTTCGACGGGTCGGCCTGAATAACTTGGCGATACAGCGAGATGGCTTCGGGATAGTTGCCGGCCTGGTGCTCCACATAGGCCAGCCAGAGCCGTGTTTTGGGGCTTTGGGGAGAGGATGCCAGCATCCCCTTAAGATCGCTTCGAGCTTCGGCGAGCTTGCCTTCCTTTACATTCAATTCGGTCAATGCGAGCTGCGCATCGAGCAGCTTGGGATCGGCCTGCCGGGCACGTACGTAGGCGTCGCGCGAGCCGGCGGCGTCGCCGGTCTGAAGCAGCAGATCGCCCAGCTTTTCCTGAAGAAGGGCCGATTTCGGACGCGCGGCGGCGTATTCACGCGCTTTGGCGACAGCGGCGGCCGGCTGATTTTGGGCAAGGTAGGTCCGGGTCAAAGCATCCAGTGCCTGTACATCTTCGGGATTGGCTTTCAGTGCCCGATCGAGAAACGGACGCGCGCCGGCCGGGTCGCGCTGGGCCATATGGAGGAACGCGTTCTGCAGCAAAAGATCGCGCGAAGAACCTCTTCGAGCCGTGTCTTCAAGGCCGGTTTTGAGACCGGCCAGATCCCCGGTGGCGAGCAGCGCCCAGTTGCGCGTGAGCAGCGCCGAGGGCAACTGTTTCTGATCGGCCGGGGCGCCATCGATCAATTCGAGGGCAGCGCGGGCGCTCTTCTCTTGAATGAGCAGGCGGCAGAGTTCGGCGCGCGCTTCGAGAAGACGCGGATTGAGCCGGACGGCTTCGCCCAGCTCCTGGCGTTGGTTGAGCTGCTGGCCACGGAGGCGCGCAATTTGGGCGCGGAGGAAATGCACATCGCCCGAATCGGGTTGAAAGCGCTGGGCCTGGTTGACGTCGTTTTCGGCCTCCTGCAATTTATTGAAAGAAATGGAAAGCACTGCGCGCTGCAACAGAGCATCGACATCCTTGCTGTTTTGTTTAAGGACCTTGGTCAGGATCCCTTCGGCTTCGGAGTTGCGGTGAGCGGCGAGGTACGCCGAGATCAAACGACTGCGCGCGGCGCGATCGTTCGGATCGAGCTGGTAAAGACGAGCGAATTCATCGACGGCACGGGCGCTATCGCCTTTTTGGGCGAGGTAGGCGCCGAACAGGGGACGCATCTCGCGATCGGGAAGCAGGGAGATCTTCTGCAATACGCGCTCGCCTTCGGCGGTATTGCCTTGCGAAAAACGGAGGCGCATCAGATCGAGCAGCGCCGGGCCGTACCGCGGGTTGAGTTTGAGGGCGCGGAGGCATTCGTGCTCGGAAGCATCATTCTGGCCGCCAATCCTATATATGCGGCTGAGCGCGACGGCGGCTTCGGGGGAATTAGGAGTCTTGGCGGCGCTGTCTTCGAGCACCTTACGGGCGGCGGGCATGTCTTTCGCGTTGAGCTTGATGTTGGCAAGCAGCATGGCGGCTTTAAGTTCCTGGGGCGAACGGGCCAGCACGCGCTCCAGATCGTCGATGGCATTTTGAGGCTTGCCGAGACGCATCTCGGCGACGGCCAGTGCGGTGGCGGCGTCAGTATTTTCCGGTTGGGCGGCGAGCACCGATTGCATGCTGGCTTGGGCGTCGGCGAAAAGTTTGGGGTCGCCGCTGGAGGTCTTCAGCTCGGCTAACCGGATGCGCGCGTCGACATGCGCGGGGTTCATCCGGGTGGCTTTGAGGAAGCATTGTATGGCGGTCGCCGTCTCGCCCATTTCGAGATAGGCGCGGCCTAACTGGTAGTATGGCTCGGCATCTTTCGGTCGTACCTGGGCGGCATTCTTGAACTGCAGGATGGCGCGGCCGTAGTCCTTGTTGGCCGCAAGCTTCTTTCCGCCTTCGAGGAACTGCGTCTCGCGCGCCTGGGGCGATCGGGAGCACGCGGAATAAGTCAGAATGCCGGCAATACAGAATGTGAATAACTTGAACGAGCGGAACATGGCGCCTCAACGACAGTGTGGCGATTTGCGGGGTTAGTTCTCGATTTATCTCCGCCCGGTAAGTGCTTCGACTTAGTAGTAGGTCTACTTGAAGTTGATTACCGATGCGCGGCATAAAGACTTCGGAACTTACGTGCGATGGTTGGTTCAGTAGCTTTCATGGGGACAACCGCAAGCGCGATTGCAGATCGGTCGAAGACCGCGTGGACGCGCGCCCCGGCATCGGACTGGGTAAAGACGGCGATGCTGCTGGGGTGCGCCTGGGCGATTTATGCCGGCACGCTCGCGTACTTGATGAGCGACTGGTGGAACGACGAAGGCTCGTCGCACGGGCTGCTGGCAGCTCCGCTGGCGATCTATATGGCATGGCGCATGCGGCGGCGAATTGCGTCGACACCGGTCGGCGCCGATGCGCGCGGTCTACTAGCGGTGCTGGCGGGATGCCTGCTGTTTCTGACGGGCAAGCTGGGCGCCGAGTATTTTGTCTCGCGCGTATCCTTCTTGATAGTGGCCGCGGGGCTGATATGGACTTTCTGGGGAACCGCGCGGCTCCGCCTGCTGGCGTTTCCGTTCACTTTGCTGCTGACGTGCATTCCACTACCCGAGATTTTGTTCAAGAGCCTGGCGGCTCCGCTGCAGTTGATGGCCAGTGATGTGGCGACGCGTGTGGTGCAGATCTTCGGCATCGTGGCGTTTCGCGACGGGAATGTGATTCAACTGGCGGGCTTGTCGTTGGGGATTGAAGAGGCTTGCAGCGGGCTGCGCTCGTTATCGAGCTTGGCTGCTCTGGCGGTGCTGGTGGGATTTCTGCATTTGCGGCGGCCACTGGGGCGTGTACTGCTGTTCGCAGCGGCGATTCCGATCGCGATTCTGGTGAACCTGGTGCGCATTGTGGGCACGGCTCTATTTTCCGACCGCTTTCCGGAGATCGCGCATGGGTTCTACCATGCCTTCTCCGGCTGGGCGGTTTTTGCGGCAGGCTTCGGCGTGATGTGGCTGGTGGCGATGTGTCTGCGCGCGGCGCTCGAAAGGCCGCTCGGAAAACAATGAAACGAACCCAATTGGACTGGCGATTTGCGGGTGCTCTGTTCCTGCTGGTAGCGACGCTGTCGGCTTCGAAGTTGAGCGAGTCGCGGAAGTCCGATCATCTGTCCGCCCCGCTCGCAACCGTACCCATGGAAATCGCGGGGTGGACTGCGCACGCCGACGACCGGCTTCCGCCGGGCACGGAGAGTTTGCTGAAAGCCGACCAATACCTGACGCGGTCTTACCGCCGCGGAGATCAGGATATCGGCCTGATGGTGATTTACTATGCGCAGCAGAAGGCGGGCGAGACGATGCACTCGCCGAAACATTGCCTGCCCGGCTCCGGCTGGGAGATTTGGGACAGCAGCACTATCCGATTCCCGGTAAACGGCGCGATCGTGACGATTAACCGCGCGCGTATCCGGCGCGCACTCGAAACGCGTCAGGTGCTGTATTGGTATCAATTGCGGGATCGGATTATTGCCGGGGAGATGAAAGGCAAACTGGTGCTGCTGCAGAACGCGATTTTCAACGGATATACCGCGGGTTCGATGGTGCGCCTCGTTTTGAAAGACGACGATGCCACGCTCGCCGAAGGCGAGGAGTTCTCGCAGAAACTGATTCCGGAGATTCAGCGGTGTTTTGGCAAGTCTCGTTGACGCTTGCTATGAAGTTCCCCGGAGAAAAGACCGATCCTTAGCTAGTACCGATGATCCGTCTTTTCAACCAATATGTCTCGCTGAAGACCTTAACCCTGGTAGCTCTGGAATCGCTGTTAATTTGCGGATCGTTGCTGCTGGGGATACGAGTCCGGTTCTGGAACGATCCGGTGCAGTTCGGCATGTATACCAGCGTGCCGGATTGCGTGCTGCAGTTCGTAATCGTGGTCGGAACGTTGCAGTCCTGTTTCTATTACAACGATCTTTACAACCTGAGCTCGATCCGCCGGAGGAGCCACCAGGTCATCCGAGTCATTCAGGCGCTAGGCGCCGGGCTGGTGCTACTCGGCGTTTTTTACGTGCTGGTGCCTTCGCTGCTCATTGGGCGCGGCATCTTGCTGATCACCAGTTGCGTTGCGATCAGTGGGTTGTTACTCAACCGGATCGCTTTGGATGGCGCCTGGCACATCGGCCAGAACCTGTTGATCGTGGGCGCGGGCGAATCGGCCATGACGGTAGCGCGCGAGCTGTCTCGGCGCACCGATCTATCGCTAAACCTGGCAGGACTGCTGAGCTCGAGTTTCGCGCCAGGCGACTGCGTATTCGGCTACGGCGTACTGGGCGGCCCGGAGGATTTGCAGCGGATTGCCGCGGAGAAAAATATTTCGCGCATCATTGTGGCGATGGAAGATTATCGCGGAACGCTCCCGGTGCGCGAGCTGGTCACTCTTCGGGTGCAGGGCGTCTACATCGAGGATGCGCACTCGGCGATGGCGGCGCTGACGGGGCGGGTCTTGTTGAACACCGTGAGACCGAGTTGGTTCGTGTTTTCCGAGGGCTTCCGCCGCTCGAGTTTGACGGCGCTGTTGAAACGAGTCTCCGATATTGGCTTCTCGTTGTTCGGAATTCTTGTGAGCGCGCCGATCATGATGTGCGTGGCTATCGCCATCAAGCTGGATTCGAAAGGTCCGGTTTTTTATACACAAGAGCGCGTGGGGCTGAAGGAAAAGCCGTTCTTCGTATCGAAGTTCCGGTCGATGCAGACCGACGCGGAAGCCGCTAAAGGAGCGGCTTGGGCGCAGAAAAACGATCCGCGCGTGACGCGTGTGGGCGCGTTCATTCGCAAGTACCGGCTCGACGAGCTTCCGCAGTTCTTTGATATTCTGCGCGGCGACATGAGCCTCGTGGGCCCTAGACCGGAGCGGCCCTATTTCGTGAGGATGCTTGAAGAGCAGTTGCCGTTTTACGCGGAACGGCACTCGGCGCGGCCAGGGTTGACCGGATGGGCGCAGATCAACCAGCCGTATGGATCGAGCGTGGAAGACGCGATGCGCAAGCTGGAATATGACTTGTTTTATCTGAAGAACGTTTCGCTGCTGTTCGATTACGCGATCCTATTCGACACGGTACGGATCGTATTTCAGGGCCGGGGCGGGCGGTAACTCGAGAGAAGCTAGCTCCACAGGCGATCGGCGGAGCGCTCCTTATCCCACTCGGGCGTCGGCTCGAAATACCCGGGAGTCAAGAGGTGCTGCTTCATCACCTCGTCGTTCAGAGTAATGCCGAGGCCGGGGCCGTCGGGGACGGTTATGAAGCCGTGATTCACGATGGGCTTCTCGACACCCTCGACCAGATCGCTCCACCAGGGCACGTCAACCGAGTGATTTTCCAGAACAAGAAAGTTCTCAGTCGCCGCGGCGCAGTGCACATTGGCCATGCAGGACACTGGCGATCCCGCGAAGTGCATCGCCATCGGAACCCCATACTCCTGGATGGCGTCGCCGATCTTTTTGGTTTCGAGGATGCCGCCTGAGGTGGCGAGATCGGGATGCAGGATGTCGACTGAATGGTTGCGAGCGAGCTCGACGAAGTGTTCTTTCAAATAAATGTCTTCGCCGGTGAGGGTGGGGACATCGAGGGCGTCGGTGATCTTCTTCCAGAGGTCGGTGTACTGCCAGGGAATCATATCTTCAAGCCAGGCCATGTTGTATTTTTCGAGCGCCTTGCCGAGCTTGATGCACGAGTTGAGGCCGATGTGGCCGAAGTGGTCGGCCGAGAGGGGAACTTCCATGCCGACCTGTTCGCGCACCTGAGCCACGAAATCCGCCATCATGGCGGTGCCCTTGTCGGTGAGCTCAATGCCGGTGAACATGTGCTGGGTGTTGTAGGCCTCGCGCGGGGTCATGCCGAGCGGATGAGTCAGAGCTCCGGGAGTGTCCTTTAATAGGTCGATACCGAGATCCATCTTGAGCCAAGTGAAGCCTTGCTCTTTGCGCGCCTTTAGACGCTGGCCATAAATCTTGGGGTCGTCCGATTCGGTGGTATCGGCATAGCAGCGGATCTTGTCGCGGAACTTGCCGCCTAGCATTTGATAGACGGGGACGCCGTAGGCTTTCCCGGCGAGATCCCAGAGTGCCATCTCTACGCCGCAGACTCCCCCGCCCTGCCGCGAGTCCCCGCCGAATTGTTTGATCTTGCGGAAGATTTTATCGACATTGCAGGGATTCTCACCAAGCAGGCGGCTCTTCAGCATAAGCGCATAAGTCTTGCTGGCGCCGTCGCGGACTTCGCCCAACCCGTAGATTCCCTGATTAGTATCGATCCGAACAATTGGATCGGTCATGGGAGCATGTGCGAGGGTTGCGACGCGTAGATCGGTGATGCGCAGCTCGGAGGGCTTGGAGTTCTTGTTGGTGTTCTGCACCGCGGCGTCCAGCGTATCGTCGGCCCAGAAGCTGGCGGCGAAGCCCGCTCCGAGGAAGCCTGCACCGCCGCGGAGGAAGTTACGTCGGTTAGAAAAAGGTCTCATAACAAATCCCCCATAATGATATTCTGTTCGGTTGCAGTCTGCAATTCACTCGGAGGAGACACCACGTGAGAGTCGGCGTATTTACTGCCTTGTTAGCCCAGATGTCGCTGGACGATGTAATCAAGAAGCTGAAGAGCAATGGGGTGACAACCGTCGAGTTGGGGACGGGAAATTATCCGGGAGATCCGCATTGCAAGCTTTCAATGCTGGACAACAAGAGTGAACTGAAAACTTTTAAACAGAAGCTTTCCGACGAGGGAATCTCGATCAGCGCGCTGAGCTGCCACGGCAACCCGCTGCACCCCGACGCGAACGTAGCCAAAGCGTATCAGGAAACGAATCGCAAGACCATTCTGCTGGCCGAGAAGTTGGGGGTGCCGGTGGTGATCGATTTTTCCGGCTGCCCGGGCGATAGCGACAGCGCCAAGTATCCGAACTGGGTGACATGCCCGTGGCCGCCGGAATATCTGGATGTCCTGGCCTGGCAGTGGGAGAAAAAAGCGACTCCCTACTGGTCGAAGCGCGCCAAGTTCGCCGAGGACCACGGGGTCAAGATCGCGATCGAAATGCATCCCGGATTTCTGGCCTACAGCCCGGAGACAATGCTGCGGCTGCGCGCGATCGGCGGGCAGGCGCTCGGGTGCAACTACGATCCGAGCCACATGTTCTGGCAGGGTATCGATCCGATTGCGGCGATCCGGATTTTGGGCGATTCTATTTTCCACGTGCATGCCAAAGACACGCAGATTTACGAGCGGAATCTGCCGATGTCAGGCGTTCTCGATACCAAGAAGTACACGGACGAGCGCAACCGGGCGTGGATTTTCCGCACCTGCGGCTATGGGCACGGCGCGGAATGGTGGAGTGAGTTTATCTCGACCCTGCGGATGTTCGGCTACGATTACGTGCTCTCGATCGAACATGAGGACAGCATCCTTTCGCCGGAAGAGGGCTTGACCAAGGCGATAAAGTTCCTCGATTCGATAATTATCAAGGAGAGCCCGGCGGCGGCCTGGTGGGTGTAAACCGCATGGGCGCGCATTAAATCCGGCAATTCCGAAACAATTTCGCATCTTTCGAGCGGTTCGGTCATTCGAATGCTTCGGGATAGTACTCATGAAGCTCTTGGTGTGCCTTGGATTTTGTGCGTTGCCTCTGGCGTTACTGGCGCAGGATCCGAAAGACGGGACGCCTTTAATCGACTCGCCCATGGCGCGGCAGCCGGTGGGGGTCGCGGACAAGCTCGAGTACCACGCGAAGCGGACCGTGGACCCTGGCGTGTTCCTGGCAACCGCCGCCGGAGCCGGATTCCAGCAGCTCTACAACAAGCCTCCGGAGTGGGGACAAGGTGCGGCGGGGTACGGGCGGCGATACGGATCGGTGTTTGGCGCTAACGTGGCTCGCGAGGCGGTCGGATTCGGGCTGGACAGCCTGCTGCACGAAGACCCGCGGTTTTTCAGGCTCGGCCGGGGCGATTTCATTACTCGTTCACGCAGTGCATTGGGCCAGATTCTGATAACTCACACCGATAGCGGCGGACGGTCGTTGGCGGTGTGGCGAATCGGCGGCGCGTTTGGCGCAGGATTCATATCGAGCGCATGGCGTCCGCCGAGCCAGAGCGAAGTGGGCGATTCAATGGTGTTTGGCGGACTGGCACTGTCCTATGACGCGGCCAAGAACTTGTTTATGGAGTTTTGGCCGGATTTGAAGCACAAGATGTGGAAGAAGTAATTACAGTCGCGCGCCGGCGGAAACGATGTCGATAGCGGATTCGCGCTTGCGGATCAGCGCTAGAACGCAGATTTCTTCGGGATGGAGTTCCTCGGGTGAGCTGGACATGCTCTCGACCGTGGGCTTGACCATTTGCTGCAGCGTTCCCTCGGTGTAGGCATCAAGGATGGCAGGGTGGACGTAGTAGTTGCGGCGATCCTGGATTTCAACTTCGTGATCTTGCCCGCTCCAGCCGCGGAAACTGAAACGCGGAGTGGTGCCTTCGATTTCGACGTGGCGGTCGCGAAGCGGTGTCAGCCCGAAAGAACTGTTCGCGCGCGCATACTCCACGTTTCCGATGCGGATGAAGGTGGTCTCCAGGAGGCGCACGACGGTAGCTAGCACCTTTTCTCGCGGCAGTCCGGGAAGCCCTAGACCGTGCTGCACGCGCTGACCGAATGGCGGGAAAAACTTTTCCAAATGCGAGCATGCGGCTGAATTTGGTCTGATTGCGGATCTGGCGATAGAGCTCGTGATAGCGATACCGGCGGCGACCGCGCGCATCGGTGCCGAATGCTTGCAGGTGGCCGTTCGGCAGAGGACAAATCCAAACATCCGTCCACGCCGGGGGAATGACGAGCGAGCGGATTCGCGTCAACTCGTTTTGCTCGCGAACAGGTTTTCCGTCGGTGCCTACATAATAGAAACCTCGACCCGCGCGCTTGCGGGCGTAGTCTGAACCCGGACCGGAAACATAGCGGAGACCGGCGACTTTAGCGGACTGAACTGGGTCCAAAGGAAGAACTCGGCGCGAGGGCACGTCTTCCATAAGCGGCAACAATTCGGCCATTGTGCGATCGAAGTCATTACGGCGAAGCACAGTTCTTGTAAAATAAACGTTGCCCCGCCCTCACGACTCCGCCGGTTCCGCCGGCCTGCCTTGGCCTCTGCTTTATCTGGCCGTTGCGTTAACCACGCTTGCGACGCTGTTGCTGGAGCTTTCGCTGACGCGCATCTTCTCGGTGGTTTTTTATTATCACTTTGCATTTCTGGCGATTTCGATTGCGCTCTTCGGATTGGGCGTGGGCGGCGTTTTTTCTTATGTCGTGGCGGGCTGGAAGGGGTCGCTGTTTCGCAAGCTCGGAATTCTGAGCACGGCGAATTGCGTGTTCGTGATTTTGGCGGTGGTGGTGGTGCTGTCGCAGAAATCCGAGATTAGCAACGGCCAGCTTGCGCTGATTTACTTCACCAATGCGCTGCCTTTCTTGGGATCGGGCGCGATTATTTCGCTGGTGATTTCGGAAACTATCGAGCGCGTGGATCGTGTGTATTTCTTCGATTTGCTCGGTGCGGCGGGCGGGTGTCTGCTGCTGGTGCCGATGCTCGATGCATTCGGCGGACCGAATACGACGCTCTCGGTCGCGGTTCTGTTCGCGGCCGCGGCGGCGATCTGGTTTAATTTGGCGGGATCGACGCGAGGCCGCGTAGTGGCGGTGGGCGTGGCACTGGCCTTGACGCTCCTTGTAATCGTGAACCTGAAGCAACACTGGGTGGATGTCCGCTACGCCAAGGGACAGAAGCTGCAGCACGAACAGTTTGTGAAGTGGAACAGTTTTTCGCGCATTGCTCTCGCGCCGGAGAAAGATTCCGGAGTGCCGATGATTTTCATTGATGCGGACGCGTCCACCGGCATTGCAAATTTCGATTTCGATCATCTGACACCGGATAATTTGCGCGATCTGCTGCACCAGGGTCCGGGACTTCCTTATGCGATCCGGCCGGGTGCAAAGGCGCTGGTGATTGGGCCGGGAGGCGGATGGGACGTGTCACGCGCGCTGGCTTCGGGCAGCCGCGATGTGACTGGCGTCGAGATCAATCCCATCATCGCGACGACCATCATGCGGCAGAAGTATCCGCAATTGAGCCGAAACTTGTACCTGCGACCCGATGTACATATTCATGTGGAGGACGGGCGAAGCTTCGTGCGGCGCAGCAGCGATCATTTTCAGGTGCTGCAGGCGACGCTGGTGGATACGTGGGCGTCGACGGCGGCGGGCGCGTTTGCTTTATCGGAGAACAACCTTTATACGTCGGACGCGTTTCACGATTACTTGACCCATCTGACGGACGACGGACTCCTGACGTTCACACGCTGGGGATTCGATCCGCCGCGCGAATCGTTGCGATTGATTTCGCTGGCCATGGTGGCGCTAAACGCTCTGGGCGAAAAGGAGCCGTGGCGGCACGTGATTGTGGGGCGCGCGGGTACTGTAGTGGGATGGGGCGCGCAGGATACGGTGGTGATTGCGCGCAAGCCGCTTTCCGATGCGGACATCGCGCGCGCGAGGGCGGGCATCGCGGACGCGAAGATGGAGCCGGTCTACTACCCGGGTTCTCCCAACGTAAATCCGTTCAGCGAACTGATGTTGAGCAAGGATCCGGCGGCCTACGAGAGCAATTACCGATACAACATAACGCCGGTGGATGACAACAGGCCGTTCTTTTTCTATACCGTGCAGCCGAGGGATATTCGGGCTTACATCACACGGACGGCGGAGAGCACCGGCCCGAAGGCCGCGGATTACAAAATCAACGTCGCCGTGCCGCTGCTCTTTGAATCGCTCGGCATCAGCATACTGGCCGTAATTGTGATTCTGGTGCTGCCGCCGATCGTCTTAAAAGCGAAGCTGCCGCATGAGCGGCCGGTGCTGGTCTTTCTGCTGTATTTTCTGTTTATCGGCGCGGGGTACATCCTGATTGAAGTAGCGCTAATCCAGAAGTTCGTTCTATTCCTGGGCCATCCGACGTACGCACTGACGGTGGTGATTTTTTCGATGCTCCTCTCGAGCGGAGCGGGAAGTTATTCCAGCGGCAAGGTGATTGGCGACCGCCCCGGGAAACTGATGGTAGCGCTGGCGGTGATCGCCGGGTTGGTAGCGATTCTGGCGCTGGTGATCTCGACGCAATTGACGGGATGGGTGGGGCTGCCGCTCGCGGTGAAGATGCTGATTACCGTGCTACTGATCTTCCCCGCGGGATTCGTGATGGGCATGCCGTTCCCGATCGGGTTAGCGCGTCTCGAGGCGTGGCACAAACCGGCGCTACGCTGGGCATGGTCATTGAATGCGGCGTCGAGCGTGCTCGGGTCAGTGGGCGCGCTGGTCTGCGCAATCTATCTGGGGCTGATGCAGACACTGCTGGTAGGAGGTGTGCTGTATTTATGCGCGCTCTTAATTCTGAATCGGGATCGCGCGCGGACCGCTATTGACGCGCGACGCATGACGGTGTAGAGTGCCTATCCGGGATTAAACTTGAGTTGATGACGCCAACGAGCGCGGATTTGAAATCGTCGACTGCGGTCGCGGGACTGGACGCGGAAGCGCTGATCCGAGCATTCCGGCTGATGCTCACTTCCAGGCGCATCGATGACCGGGAGATTCTGCTCAAGCGGCAGAACCGCATTTATTTTCAGATCAGCGCGGCCGGGCATGAAGCGGTGCAGGTGGCCGCGGGCATGGTGCTGCGCGCCGGGCACGACTGGGTCTATCCTTATTACCGCGATCGCGCGCTTTCTCTGACGTTGGGCGTGACCCCGTACGAGATGTTTCTGCAGGCGTTCGGCGCGGCGGACGATCCGGCCAGTGGCGGTCGGCAGATGCCCTCGCACTGGAGCGATCCGAAACTGCACATTGTGACGTCGTCTTCGCCGACCGGAACACAGTATGTGCAGTCGGTCGGATGCGCCGAGGCCAATCGCTATCTGCATCCGAAGACGGATCAGATCGTGCTCGTTTCTTCGGGCGAAGGTGCCACGAGCGAAGGTGAGTTCTGGGAGGCGATGAACGCCGCTTGCCTGGGGAGGCTTCCGGTTCTGTTCTTGATTCAGGACAATGGGTACGCGATTTCGGTTCCGAGTGAATTTCAGACGGCGGGCGGCAACATATCGCGAGTGCTCGAGGGCATGCCCGGACTATTCCGCCAAGAGGTGGATGGCACGGATTTGATTGCGTCGCATCATGCATTGCAGAACGCTGCGGATTACTGCCGCGGCGGCAATGGTCCGGCACTGGTTCACGCGCATTTGGTGCGGCTCTATTCGCACTCCCTTTCGGACGACGAGCGACTCTATAAGACCCCGGCAGAGCGGGAACGGGAGAGCCACCGCGACCCAGTGTTGACCTTTCCGCAGTGGCTGGTGGAGGAAGGAATTCTCGACCGCCAGGGGTTGAAACGTATCGGGCATGAGGTGGATACGGAAGTCAACGAGTCCGCGCAACTGGCAATGCAGGCCGAGCCTCCCGCGAAAGAGACGGCGCTGCGGCATCTATATTCCGAGAGCCTCACGCCGGATTCGCCGCAGTTCCAGACAGAGGCGAAGTTCGAAGGCGAACCGAAGACGATGGTGGACCTTTTAAACGCGACACTGCGGGAAGAGATGCGGCGCGATCCCAAGATCGTGGTGTTCGGCGAAGACGTGGCGGATTGCAGCCGCGCCGAAAATCTTTCCGAGGTGAAAGGCAAGGGCGGGGTTTTCAAGGTCACGCACGGCTTGCAATTGGAGTTCGGCAGCGAGCGATGCTTCAATACGCCGATCGCCGAGGCCGGAATCGTGGGGCGCGCGATGGGGATGGCGACGGCAGGGTTGAAGCCCGTGGCCGAGATCCAATTCTTCGATTACGTGTGGCCCGCGATGATGCAGATTCGCGATGAGCTGGCCAGCTTCCGGTGGCGGTCGAACAACGGTTTCTCGGCGCCTCTGGTGTTGCGCATTCCGATCGGCGGCTATCTGAACGGCGGCGCGGTGTACCACAGCCAGTGCGGCGAAGTAGCCTTCACGCACATCCCCGGGCTGCGCGTGGTGATGCCCTCGAATGCGCTCGATGCCTGCGGATTGCTGCGGACCGCGATTCGATGCGACGACCCAGTTCTGTTTCTCGAGCACAAACGGTTGTATCGCGAGCCATACAACCGTTCGGCGCACCCCGGCGCGGATTTCACTATTCCTTTCGGCAAGGCAAACGTGGTGAAACCGGGCAACGCGGTGACGGTCGTCACCTATGGAGCGGTGGTGCAGAAGGCGCTGCAAGCGGCGCTGCTGATCGAGCGCAAGAATCCGGAAACGACGGTGGAAATTCTGGATTTGCGATCGCTGGCGCCGTACGACTGGGAGACGATCGCGGAATCGGTGAAGAAGACGAGCCGCGTTTTGGTGGTTCACGAAGACTGCTTGTCCTGGGGCTACGGGTCGGAGATCGCGGCGCGCATCGGCGACGAATTGTTTAGCCATCTGGACGCTCCGGTGCGCCGTTTAGGTGCGCTCGACACTTGGGTGGGATATCATCCCCAGTTGGAGAATGCGATTCTGCCGCAAGTGGACGATCTGGTGCGCGAAACTGAACGGCTTCTAAGTTATTAACTGGGTTCCGAATGAAAATTTTCGATGTTTGCATTGTAGGGTCGGGCGCGGGTGGCGGCACCTTGGCCGCGCATCTGGCTCGCAGAGGCGTGGACGTGGTTGTGCTGGAAGGCGGCCCAAAGGTGAATACGCGGACCGCGTTCAACACCCACGCGATGCCGTTCGAATTTGAGAACCGGCACATTCCGACCATGAAACCGGGCGTGGCCGGGTTCGATTCGGAGCGCACGCGCGGCGTCGGCGGGAAGACCATGCTCTGGAATGCGGTGGCGTGGCGGCAGAGTCACCGCGACTTCAAGGGCAAATCGATCGACGGTGCGGGCGAGGACTGGCCTATCGACTATCCGGACTTGGCGCCTTATTACGATCGCGTGGAGCGTGAAGTGGGAGTGTGTGGAAATCGCGACGGGCTGGAAGATCTTCCGGACGGGCAGTTTTTGCCGCCGGTAGCGATGAAGTGCAGCGACGAGATTATCAAGCGCGGCGCCGAGAAGCTTGGCGTCAAGGTAATTCACGTGCGCAAGGCGACGCTTTCGGTGGCGAGCCGCACGAGGCCGGCCTGCCACTACTGCGGCAACTGCATGGCGGGCTGCGATGTCGCCGCGAAATACAATTCCGCCGATGTGCATATGATTCCGGCGTTGAAGACCGGGAAGCTCACCATTATTCACGATGCCATCGCGCGCGAAATTGTAATCTCCGATGAGAATCGCGCGACCGGCGTGCGCTACGTCAACCGCGTGACGAAGGCGGATGGCGAAGTGCGGGCGAAAGCCGTGGTGTCGGCCTGTGCGTGCGTGCAGAGTGTGGCGCTGCTGCTGATGTCGAAATCGTCGCGATATCCGGCAGGGCTCGCCAATTCCAGCGGGCAACTCGGGCGCAATTTCATTCCGCACTTCACCGGCGGGGTGGAGGCGTTTCTGGGTGAACTGATCGGGACGCCGACGACGAACGACGAAGGATTTCTGGATCACGCCTATGTGCCCTCGTTCATTCATAACCGGAAGCGCGACTATGCGCGCAGTTTCGGGATGCAGTTCAATTATCAGAACCGGCGATCGGTGGGCTGGGCGCGCGGGATGGCGGGGTTCGGGAAAGATTTCAAAAAATCGGTCAAGGACCGGTATCCGGCCTTCGTGGTGTTCTCGCCGTATGGGGAGATGATCCCCAATCAGGATTCCTTTGTGGATTTGGATTACGAAAAGAAGGATGCGTGGGGATTACCGCTGGCGCGGCGGCATGTTTCGTGGAAAGAAAACGACAAGAAACTTTTCGCGGACATGACGCGCTGGTCGGTGGATATTTTGAAAGCGTCGGGCGCGGAGATCCACTCGGTGGCGTCCAAGCCAGAGACGAATCATGAGATCGGCGGGTGCCGGATGGGGAACGATCCGCGCACATCGGTATTGAACGCGGATTGCCGCAGCCACGACGTTCCGAATCTTTATGTAGCGGACGCGAGCGTGTTTCCGAGCGCATCGGAGAAGAATCCGACGCTCACGATCATGGCCTTGGCGGCACGGATGGCCGACCATATTGCCGACCGCTTTCAAAAGGGAGAACTGTGATGGAGACGCGTAGAGAGACGTTGAAGATTATCGGTGCGATCGGCACGACGTGTGCATTTCCGTTCGCCGCGGACGAGTTGTACGGGCAGACGGCTGCGCCAGCCGGGGCTGCGCACGAGCACGAACATCCGGGCGCGGTTCCTCCGGGACCCGCGGGACCATACACGGCGAAGTTCTTCACTGAACCGGAGATGGCGGTGGTGTCGCGCGTGAGCGATCTGATTATTCCGCCGACGGACACTCCGGGGGCGGTCGCCGCGGGAGTGCCTCGCTATATCGACGGCGTGGTCAGCGCGAATCCCGAGCATCAAAAGCGTTATCGCGAGGGGATTGCGTTTCTTGATGGGGAGGCGGCGTCGAAGTTCGGCAAGAAGTTTATGGAGCTAGGCGAGGATCAGCAGATTGTTCTGCTCACTCCCTTGAGCGAGGCGGCATTCCGAAGCGAGATGAAGGGCCCGGGAGAAGTTTTTTTCCATGCCATCAAAAGCATGACGGCGGATGGCTACTACACTTCGTACGCCGGACTCGTACAGGAGTTGGGTTACAAGGGCAACACCGCGCTAGCTTCCTTTCCGGGCTGCGCGCACCAGCACTAAAGGACAAACATGATAGCCAGACGAGATTTGTTGCGGCGCGCGGGCGTGGCGATGACGGCGGCGTCGTATTCGCGGATCAAAGGCGCCAACGACAAAATGAACCTGGGCGTGATTGGCTGCGGCGAACGCGGCCGCCAGGACATGTCGCAGTTCCAGATGAATTCGCAGGTCGAGGTTCTGGCCGTATGCGACGTCTACGGCCAGCAGATCGATCTGGCTCGCTCGAAGGCGCCGCGCGCGAAGGACTTCCGCGATCATCGCAAGCTGCTCGAGATGAAGGAAGTCGATATGGTGCTGATCGCAACGCCGGATCACTGGCATACGGCGACCGCGATCGACGCGTTGAATGCCGGCAAGGACGTGTATGTGGAGAAACCGCTGACGCGCACCATCGAAGAGGGGCCGCCGGTGGTGAAGGCGGCGCGCGTAAACAACCGCATCTGCCAGGTCGGTATGCAGCAGCGGAGCGGGCATCATTATCTGCAAGCGAAACGCGAGTATCTGGATTCGGGCAAGCTGGGGAAAATCACGCTCGCGCGCACGTGGTGGCATGGGAATACCTATCACTTGCGGAAGGCACCGGCGACGCTGCAATCGCAGCCGGGTAATTTGGATTGGGCGCATTTTCTGGGGCCGGTGAAGTGGCGCGATTACGATCCGCAGCAGTACTTCAACTGGCGCGCTTATTTAGATTTCGGCGGCGGGCAGGTGACGGATCTGTTCACTCACTGGATCGATGTGGTGCACATGTTCATGGGGCATGACATTCCGATTTCGGGCAGTGCGGCGGGCGGAGTCTACGCGTATAAGGACGGGCGGACCGCGCCGGACACGATCAATGTGCTGCTGGAATATCCGGGTGAATATACGGCGACATTCGAAGCCACGCTGGCGCCGGGCATCAAAGGCGAAGGCGTAGAGATGTGCGGGACCGAGGGCCGGCTGTTAATCGACCGCCAACATTACGAGTACTGGCCGCTCGGAAAGAATGCGACGCCGACGATCGTCAATGCGGAGCCGCATGACATGACGATTGATCATATTAATAACTTCCTGGAATGCGTGAAGTCGCGCAAGCTGCCGAACGGGGACGTGCTGATCGGGCACCGCTCGGCGCAGGCGTCGCACCTGGGGAATATTTCTTATATGCAGAAGCGGCGGATTGATTTCGATCCGGTGCGGGAAGAAATTCTTCCGTTTTAATTTCGCAAGTAAGTCACTCAACTTGACATATTTCTAACTTCTCTGACATCCTTCAGGAATTTGCTGGGGATGACATGAGAATTTACGCCTATCTGCTCGTATTTTTATGGCTTGCGCCCGCGCAGATGCGGCCGGCCGATTGGCGGCCCGTCGGCACGGACGAGCTAACCCGCAAGACACCGAAGGTCGATCCAGGCGCGGATGCCGAGGCTATTTTCTGGGACGTGCATGTGGAGGATCGCCTTCAGGGATCCAATTTCTCGCTCTCGTTAATCCACTACGTGCGGATTAAAATCTTCACGGACCGTGGGAAGGAGAAGTTTGCCACGGTAGAAATTCCTAGACTTGGAAGGACTTCCATCTCCGATGTGGCGGCGCGCACGGTGAAGCCTGACGGCTCCGTCGTGGAACTTACCAAAGAGTCGATTTTCGACCGCGAGTTGCTGAAAACGAAAGGGCTGAAGGTGAAGGGTAAGACCTTCGCTCTGCCGAACGTCGAAGTGGGCGATGTCGTCGAATACCGCTATCGCGAAACTCACGAAGATGAGACCGCTTCTTACATGCATCTCCTCTTTCAGCGCGATATCCCAATGTGGAGTGTCACTTACCATCTGAAGCCACTGCAACTGCCGTGGGCTCCCTTCCAGATGCGGACCTTGCCATTCCAATGCCATCCCCCGGCGTTCCACCGCGAGCCAGACGGTTTCTATTCGACATCGCTGACCGATGTGCCGGCGTTCCGGGAGGAATCGGACATGCCTCCGGAAGAGCAGGTGCGCGCATGGGTTCTGATCTATTACGAGGCGGAGAGCAAGGCCGATCCGGACAAGTACTGGAAGCAAATCGGCAAGGAAGATTTCTCGAACTTCAAGCCGCGAATGAAGGCCGACAACTTAGTCAAGAATACAGCGGCTGAACTGACATCGGGAATCGACGCGTCCGCGGCCAAGCTATCGGCTCTCG